>CAMVRS010000187.1 GCA_947169935.1 uncultured Lachnospiraceae bacterium
AGATGTGATTGGTTTCCTTGCCAAGCGAAATGGGAACTTTATCAGATGGGAGCCCCACCATATAAAATAAGCGGGAACTTTATCAAATGGGAGCCCTACCATATAAAATAAATGGGAATTATATCAGACGGGAACCCTACCGGCAAAAAAAGGATTTTACGGGCTGCATCTCAGGATGCAGCCCGTTACTGTTATGATAGGAGAAAAGCATGAAGGAACTAAACTTTTATTATACTGATCTGAAGTATATCCGGGATCTGTCCAATGTAGATGATAATGTTATGTCCATATCCCCACAGCGTGGCAAGCAGGATCGTCCCTTTGTAGGTGTGATAGTGTTACTTAACGGACGGAAATATTGTATTCCATTGACTTCACCAAAAGATAAGTTCAAGACGATGAAAAGTCAGGTCGATTTTCTGAAAATTTTTGACGAAAGCAAGAGAACTGACAAAGGTGCTCCTAAATTACTCGGTGTCCTCAATATCAACAATATGATCCCCGTCGATGAGACCGTTATCCATAAGGTAGATCTGGCCATCCATGATAATGATAAGCCTGAAATAAAAAGACATAAACAGCTTATGCAGAAACAGCTTAAATGGTGTCGGGCTTGCGTAGATATCATAGAGAACCGTGCCAACAAGGTCTATGATATGGTGGTGAATCATCCGGATAAGAACAGAAACCTGGTTAAGCGTTCATCAAAGTTTATCAGGCTAGAAGCTGTGGCAGATAAACTGGCAAGGAAGATATTTGATTTGAAATGATAGCGTGATAATGGTAAAATTATAATTAGTTACAGTAAGAGTGTTATTATGATTATTTGCTTAGGGTGCATATTGTTTTCCGGGGAGATGTAAAATGAGTACTCAGGCAGTGATAGACCGCATTAACAACCTGACCGATGATGGTCTGGAATTGATAGACAATATCATTAACAGTCTTAACCCTAAGTATTTTGTGATCAATCCGGATGATTTGAATATAAAAGATGTCTCAAATCGCATAGGTGTGGAAAAGGAATCATAGGTAATACTGATCACTTTGACGATAACAAATCATGTATGCAGAATTGAGCGGTATGAAAGGAGCTGAGGTGATGGACAAGACAATAGAATTTGATGAGATTGTCAGAGTCGTTAAACCGCTTGCTGACAAGTATAAAATCCAGGAAGTGTACCTGTTTGGTTCGTATGCCAGAAATGAGGCTACCACGGATAGTGATCTGGATTTTCTGGTAGAAGGTGGGGAACAGTTTAAGCTCACGATGATTTTTGCCTTTGCCGAAGAACTCAGACACGCACTGAATAAAGATGTGGATGTCTTTGAGATCCATGAGGTCAATCAGAATAGTGATTTTTATAAGAATATTATGAAAGAGAGACGCCTGGTAGCATGAAGTATTCGGATGATCAGAGACTTAAAAAGATATACGAGAACGCAAGCAAGCTTAATCAGTATATAGTTGAAAAGGGAGTCGAAAAAGAGTCGTTGCTTAATGATTATTCGTTAACTTGAATGCGGAAGTAAATTCCGCATTCAAGTATAATGAGACTTATAATGAGACTTTGAAAAGCGGATAATGCAGTATTTATATGGTATTCTATGTCTAAAGCTGAGAAAAAAAGACGTTTTATGCAATCGGCAGGTAAGATAAATGTCGATGCCAATGCAGTAAATGAATTGCGTGAAAGGAGTATGATCTGATGCTTCTGGCAGACACTAATGTCTTCATAGATTTTTGGAATAAGCCTACAGAAGAGTTATCAGATGTCTTTGAGAAGGAAGATTGAGGCATTTGACGAAAAATCATTGAGCACCGAAGATTGGCAGCTTTTAGGCAGTAATCTGTACAAATTAAGAAAGAACGGGCTCACAGTACCTTTTTTCTGACGCCATAATAGCTACTTTGGCAATGAAATATAACATTCCCGTTTGGACAGGAGACCGGCATTTTGCACAGATCCAGAATATACTTACTGATTTAAAGCTGTATCAACCATAAATACTCAGCTATATGCATATTCCAATAGCAAAGAGTAGTTATTGTTAATGAAGCAAAGCGAATATGTTTGGTAACTCGCTTGGTAACTATTTCGGCAAATATGAGTGGAAATCCGCATAAACAGGGCAATCCTGGAAGCATGACATCGGACTCTGACTCCGTCATTTCAAGGTTCGGTCTCCGCTCCGTTCCGGTCGGGGAACTATGTGTTATCATTTTTTAGACTATTATGGACATACTTAAGCTCGCTGTCTCTCAGATAGCCAACCATCAGATATCCATCATACATAAACTGATAGAACCCCATATAGCAGGTCGCCACATCGGTGAGGATTTCATTTTCATGAGTTTCTTCCTTACGGATACCCGTGTGAAAAAGGAAATAATGCATACATTCATGTATGAGGACAGAATGGATGATGTTATAGCGGGATGAGGGAGTCACCAATATGGTGATCACGCTGTTGATACCATCTGAACTGTATGTGCCGGCGGCGTGGCGCAGACCCATATCGGTCTTGGTTGTTACCGTAAGGTTATGCGGTTCCATACCGCAGTGTCTTAATATATCATAGGCAAGAGCTGTCAGCAGTGCCGGATCGGTGCAGTTATCTTTAAATTGGTCATATATTACCGGATCAGGCGCATAAGGATATACCGGAGGAGTAAGACGCTCCCTCAGGAAAGCAATACTTCTGTCGATAGCCGCTTTGTTCCTTGTCGGCCCATTAGCCCTGAGGATAAGGATGACTATGAAAGCAACGATTATTATGATCTTGAGTATGGTTAAGTAATCAATCATAAGGCTTATTATAGCGCTTATGATGACAGAATGGTATAATCAGTTAAGGTCAAATGCAACTTGTACGTCATGAAACGCAACTTGTGCATATTTTACCGCGGGTGCGTTTGAAATCTGTTATGGTAGTGCTATCAAAGAAAAAGGAGCATTGCCAAATGAAAAAAATCAAGAAACGTGTATTAACGGAGCAGCAGAAAAAACTCGATGTGAACCTGTGGATAATTGCGCTGGTTACCATGACGATATATTGCATATATGGCGTGATCGGAAATCAGTTGATGAATTATTGCAGGGACAGCAGTATTTCCGTTTGGCTGAGACTATTAGCGGCAGCCGGTATGGAATTCGGAATGGCGGGGTTGGGGATTACGCTGGTATGTATCTTACGGAAGGCTTCATTCAAAAGCTTCGGACTTAAGAAAGGAAATGCAGGAAGAGCAGTGTTAGGAACTATCCTGTGTTTCCTTCCGTATATCGCATACATAGTATTATCCGGGCAGTTTGAGGGATATGAACCGTTAAGCATTATGCTGACGCCTGATCTGCAAAGGGCAGGGATCACGACTGTAATCGCCGGAACGCTGATAGTTGCCGTTGTATGGGGATTTTTTGAAGGATTTAATTATGCGGTGATCGCCGAGTTTATTTCGGAGAGATATCCGTTAAACAGCAAACTATTTGACTGGGGAGCTTTCGTTTGTACTCTGATGGGAATTATGTTTCATCCCATTCACTTTGACTTCCCGGGAATGGTAGATCTGGCAACCACGTTTGTGGCATTGTACGGTATGCTGATGATACGAAAATACACTAAAAATTCATGGGGGTGCGTATTTGCCTTCCTGTTTATCTGGAATGCAATCTGAAACAACGTATGAAATTAAACCTGTTTGAAGATAAGAATTGCAAAGAAGAACACGTGGACGTGTATTTTACAAATATGCGTCCCGTTATTCGTCAAATCATGGATTCCGTGAATTCGGAAAGGCCGTCGTTTTCGGGACGACCGGCGGATGAAGATCTGGATGATTGGGATGAAACCATTTTGGATCCTGATGATATTTACTATCTGGATTTCGTTGATCGAAAATTGTTTGCTTATACTAAGACAGAAGTGTTCCGCCTGATGAATACACTGGCTTCGTGTGAGGAAATACTTTGGAATTATGGATTTGTGAGAGTCTCAAAATCAAATCTGATCAACATTTATAAAATCAAACAGTTAAAACCGGATTTGAATATGAAAGTATATGCCTCCTTTGACAATGGGGAAAGAATCTGCGTTAACAGAAGCTACAAAAAAGCGTTTAATGAATATCTGAAAGTTATGAAGAGGAAAACCGTATGAAGAAATACTTAAAAACTCTGATTCTGTATGTCTGCATATCTTACACGATGGTTTCCGTATCAGGAGCCGTTGTGAATATTATAATCGGGACGAAAACAAGTAATTCCAATACGTTGATCATGTTTGGGTTGTGTGTCATCGCATCCTTTGTCCTGTCATTAAATAAGGTTTTTGACGAGTTTAGCCCGCTCTTAATGATAGTTTTGCAGTATGTTAT
Source organism: uncultured Lachnospiraceae bacterium (assembly GCA_947169935.1). GTDB lineage: Bacteria > Bacillota > Clostridia > Lachnospirales > Lachnospiraceae > NK4A136. The sequence goes on from CAMVRS010000187.1 coordinate 4,376, forward strand.
TGTAATGATATTATGTGCCGTTTTTCTTATCCTGCTTAGTATAGTTGATCCGATCAGCCCAAAGGGATGGTTTGAATATTTCAGATCTATCACCATTCCGTATGTTATTATAGCAGCGATATATTATTATAGCTTGTATGATGAGGCGAAGAAGCAGGACAGAATAATTAAAGACATACAGAACAGAAATCCTGAATTGGGAAGGGGTTGATGCTTCCTATACACCATACAGAGGGACGTGAAGGGGGGAGAACTAATGGATTACAATGAGTATAAGGTGGCACCGGAAGAATTGGAGTTTCGACGCGCTTATGCCGATGAGCAGCGCGTGCTTCGCATGATCAACGAGCGGGATAAGGCAGCGCTGATCTTTCTTGCAGTCATGGGAACAATCATGGGGATTGTCGCGGCGGTAATCCTTTTTAAGTATACCGGGATCATTGGTGGGATCGTGGCGCTCGCATTAGTCGCTGTGTTATTTGCATTGGCTTTCTGGTATGCCTTAACCGTTTTGCCGAAAAAAGGATATCATGATTTTGAGATCGTACGCATGCAGGTTGTTAAGACCTACTATCGCACAAGTGAACTAAGGGAGGTGGATCTTTGGTCAGAGGAACAGCAAAAGTGCGTCCATTACGTGATCATCCGAAGCGGAAAGCGTATCCATCAGGACGTACAGGGCTATTTTGTCCGTGCCATCACCGAGGGACGAAAGGATTACCTGTTTATCACGGATCATGAATATGAGATAATGAAGATGAATGCTGACAATCGTAAGTGAGTGGATTTAAATTAGAAAGAAAACCGCTAGCAAGTGCTGTTTTGTATTTTGTACTTGGGAAGAATGGCAGCCTTTTTAATGCTGGTAGTATTGATTGCCGGAAATCTCTGCGTATATGCAGAAGATGATAATACGGATGTGCTACTGATGACGGGAGAGGTAACGTCCGGCAATTCTCTTGAAATATCTATACAAGGCAGCGGTGAGGCCAGGGATACCCAGCCGGTGATCAGAGAAGGGGAAAAGCTTTATCTGGTGAAAGGTCAGGTTTTTACGCTGGCGAAGGGCTGGAGCTGTCAAGATCACGGTAAAAGTAATTGAATAAGAAAAAGGAACCGGGGTGACCGGTTCCTTTTTTGTGGTAGCAGAGTTGGATTATCACAGCCCCAGTGCTTTTTCTGCATTAGCAAGCCAATCCGGTTTGCCTTCCTCATATCTGATATCTCTGCTAAGAGGTGAGTTGATAAGGTATAAATGCAGGTTGTCTTCTGCCGCACTGTTTTCTATGCAGGGAGCCAGGCAGAATACATAGCCGTTATCATTAAAGATATACTCTGCACATTCGGGTTTTCCATGGTTGCATCCAACTACTATAACATGGCGGATTCCGTTTTCGTCATAATATTCATGATCGTAAAAACTGTCGCCTATGCATATATCGGTGATATCCTCTTTTATGTCATTAAAAACAAAGAACAGTCTGTCACCTTCCTGTGTGAAATATTCAATATTTTCATCACCATTGTCCACTTTAAGCTCGTAAGAAATTAGTGAAACATCGTCTGTCTCATCTGAGGTATATTCTTCAAGAGCTACCTCCACACCGCTTCCGAACTTTGTGTTAAAGGCATAGGATAACCACGGTTCACCGTTCATGGCATATGTCACGGCGTTCGAGCCAATAAACAATATCGCAGCTGCCGCAAACGCATATACTGCCTGTTGTAATCGATGCTTTTGCTGAACTCTTTTTCTTTTCTCCAGTGAGTCGGCTGTGATCACTGTTTTACTTTCGATCATATCAAAAGCTTTTTTGTATGTCTCATTTTCATACATATGCTTCTACCTCCAGAATATCATTTTTTAACATATTCCGGGCACGTGACAGCCGTGTCTTTACGTTACTTTCGCTTAAGCCCAGAACCTTTGCAATCTCTGCAACAGAAAGGTCTTCATAATAAAACAGATGTATCACAATACGGTATCTGGTCGGAAGCTTCATGACATTCTCCAGAATCCTTTTCCCCTCGTCTCTCGCGGCGAGCGTTAATTCTTCATTATCCGGTGAAGCCATCATAAGTTCATCTATGGATATTGTGTTCTTTTTCCAAAAGCTTCGTGCATGATCTTTGGATTTATTGATCGCCACACGCAGCAGCCAGGCTTTGATATGCTCCTGCGATGAAAATTCCTTTTTGGAGCAGTGATACTTTAAGAAAGTATCCTGTACAACATCATCCGCATCAGAGATATTCTGACATATACTGAAAGCTGCCGCAAAAACATGCTTTTGGTACTGTTCTATCAATTTTTCAACAGGTTCTCTCATAATAAATGTCCCCGAAATATTTTAATCGGAAAGGCCTTTCACCTATAATACGATCCATGAGACAAAAAGGTTACAAATAATAATACTATTTGGCTGAAAAAAATACAAACGATGGATAGGATAGAAAAACAAGTAGTTTTGCTAATGGGTATGATATAATAAATGCCGGATATGATAATTAACATGGTGGGGAGAGATAAATGAGCATTCTTATAAAAGATACAACAAGAGAAGAGCGTGAGCGTATCGTTGCCGAATCCATAGGAAATATAAACGGATCTTGCGACGGATGTATGGCCGGCCTTGCCGAAATGTATCAGGATTATATAGATGGCAAGCGGGAGATAAGAGATATCAACATGGCTTTTAAGGCGCAGTACGAATCCGGTGACGAAGGGCCTGTAAGGACGGGGTGTGGATATCAATGACAGATATTGATACAATTACAGCCATTTTTCCAGTCCTTTGTCTGTCCAAATCTGAACTTCCACATAACACTCCGGGCCATATTTAAAATCAGGATTCCAGATCTGGGGGAGTCCATACCGGTCTATGATCGTCAGGATCTCGTCATAATTATACAGGCGGTTTCTGTATTCTTTTCCATCATTAATCCTGCCGCTGAATGTGGGATGTGAATCGCCGTATGTAAAGGAAACATATCTTAAGTCCAATTCACTTGCATCTATGGTGATCCAGGCTGTATGCTCGTACCACTTTTCAAAGAACGGACAAGCTTCTACGACCATATAATGCGGGTGACTAAGTTCTGTCAATCCACCTGATTTAATGAATTCATTTCGAAGCACTTCTTCAAAATGTCTACGCTTTTTCATATAATCATCCGGTCGTTTTGATAGAAATATGTCGGGTTTTTCCGAACGAATCTGTTGAAGTACAGTTTCGGCTTCACTGTCGGAAAGGTCGGATATGCTTTTAAACGGACCGATCGCCTGTTCATAGTAATGATATAACAGCAAAGAAGGATCCTCCTTTATGAGTATTGATTACTTCATTGTTTCACATATCTCTGATTTTTACTGTTAGGTTTATCAGGAATAGTCATTCGTATAAGACCAAGTTCTATCGCCGGATTTATATAATTCTTACGAAGTGTTTCCTTAGATTTAAGGCCAAGGCGTTGCATGATTTCATTAGATGTATATGGAATATCATAT
>CAMVRS010000188.1 GCA_947169935.1 uncultured Lachnospiraceae bacterium
AGTATAAGCAGCGGATACAGCATGAACATGCCTCCTACCGAAGGGTGGCTTGCCAGCATATTGGGATTGCTCCATTCAAAGGTGCTCCTGTCCAGATAAGGATAAAAAGCACTGAATACCGGCAGCCTGAACAGATAATAAAAGATACCTGCCGCTGCTGCCGTGACATTAAAGCCTGCATTGTCCAGAAACGCAAAGGTCAGATTCTTCATTGCCCCAAAATCGAAAGGTGATCCGAAACGCAGGGCGTTATAGATCATAAGCAATACCGCCACGCACACATAAGGCAGAGCAAACGCCACACAGCGCTTTATATCCGGTCTTATCTTATCTTCCTTTTTCACAAAAAGTACAGGCAGAAGTAACGGAAGGGTACATGCCGCCCCCAGTACAAGCTGGGGTCTGCAGCCTGCTATGCATGCCATCAGGAGGCTGCCAATTACCAGTTTTATCCTGCCCTTTTTCTCATATCTTTCATCCGGAGGATTCCCGGGATCCAGCAGATCGGCTGCAGCCAGATTTATAGCCATTCCGAAGAAAAAGAAATCCACAGCTGCCAGCATGGGCGCATAATAATTATTCGCATCTCCCATGGCCGCCGGCATGGACAGCAGGGCCACAGCCCCCATCCAGATAAGCATGGCCGGCGCTGCAGCCATCTTCCTGCGATAACGTCTGATGATATTCTTTATCATAAACCAGCACCCGGAATAACATAAGAGCAGCATCACGGACATGGCAAGCCAGCCTGGCATGTCGCTGCGGGTGATGATATACCAGGGAAGATACAGAAGAAGACAGGGGATAACGCCAAAGTATATATAATACTTCCCTTCATAAAAGGCATAATCAAGCTGGAAGGGCACTTCATACTCCTCCCTTGCTATCGGATCATAAGGATTATCCAATGCCAGAAGTTCTTCCGACGGCTCCAGATCAAGATACAGCTGTCCCTTTGCCAAAGCCCTTGCCAGATCTGTATAGGGATGGAATCCGTTCTCCGACTGCATAAACACCTGATTCTGGCATATAAGCGTAGGAACACATACCAGAAGCGCTGCAAATATCATTATCGCGGCAGCAAGATAACGTTTTCTCAACCTGCCGTTCTCTCCAAAGAGACTGTCCGTCCAAAGTACGGAGCCCGGCCTGAACATATACACAAAAGCAAAAAACAAAAAAAGTGCAAACACCCTGATAGGCATGACATTCAAAGGCACTCTTGAATTCAGGTATATGCCCGAAAGTTTCAGTTCACTGCCCTTTACTCCCTTTAGCTGAAGGGTTATCTCCTCCGCCCCCTCCATATCAGGCAGGTTTATGATATCCTTTTCCCCACTCCTGCCGTACAGAAGACGGTCACGCAGCACCTTATTCTCACCTTTTCCGCTTACAAGCACAGCAGCCTCAACTCCTGTTGATGCCAGGCGCGCGTATGGCTTGCGGAGATACCCCCACCAGAGTTCGTCTCCGTTTGTACAGCTTATCTGCAGCGCGAGATTCTTAAGCCTGACCCCGCTGTCCTTCACGGAAAACTGGACATAAATATCCTCTTCCCCTCCGTCCAGTATCATACTGCCGTCCTCAGCCTGCTCTTTAAGGCCCTGATAGCTGCAGTAATCAAGAGGTACCACTATCTCACTTTCCCTCTTGGTCGAAAAATACTGGCAGTTAAAGAGAAATACCTCTACCCCGAATGCCAGAAGCAGTGACAGCATTATAATCAGATATAAGCGGTTTTTCCCGTTGATCTCCATATCCATATCTTATCCCAACCAGCCGTAAAGCATGCTGTAATATAATCCGGTATTCCCGGCCCTTAAGCTTCCGATATAGTAAAAACAACTATGGCAGAGCATTGACAGCACAAAGGCCGTGATCAGGATAGTCCTGACCAGCCTGCGCGCATCTTCGGAAGAATGTTCGCGAAGCCTTACCGCTCCCATTGCCCCCGCAGCCAGAAAGGCTGCGGCAAAATCAACCCTGTAATGATAAGCAACTCCCGCCACGCAAATATTTACCATCATGTTGAGTGCCGAAAGCCCGATAAGCCATATGCCGCCCTTATCCCTGTTTTTCTTCGTAAATACAACAGGAATGAACCACATAAGGAGGTTGCTGCCGAACATGCCGCCGTAACCGCGGGTATAATAAAAGCTTCCGTGGCCGAATGCGTTATCCTGTATAAAGCTTATGTCTTCTATAAACGGGAAACGGTATGTCATACGCGGCAGCCTTATCAGGTATTCATACAGACCTATCACGATCCTGTCCGATAAGATGTTTTTCTTTGAATAATCCAGCACTGTAAGCTGGTAATCATAACCAAAATCAAACACAGAACCGAAACGCAGCACATTATATGCCATAAGCAGCACCGCTACGGGAACGAAAGGAACCAGGAGCGCTGCTACAGACTTATTCCTGTCTTTCTTTTCAAATCCGTCTCCCGTCTTAAGATATCCCGCAAATAGCGGTATTGAAAGAAACGAATAGACCGCCTGGTTAGGCCTGCAGCCCACTGCAAGCGCCAGACAGAGGCTTCCGCCTGCCAGTGCCGGGATACTGATCCCTCTCCTGTCTGTTCTTACTGAGCGCTGCCACAGATAAAGTCCCCATGCCACAAAAGCAAGCCCTGCAACACGCGGTATATCGTGCGCATCCGGTGCAGCGATATCGGACATCATACCGCTTCCTGCAAAGATCATAGCCGTAAACATCAGCAGATAAGCAACCGGCGTATCCGCAGCATGTCTCTTAAGCCATTCTTTTAACGCCATATAAATGCCGGCATATACAAACGCCGCCAGTATTATCATCAGGACACCGTCGCTTAAATGTCCTCCGGTGATAAGATACACGGGAAGATAGAAAAGCACACAGGGTACAGGTCCGAAATAGCAATAATACTTTCCGTTACGGTATACCATATCCCAGAGATAATCCACATGCTCCTTCAGTCCGGCAGCGTCCCTCACGGTAATATCATAAGGATTCTCCAGTGCGGCCAGCGCATCGGAAGGTATCTCCTTAAGACTTAGCTGCCCTGCCGCAAAAGCTTCTGCAAGTCGCTGATAAGGTCTGAAATTTGCCTGCAGATCCACCGCATGGTCCGAGATATCTATGGCAAGCGCCGGCAGGATAAGGCAAAGCCCCAGTGCCACCGCCAGCGCTTCATTCTTTACGCTCTTTGATCTGATATCTTCCTTCCAAATGGAAGAACCGCCTCTGAAAACATATACCGCACAGGCTGTCACTAAAAGGATAAGAAGGCGCAGAAAGGATATCTTAAGATCCCTTCGGGCGTTCAGCTTAATATCCTGTATGCAGAAAACACTTCCTTCACCCAGCCTTATATTTAATGCAACGGTCTTAACCTCACCGGCCGGCGTTATCCATAGAAATTTTGAATCCTCTATATCCGTTCTGTATACATGTTCCGCAAGAATGTCATACTGGTCATGTCCGCCATCCCGCACATAAGGCGTGATATACATACAGCCGCTTTCCGTAAGAACATTGTCTTCGGCTTCAGGCAGATCCACATCAACATAAACATTGTGAAGCTTCCGGCCCTGCAATACATCAGACATACCCGTCAGATAGATGATTGCGTAGCCTTCCTCACCGATTGCGTATATGCCTTCCCCCAGTTCTTCCGCTCCCATGACATCCATCGCCCCGGCAGGAAAAGATATCTCTTTATATCCCAGAGACAGATATGTCCTAAAATTAAAGACAAATACTTCCAGAAGGAAAGCAATGATGATGGGTATCAGCAGTTGTTTATATTTCTTTTTATCCATTAATATCCCCATATAACGGAATTACCGGCTCATTCCCCCGGTTCTTTCCATATTCCCCAGTTATCTTCAACAAAGATATTATCATGTACGGAATACCAGGGCTTGTCATCACACTGATACCGGTAATAAGGCGCAGATTCGTTATATCCGTTCAGATCCTCGGTGCCGCATACATGAAGTACACCTTTTTTTGCATCGGCATTCATCTGCTTGCCGGTAAAGGGATTAACCATCTCTATTCCCTGTCCCTCAAGCGCCATAAGAGGTGCATCGGCGTTGGTCATAAATTCATCCGAAACAGTAAAACCTTTTGCATCGTAATCTTTTATCAGCATGACCGGATTGAATGACATTACGTCAAGAGTGCCGTCTTTAATGACCATACTGTCGATCTGCCCCACGGGATGACCATGATCCGCACCTATGATGATGCGGGTATTATCATAGATTCCCTGCTCCCTCATCCAGTCAAAATACTTTCCGAGAAGGATATACGTCGACACATTCGCACTGTAAGATCCTTCTACGAACTCACTGTAATTATGCAGTATATTCCCGTCTGCGTCCAGACGTTTTGTCATATCATAGCCGGTATTATCCACTACTCCGGCAGGCGTATAATCCGGCATCTGCAAAAGCGAAGGCTCGTGGGTTATCATAGTGCTCATCATGACAAAACAGTTCTCACCGTCATCCGTGATCTGCGTCAGCTCCGGCAGAGCCTGCAGTTCATGATAATAATGCAGAAAACTTACAGTCAGGTCCTTTACAGCAGAAGACTTGGTCATGTAATTGCCGCCGTCATAAAATTCAGCCGTAAAGAATATCGGAGCCGCCCGCATTATCGAATACGATACAAAATAGCGTTTCCGCTGTTCCAGAAGGCCTGCCATGGTCTCCACTCCGCCGTTAAACTTGCCCTCAAGATTGTAAGCTTTGATATAAGGGTAATCATCATATATCGAAAGATCCGCTATGGCGCGGTAGTTTGCAAAAGGCGGTTCATAAACAGTCACATTCCAGCCCGCCTCGCCGAACATCACCGGCATTACCGAAAGAGCTTCATTCTGCTTTTCCACCAGAAGCATATTGTCCCTCTTATCGCTTTCCTCAGGCGAATACTCATATCCGCCGAAAAGCGCGGGACTTCCTATGGCAGTCTTCCAGCCGAAGGACAGCGAATTGGGATAGAAGGTAAATCCGTCAAGTTTTTCTTTAAGCTCCGGTCTTTCATTCAGGATAAAAGGCATATATGCCCCTATAGCACGGTCAAGCATGATAAAAAGAACATTTTTACCATTCTTATCAAGCTGTGCAGTCCCCTTTAAGCTTTCCCAGTTTTCCGTAACTGCCCCGGAGCTGTCTGTGTTCATAATACCTTCAACTCTTATCCTGCCCCAGAAAACCATTATCAGGCAGACTGCAGCCATAAGGCACATAAAGCCCACGATTCCCTTTCTGAAACGCTCATACAGAAATCTTACCGCGATCACAACAGCCAGGGATACAGCAATATTCAAGAGTATCGAAAGCCATCCGTGTCCGGGCGTACCTGCATACTGCAGACTGGAATCCAGGCTTCCGTATCCTTTTCCATATGCCACTACATTAAAGATTGCTATCAGAGCCACGCTTACCAGAACAGAAGCATACTTTTTCCTGTCTTCTTTCCGTATCAGTAAAAGCAGCATGATCCCCCAGAATATAAAACCTCCCGCATAAACCGTAAGGGAATGGAGCACATAAACAAAGGGTTTCATGTGAAAATAAGGATCGATAAAATCATTAGGTGAAGATGCGATGACCATGGCCGGTATAGCTCCGCCGAGAAAAAGAGTCAGCGCCAGGAGCGCAGCAATGATATCTTTGCCGTATCCCGTACCGCTGCCTTCCGGCCTTTTATCTCCTGTTCCCTTCTTCATAAAGTGCAGGCATACATACAAAACGGGCAGGGAAAGAAGAAATAAGAAAAACAGGTTATTGTTATACCACCAAGATTCGTCCCCAAGAGCTATAAGATAGACAAAAATATAATGCAGGGGAAGCAGGCAAAACAGGGTCGTGACCATAAAAGTCTTATTCTTTATATACTTGCTGAATATATTCTTACAAAGCGAAAAAACATTATTAAAAGTCCAGTACAGCAAAAGGACCGCAGGGCTGTTATAAAGCAGTGCCAGAAATACCAGCGCTATAAGCAGCTGCTGCACCCTGTCCCCTATCCTGCCTTTTTCTGTCCATATGGCTCCCGAAAGAAGATTTACTCCGGTCATGATAAAGGGCAGAAGATTTATATTCACCCCGCCTATAACCAGCAGGCCGTCGGGGTATGCCAGATCCCTGACCCCGAATGCGGAAACCGCTGAAAAAAGCCTGCAGGAAGAAAGATACTGATATGCCGCAATAAAAAACGGGATCTGCAGAAGAAGCGGGAAAAGTGTCTTTAACCCCCTCACGGGATTATAGCCTTCCAGACGGTAATAACGCCAGAGGATCATGGATCTTTCATCGGATCTGAAGGTCTTTTTTATATGCTTTATCCAGCCCTCCATTTTCTTCTGCTTTGCCCGCTCCTCGTTCTGAAGCAGCTCAGCGCGCCTGTAAAGAGGCAGGGTCACTACGCTTACCACAAGGCTTAAGCCGATCAGGACCAGCGCCGGATCCATATAAACCTTAAAAAGCTTATATACTACGGCATCCATCAGATACTCGATCGGAAGGATAAAGAAATTATATAAAAACTCTCCCATCTTAAACAAACCCCGCCATCACGTAATTAGCAACATCCTGTCCTTTAAGCGTCAGGGCCAGCGTATCCTCTGATCCCGACATAAGGCCCTCTGCGATCATCTTATCGATCCATTTTCCGTAAATTGCCGATGGCGTCTCCCCATATCTAAGTGCATACGCATTTGTGTCTATCCCACGCGTCAGTCTGAGCCCCAAAAACATGGCTTCGCTGCGCTGTTCCTCCCGGCTCAGTATCTGCAGGTCACTTTTCAGTCCTTCATCTGCCGCAGCCAGGTATTCCCCGATATCATCGGTATTCTTCCATCTAACGTCATTAACACAGGAAGACGCCCCCAGTCCAAACCCGGCATAATCTCCCCGCTCCCAGTACACCTTATTATGCCTGCATTCATATCCTTCCAGTGCATAATTGGATATTTCGTACTGGTGATATCCGGCGTCACATAATATTTCCCTTCCGAGATAGAGCATCCTGCGCTCTTCATCTTCGTCCGGAAGGTATTGCGGTCTGCCGCCCTTATCCCTTACTTCGGCATCTGCATGGTAGCTTTCATAAAAGGGCGTGCCTTCCTCTATTATCAGACTGTAAGTACTGATATGTTCAGGTCTTATATGTGTCAGCTTTTTAAGGCTGCGCTCATAGTCCGCCGCCGTCTGCCCGGGAAGGGCACTGATCAGATCGGCGTTTATATTGTCAAAGCCTGCTTCACGTGCAGACTCGAAAGTCCTGTAGAAATCATCTGCCGTATGTATCCTGCCCAGCAGCTTAAGCTCCTTATTATCCAGTGACTGACAGCCTATGCTTAGTCTGTTTATCCCGAATTTTCTGTAGCTTTTCAGCTTTCCTGTATCAACTGTTCCGGGATTGGCTTCGATGCTTATCTCTGCCTCCGGGTTTATGTTAAACTTATCGCAGATAAGCCCCATCAACCGCTCTGTCTGATCCGCGGAAAGCACAGAGGGCGTTCCGCCTCCAAAAAAGAGGCTTTCTACCTTTCTGTCTTCGTACTGCAGCGCAGCCTGCTCTATTTCCCGGCAGAGCCTGTCAATATAGCTTTTTTTCAGGCTGTCCTCTGCCGCAAAAGAAAGGAAGTCGCAATAAGCACACTTTCGTACACAAAAAGGAATATGGATATAAAGGGACAGCTCCTTATTCTTCATCCAGCTTGAGCACGCTCATAAAGGCGCTCTGGGGTATCTCCACATTACCTACCTGTCTCATGCGCTTCTTGCCTTCTTTCTGCTTCTCCAGCAGTTTTTTCTTACGGGTAATATCGCCGCCGTAGCACTTGGC
>CAMVRS010000189.1 GCA_947169935.1 uncultured Lachnospiraceae bacterium
CGTACGGTTCTCATGTCTCTCCTCATGAAACTCCTCCAAGCCGAATCTTTGGGCAGAAATTAGCTTCCTCTCCTATTTCTTTTCCACAATATCTACAAAACATTGTTTTACCTCCTCATAAGTAACTTCATATAGTTTTTTATAATCAACTATGTTTTTTCGGGTATTATTAGTGCAAAAAACAGTTATAAAGCAAAATCATAATATTTGTCTTATTCCATATAAAAACGGACATTAAAATCTCCGTTTACAGCGTCATAGAAATCAAGACACTTCCGATTTCCTTCTGTCTCTAAATAAATTAAAAATGTACCTGTTTGATAAGGTGATTTCCAATCTCCCTCTATAATCTCTGTTTCTTTCCACGAAAACAAACCATCACTCAAATAAATCAAATCTCCTTTCCATCCATTACCTCTATACCATTGCTCAATATATCCACATGTAGTATATGATTCTATATTACCACCCTTGCACGAAAAGATTATTTCTGTATCAAACCATCCTTCGCTATATTTTCCATTCCACTCACTATACATCGTATTAGCTGATCCATTAGAATCAGATGTTATTGTTGATAATTCAGAAGATGTCGAATTAGAAGAATTTTTTTTCTTTGATACTGAATCTTCTTCATTAACTATCTTAATATCCTCTTTTCTTAATACAGTCGTATCTGAATACGTAACACCATGTTTTTCAAGGATTCTTTCCACCCTATCAATGTCTTTTTTCATAACTCTAAAGACATCGCTATCACGTAAATATTTTTCAAAATCTTTGCTGGGAGAATAATGGTTTCCCTCCGCATTCAATACTATCTCATCATCCAAAAACATATAACTAACTATAGATGCACCGTATAAGCTCTCATCTAAATACACCGATGCACGATCGTCGGCAAATACATACACAAAATAATGATCCTTCTCAAATGCATCTACCCCCTGATAATCAATAAAGATCTGTGCCACTTCATCATCATATATATAAACAGTCGAAGTCACATCCGATATTACAATGCTCCAATCCTCTCCCTCTTCACTATCGTTATATTTCAATTCTATATTCCCATTTTCCATTTTATATGCCGTCATAAATTCTGATAGTTTATCAACTGTATTTCCTGCAGGCTGTGCTTTTATAGTCTTTTTATTATCATCATTACTGCACTTAGCGAGCAAAATAATCAAAATAATTGCCGCTGCCACAATAAGAAGTAATCTATCAAGCCACTTAGGCATTTTAAACTTTGTATGCATTTCTGATTGCTGTATATTGCTCATTTGTCCCGGATCATTACCATTGGAAGTCATAATCCCCTGTGACTTCTGAAAATCAACTGTTTTTTCACTACTATCATCCTGTTTCTTTCCACAAAAAGGGCAAAACATACCCGGTTGATCTCCAATATCACGTCCACAAAATTTACAAAACATATATCTCCCTCCCGAATTTAACACTAATTACATAAGCCTATTTCCACACTGTTTGCAAAACGCTGCGCCTTCTACAATCTCAGAGCCACACTGTCCGCAAAATCTCATTTTTGTTGTTTCTACCGTCCCCGGTGTCTGAACTACATTATTACTATTATTCATATTCTGACTATTACTCATATTAGTATTATTCTGATAATCATTGATATTTGCATTTTGATCAAAACCAGAATTCTGACTATTCCATTGGCAAAAGTTTTGTACATAATAACCAATTATCCCATATGCCACGCATGCTTTTCTATACTGTGATATATACTCATTTCGCGTTATTAACGCTCCTAACACGCTCATTCTCCAAGCTATACTAAACGTATGGTCATTATTATAATAGACATCATAGTACACACCCTTATACTTTATAACCATATATCCTTGGGATGATATCTCTATATTCATCCCAAGCGGTAAAAGGATTGGCTGTAAAGATTGAATTAATTGAGCATATGGAACGGCATTATCATATGCAAAGGTCATTGTTCTTAGATCGTAACACTTAAACCGACAAATAATATTCTTAATAACCCATGCTGAAATTGCCCCTAATAAGCCTCCGAATAAAAGCGCTGAAAAAGAAACTCCCATCATTGGTATAAAGAGTACAACTCCGGCTATAACTGCTATTAAGTATATGAAATTATACTTTCGCCCGCCGTCATCAATTGGTTGTGAAGAATCTAACCGGATATTGTTTAAAGATTTTTCCTTTTGATCATTCATAGTGTTATCCCTCCTATATGTATTATTAATAAAAAACATCTGGAATACTTAAACCAGATGCCATAAAAATGCAACTGGCTGCCATTTTACAGGCCCTATAGCTTTGCGTCACAAGTTTTCACTTGCTTTGCCCATATATTCTATATAGTTTGTTCTTGAGCATCTTTCTAAATACATCCATGTATCCGCCCCTTTGTTGTGCATGCTCCACAAACGTTATATATGTTTTATATATCCAACATGTTTATTATATACAATCTATTAAAATTAAGCAACCTATATAGCATAATAATTATGATAGATTATTCGCCTTTTTGGGAAACTTTAGAAAAATCTGACGAAAACTGGTATACACTGGTGCATAAGCACAATATCAATCCATCGGTACTGCACAGGCTTAAGCACAATATGCCCATCAGTACCGTAACGATTGATATGTTTTGTTCTATTCTTGATTGTTCTATAAATGATATAGCAAAATATGTTAGAGACGACGTCAAACAATCAAATTAAACTCCATATTATAATCATATTCCTCAACACCAAAAGAGCAGATCCTTAACAAATCTGCTCTTTTGGTACTTTGACTATTTAACGTCATGAATTAGAATTATACATCTACCTTTTCATACCAGCTGACTTATCGGGCATCCATTGAGCCGCGCCCACCGGATCACCAGATTCAGACGTTTCTGATATCCGGCCCCATCTTTTCTTAACCATTCCAGATTATCCTTATCAATCTTGGTATGTATGTCTTTCTGCGGCAATTTCAAAGAAGACAGATAAAAATACTGTCCTTCACCGTTCTGCTCCGGAATATCACTGTAATCGATGTCTTCATCCGGCATTTCTTCCAAGGCCTGAAGTTCTTTTTTCTGTTCTTCCGTCAATGGCGGAAAGTTAATTGTCCGATAAGTTTTTTGCATTCTTTTCATAATTTCTCCTTTCCGTCTCATTTGATTTTCTTGCAGAAATGATACGAATGTACTCTTCTCTTTCTGTCATGGTTACCGTCAGGATTGTGAGATAACCATCTACTGCACCGACACAATTATATCTGGTTTCTTCTGCTGTGCTGTTTTTGTCATCATAATATACATATAAAGCAGGATCATTAAATATCCGGCATGCCGTTTCGAAACTGATATGATGTGTCTCTATATTATATTGCGCCTTTTCTATATCCCATATAAACTGGTTTAAGTATATGTAATCCTTCTTCATGATTCTATTCTACACCAATTATGTACACTTTTCAAGTACATTTTTAATGTACATATATTATGTACGCATTCAATGCTATCCTCTTATTACCGTTCATAATAAAACACATCTCCCTTCGCCCTAAAAGGCAACCTGCAGCCTCTCGGAAGCAAATAAGCATGCTCTCTCCTGACCACAAGATCATCTTCTATCATACCGTCTGTTATCAGCAGGATCGGTGCATCTTTCGGAAAGTCTTTTGCCTGCATAAGCATATCCACTCCGGGTTGTAATCTTGTACCTCCGCGGCCTTTTACCTCGATACGTCCGGCTATAGCTTCAGGTGAGATATATCCCGCATCATAGGCATCTGAATCACAAAATATCACACGGGCATAGGGTACTTCTTTTGCTGCCGAGTAACTTGCAATAGCCCCCAATGCATAACCTATGTCCTTTGCGCTCATGGAACCTGATGTGTCGATCACGACTCCGTATGTTCTGCTGTATTCCGGTATATCAGCCCGCACATAACGTGGCCTGGGTATATCAGGCGTACTGCCCTGCCGTCTGCTGGGCTGGGCGTATGTCCTTCTGGCTTCTAATGGCAGAAAGTGTATGTCAAACCACTTCCCCAGCTCAACATCCCAGGGAATAGGCGGCATAGAAAGTGCCCTTATCTCTTCAATCAGGCCTGCAGGTATTACCCCCCTTCCTCTGCTCAAGTGATATTCAAGCCCCTGCTGAAGAGCATTACGGCAGAATTCGTCCATGGTAATCCCTTTACCTATACCGTTGCCCTTTATGTTTCCGCCACCAAAGAAATCGCCTTTGCCATTTCCACAGAAGGTAGCCAGCTTACGATACTTCCTTATCTCTTTTACAATACTGTCATATATCTCTTCCGCCGATTTATCCTTAAGCTCAGGATCATATAGCAGAGTATCCTCAGGCATGCTTCCTATATGCATCTCGTTCAGCCAGCCATTTACAACATAATCACATGCAACATTCCAAAGATAATGATCCCGTCCCTGGCAGCGTCCGGCGTGATCCAATCCCGCGTGCAGGTATTCATGTGCCAGCACAAATTTAAGTTCCTCTTCCTTAAGCCCTGCCGCAGGATTCACATATATCTCACGTAATGTTACATCTACAGCAGCTATTGATATCTCATTCTCCGTGCAATAACTGTTGTCTTCGATAACCTTAAATCCCGCGGCCAGTCCGCCAAGCAAAGGATAGTGATTTATAAACCAGTTTGCCGCCCGTGATGATGCTGTTTCCCTTCCTGGGTCACGAAATGCATGTCCTCCAGCATCACTGACTGTCTGCGATACGGAATACGTCAATGCCCTGGCAAACATAGCCGCCGGAGTATCGTATTTTTGCGGATCCTTATACGTTATCGGTTTATCCAGCCCCTGCATATCCACCTGTCCGGGTAACGCTGTTCCGAAAACACTTCCTTCAGGTATGCCGTGTTCCTTAAGCCAGTTATAGATCTTAATCTCACTGTCACCTGCCGATGCAAAGGTACTGACATCCCCGCAGGTTGGCCGCCCAAACTTTACATCCAAAAGAAATCTGGATATATAAATATCACAGGCAACATTCCAAAAATAAATATCAAAACTCACCAGCTTTTTAATACTGCCATCCGGCATCAGCTTATCATATGCAGGGAGATGTTCCTCTTCGAAATGGCCGAAAGCATAATGCAAACGGCAATGGGCTATTGTGTAAGCCCACTCCTGCGGATGCATGGGAACATCCCTGTTCAGATAGATGCTCCCGTCGCGGTCTGTAATTGCCGGAGTTTTTCCCATTTGTTCTTTACCCCTGACAAACAGTCCTCCGTAAAGCCTTGAAAAAAGCGGGCTTTCCTTAACGATCTCCACTCCGGCTAAGAGTGCCTCTTCATTCGGTTTTATCTTCTTTACTTCTTTTTTTCCCATTACTGCTCCTTGTTCTTATTAACAAGACGTGGAAGATCACGTACGATCTCTACCATGAACCAGTCCGGCAGCTTTCCATCCTCATCCGCTGAGACTGTCATCTGGGCCAGTTCATAATTGATCTGTGAAAGCTCCTTGATAAGCGCCTTGGCACGGTGTGCCAGGAACTGGCCGTCCTTATTCTTTATTTTGAGGGAGTTCCTGTATAAGCCTTGCCCTAAATGACTGCGCCAGAAAGTACAGAGTATCCCTTTCTTCCGGCTTAGCGTTCCATCTTGCATCCCCCTTTATGATTGCGCTCAGTATATCCTTATTTCCCAGAGTCTTAATAAACGCAAGGAACATCCCCGCATGTGAAGCACTGACGCTTCCGTATGCAAGGACACGCAGCGTTTCCTGTGATACGTTACTGCCTTCTTCTCCCGCATGATACTCTTTTAGAGCATCGCTTAACATATGCCAGCTTCTGGGAGTTGAATAAGGTTCTTCGTTCTTAGGTGGTTCGCTGAAAAGATGGTCCGGCCTCTGGGTAATGTAATCGATCACCCAGGGGTGAATGTCATTCCTGTATGCCCAGTCGATCCACTGGCTACTGTCTGCCACCAGCTGAATATGGAACATACGGTTGATAAGTGCCGTTGACATGGTCTTTACTATCGCGCCATCCTGCGAACGGTTTCCTGCTCCGATCACAACACTTCCTTCCGGAAGATGATACTCACCCACACGTCTTTCGTGGATCAGGCTGTAAAATGCCTTCTGAACTTCCTGTGAACATGCATTAAGCTCATCCAGGAAAAGTACATAAGGCTCTGTCCTTGCTATCATCTTCGGAGGTAAAAACTCCGATACTTCCCCGTTTATCCTGGGGATACCTATTATATCCTCCGGTGCAAGCTGTGATCCCAGCAGGGAAACACATTCCATTCCCACTTCATCAGCAAACTTCTGCACCAGTGCTGATTTTCCTATACCCGGCGCTCCCCAGATAAATACGGGACGCGTCGGTGCTATATTCAGAAGAATATCCGATAATTCATTCTGTGTTACTGTAAATGGTAAATTCATTTTTTGTCCTTTCTAAACTAATAACTCTCTAATACAATATCAATACATATCTCAGGACATGATTGACCTCAAGGCTTATGTATTATCGACTGTTTCTTTTTTTGTTAATGGGTAATACCGAACTATTTTGGGAAGTAAAAAAGCATCCACTGATACGGGATGCAGACAAATCATACTGATATACTACGTGTTCCTAACTCTTTCTATTGAAACAATTACGCCATCAGACGGATGACCTGCTCCCTGTCATTTCCGGTATTATGTTGTAGCTTATTCATTTTTGCTTGCATGGCCATCCTCCTTTCGACTAAACTGTTATCTGTAAACGGCTTTATTATATGGCGGTTGAGTCGTATTGTCAAATGCACTTTCTGACTAGTTCCTTATCCGCAAAAGCAGTCTCAAGCAATCGTGCAAAAAAACCCAGATAGTCCTTGTCATATGATTTAGCCTTCTGTATCATTTCACGTGACACCCGAATGGGAACTGCATCAAAAGCATGAAACTGGTTCAGCATCTTCGAAGTCATCTGAGGCGAATCCACATCATAAACGATAGGCCTATCCTCTGCTTCTTCCAGTTCCTTTATTTCATCCTCTGTAAGTTCTGTATCTATCTCATTCATCTTCACACGGACCATCATAATACCTCCTTTTCTCTTCTGTATTTGCTTTTCTTGCGGATATAATTCTTATAATATTATCCTCCTTGAAGGCACATACAACAAACAATACTTTACCAACGCATCCTAGCACATCATATCTTTCCTCCTGCGTGTGCTCTTCATCAAATCGGATCAGTTTATTTTCATCTTTAAACACTTTGATGGCCGTCCTAAAATGGATGCCATGTTTGGTCTGCTTTCCCGAGCAGATTCATTCCCCCATGCCACACAAGTTTCCGATCGATCACCGCATAGTGTTCACCCTCTTCCGACATGGTCCGAACGCAGATACCACTGTTTTTCATTTCATCAATAAGCATATGAAGCTCTATAATATCATCATATCCTGCAGCCTCCGGATCCATCGTTATCACGGTCACCGATACGCCAGCCTCCTGTCTTGCCTTTAAGAGCATGATAAGCCGTTCAACCTTTTGCCTTCGTAATCCGGGACTTGCTATCACTATTTCTTTATCTGCCTCGATCAGATCTCTCTCAAATATTTCCGTATAATCCCGTCCATCAAAAATCGCATCTGCTGTCTGTTTTCCAATAGAAGGATCGGAGATTACCCGGTATCCGAGTTTTTTATATGTCTTCAACCGGTTCTTGTATTGTCTGTCAAAGAAAACTATATGTGGATCCACATAATCATAAACCATCACATCTTT
>CAMVRS010000190.1 GCA_947169935.1 uncultured Lachnospiraceae bacterium
AATCAGGAGCCGGCAGAGCAGAAAATACAGGTTCAGAGCAGTTCCATAAAAGAGACATCTGAGTCACATGTGACTGTAAAGGTAGAAAAGAAGACTCTTGGTTCCCTCCTGCAGCCCAAAAAGCAGAATAATGCGACAGAAACAGTCAATAAGCCATGCCCCGGGACGATAATAGAGAACGATCTTACGGAATCCAGGGAAACCGATAATACCCATAGCGCTATCGTAAGAAAGAACAAGACCCTTGCTTCTGCAACAGCATCTTCCGGAGCCGCAAAGGCAGTAAAGCAGGAAGAAACCGCAGAGGATGATACCGTAATCATAGAAGAAGAGAATTCCGGTCAGATAGCAGCCCAGATCCGGCAGGTTGGGTTAAATACCGAGGATGATGAGTCAGATGATGATTTCGGCATAGCAGAAACGGCATATTACGGTTGATAAGTGGGCTCAATACGCAGGATACAGACACCCTCTTGTGAAAAAGGGGGTGTTTGTAGTTTAAGAGCGCATTTTATCCATATAATTAAAAAAATCTTATATATTTTTAATATAAGGTTATTTATACGGATAAAGCCTTTTATATTGCAGGGAGGGGACGCTATCTCACTAATACCCACGGGCAAGCCCGTGGGGTTGTCTGACAACCCAGAGTGAGTAGCCTAAGTTCTTCGAGAACTACGTTAAGAGAGAATATATAGTCACCTACAGATGTAGTACCAAGTCTGTAGCTCTGAGGTAAGTGATTAAACAGTTCTAAGGTATAGGAACAGTATTGCTTATGTAAAACCTCTCATTAACATTGGCGATGGTACACTAACCACTCTTCGGAGTGAGTAATTAAATCTCTTTTAGAGATTTCAGAAGGAGAACATATACATGGTTTATGTACAAAATAGCGACGGACATCCGCTAATGCCAACAGAAAACCATGCAAAAGTGCGTGTTCTTCTCAAAAACGGCAAAGCAAAAGTAGTAAAAAGATGTCCATTCACGATACAACTGCTATATAAAAGCACGACTTATACACAAAACGTAACTCTTGGCGTAGATGCAGGCAGCAAACATATCGGTATTTCAGCTACTACTGAAAGCAAAGTTCTCTTTGAAGCTGATGTAGAGCTCAGAAATAATATCGTAGAGCTGCTGTCAACTCGAAGAGAACAACGTCGTTCAAGACGTAACCGTAAAACAAGGTACCGCAAGGCGAGGTTCGACAACCGCAAGCGTAGAGATGGCTGGTTAGCCCCATCAGTACAACATAAAGTAGATACTCACATAACGATGATACGTAAAATATCTGATATTTTACCAGTATCAAAGATTATTGTTGAGGTAGCGTCATTTGATATCCAAAAGATAAAGAATCCAGATATCAGTGGAGTTGAGTACCAGCAAGGTGAACAGTTGGATTTTTGGAACGTTCGTGAGTACGTGCTTTTTAGGGATGGACATATGTGCCAGTGCTGTAAAGGTAAAACAAAAGATAAAATACTCAATGTTCATCACATAAAAAGCCGTAAAACCGGTGGAGATGCACCAAATAATCTTATAACTTTGTGTAAGACGTGTCACAAAGGTTATCATGCCGGAACGGTTCAATTACCAAAGAACATAAAACGTGGTATGTCTTTCAAAGACTCAACTTTCATGGGTATAATGCGATGGGCTTTTTACAATAAACTCAAAACAATGTATCCGGATGTAAGTCTTACATACGGGTATATCACCAAAAATACCCGCATAGAAAACGGTCTTCCCAAAGAACACTATATAGATGCAAGGTGTATAAGCGGTACCCCACTGGCAAAGAGTAATGGAACTGTTTATTATTTCAAAAAAGTGCGCTGTCATAATAGACAGATACACAAATGCACCATAAATAAAGGCGGTGTCCGTAAATGTAATCAAGCGCCATACGAAGTTAAAGGTTTCAGACTATACGATAAAGTCCTTTGGAAAGGTCAAAAATGCTTTATCTTTGGTCGTAGGTCTACAGGTCGTATGGATTTAAGGCTTTTAGACGGAACACATATCAATGCATCCGTAGGATACAAAGACTTAAAGTTACTAAATATGCGTAGCAATTATCTTATAGAACAAAGAAAGGCAGGTTAAGGCGGTTCCCCCCACAGGCAAGCCTGTAGGTTTCCCCGTCAAGTATTTTATGATACTAAAATTCATGGCAACTGCATTTCTTGACGGAAACGACGAAGACGACCAGAAGTATCTTGAGACGCCTAAGATCCTGCCCGGCTGCGATCCGGACAATATCATATATGAGGGCGGACATGCAGAACATAAAGTAACGTCCCCCGTAAGTACCGGTATGGATAGCAAGCATACTGCGGGGTTCGTAAAGAAGCTCATAAACAAGCGCGGGGACAGCGATGACGCCGATATCGCTTATGATACCCTGATGCAGAGTGAGCAGCACCGGGAAGTATCAACTCCAAACGGTACCATCCGCGTATTTAACAGTGATTATATATGGGAGGTACTTAAGACCTGTCCTTCAATGATGGATTATATAGGAAGACGCGGCTTTGAGTCGTATGAGGATGTACTGGCGTGGGAAACGAAAAAAGCAGAGATCATATGAATAGCAAAGACAGTACGATAGATAGAAAAAGGAAACGGCAGATATATATATTTGCCGGATTAACATTTATTACAATATATTCTATCCATTTTTTTCTTGTATTAAGCAGATGGCTGGATAATGACATTTATTTCTATTTGGGCTTGGGAAAGTACATCTGGACCAACAATATAGTTCCCGACTATCACCCGTATTTCATAGGCGGTCAGATCGACAATATGATCCCCCAATGGCTGTATGATGTTGTTGTCTACCTCATAAATGAGGCGGCCGGATATGCAGGATTGTTTTTCTTTATGTTATTTTGGGAATTATTGGGAGCCTTTTTCCTGTACAAGATTGCAAGGCTTAAGAAAGTTGACGGCATAGCAAGCATTATCCTTATATTGTTAATGTTTTACATGGATTCCGGCGTAGTAACGATAAGAACAAACCTTATGACACTTACGCTGGCTATAATACAGATCTATCTGTTGGAAAAATATAAGGAAAATAACCGGATACGTTATCTTATCCCTCTGCCTTTTATATCTGCACTGGAGATGAATGCCCATATGGCATTATGGCTTATTCACTTATGCATTATGGCTGCATACATCTGCCCTCAGATAAGGCTTCCAATAGAGATCGATAAGCACAAATATAAGATCGTGCCTTTGATATGTACAACACTGATAATGGGCGCTGCCGGGATATTGAATCCTTATGGCGTAAAGGCATATTTCTTTGTAAAGGACGGAGTATCAGACGCCACTCTGTCTATAATAAAGGAAATGCAGCCCTTGGCTATCCTTTCCGGAGAGGGGTTAGGGATAATTGTATGTTCCGTAGCCCTCTTATTTGCCATTTTTAAGAAAAAAACAAGTTATGAATATTTTTATCTGTTCCTGGGTCTGGTCTTTTTAGGAGTAAATCAGTCAAGAAATATGTACTGGGGCTTCCTTGGAATAATAATTTTGGCATTTGACATGATA
This sequence comes from uncultured Lachnospiraceae bacterium, assembly GCA_947169935.1. Classification (GTDB taxonomy): domain Bacteria; phylum Bacillota; class Clostridia; order Lachnospirales; family Lachnospiraceae; genus NK4A136. Next base: position 3,574 of record CAMVRS010000190.1, read on the forward strand.
AAAGAAAAAAATTTCATTACATATTATTCACGATTCATGCCACGAAAAATGGTTGGATATTGGCCATTTTTGATATTTTTTGTGGTCGTAGCGCTCCGGGTTAACGTGTATGGCGAAGGGTTAAATTGTAACATAAGTTACGAAAAAGCCATGGATAAGATGCTTGATATAATAGAAAATGACCCTTCACATACAGCCAATGTATTCAATGATATGGAGATAGGAAACTACCTTGAATATAAGGGCTACAACATCTTTCTTGATACCCGTATGGACGGCTCAATGCCCGGATTTACAGGGGGTTTAGACATTTTGTCGGATTACATAGCGCTTACATATTATGCCCAGGAAAAGGACTATGAAAGGATATTAAATGGGTATGAATTTAGATATGCGATCGTTGATTCAACCAGCAGGCTATGCCTTTATATGGAAATGTCTGACGACTATCAACTTATAAGCAGCGAACCCTGCAACAATGTTCCACAAGGATTGCCTGAAAATATTTCTTTATACAAAAAAGTGCGTTAATTTTTTTTATCGCGATACCGTTTCTGTATATTATAAGTATAACGGAAACAGAACCGTTAAGCTTTCAATTTTTCTCCGGGACAGGTGCCGTAAAAAAAACGGCACCGGAGCCCAGAGAAGTGCAAATGAAAGTTATTTTTAAAAAAATCTGTTATATTATTATCAAAGGTTGATTCGGGTCATAGATCCGTTAATCAATAAAACAAAACAAACAAACAAAAAGCCGCAGTCCCTACGGCACAAAAAACAAAGCAAAGGAGAGAAAAAAATGAAAGCAGAAACAAAGGTAATGGAGTTAACTCCGGAAGAAGCAAAGACAAAGAAGATCCAGAAATGCAAGAATCTGGCAGCAAAGATACTTACGATCATATTCTGTGCAGTATCATGCCTCAGCCAGGTAGGCTTCTGTGACACAGCAAACGTTGTCGATGCCCTGGTAGGACAGGTTATCACTATGATGGGCTATGTCGGAATCGTTGTATGTGTTATCGGTGTTGCTAAGTTCGCACTTGCTCTTAAAGATGAGAACCCTGACGGACAGACCCGTGCCGTTTATTACGCTATCGCAGGCGCAGTCCTTATCGGAATCGGACCCATCATCAATGGTCTTGGCATCCGTAACGGCGGCGGTAACTAATAAGAACGTCTAATAAAGAAAAAATACCCCCCCCGCGGGAATATCCTGCAGGGGGGATTTTTCTATTTATAACGGGATTGTTATACGTTTAAATTATTTTACCTGTCCTTTTAGGTCCATCTGTATCCTTTATTTATTTTTTCATCAAATCCATATGTAACAAACCAATCACATTCGTTGCCATCATGATCGTAATATTTTACGCCTGAATTGATTAAACATTCCTCTTCGCGATTATGCTCTACCGTTTTGTATTTCTTTTCCTTAGAAAAGAGCGAAAAAACAGGAACATTCTCATCCCAGGTACGAATGCGTTGAGCCAAAACCTTACCTTTTGACACAATGAACCCTTTTTGCTCCAGAGCATTCAATTCCTCCAAAGTAGTATCAGAGGTAATAAGTGGTTTATATGGACGGCCGATCCACTTGCTCATGTCACTTTCCCTGGATTTCTGGGATCTGTGGGCATAAATATCATTAAGACTCCCATCTGGGTTAGGATAACGTACGTCAAAATACATAAACTCATCAAGATCTACGTCATATGTACACGAAGGCCGTCCAGGAGCAAATTTGGGAGTAATGCTGGGAGGGACTTCCTGTACTATACGCATTGCTAAAAGGATGGTGTACTGGTCAAAAGGAGCTTCCTCATACGTTACATATATATACATTCTTTCCAACAGTGCACCCCAGTAAAAGCCTCCGTCTTCGTCAGCCCCTGCCGTGATAGCCCCGTCTGCCCTAAAAAGCTGCAGAAGCTTTGTAAAGGCTTCTTTAGGGAATCCGTCGATATTAGAGTAAGGCGGATATCCAGCTACTCTGCAGGCATAATAATTCTCTGCAAAATTAAGAATATCGTACATATGTATATAAGCGTTGAATGATTCATAGCTGTCATGATTGAAGAGATTTATCGTTTTCATGAGATTTTTAGACAGAAAAACAACGCCACCACCGCCCCAATCGGAATTGCAATAATCTCTTGTCGCCTGACAATGCATATATTCTGTATAGAACTGCAGCCGATATTCACCTTGTATGCGTCTTCTTATAAGCTCATCTCTCACCTTGTCAGTATAATAAAAATCCGCCTCTTCACTTCTAAATAAAACTGGAATTCCTGGAATCCTTTTACTATAAAGAACTCGCATTCTGTCATCAATAGCCCAGCTCCTATTCATCTCTTCGTCTGGTACAAAATATTTAAAATACTGACCATCTGTTCCACAATGGATATCATGCTGATTATAAAAGTCATACTTAACCAGAGGCCCTATTTCAGGTCCCACAACAGGAGCGTCCCACATATCGTATATCTCTTGCTGAGAATATCTGCGACGGTCAAGAAATCTACGTTCAATTATTCCTAATACAAATTCATCATCCATACTTTTTACCTGATCTATAGCTCCTTCAAAAGGGTATATTTTCTCCTTCTAAAATTTAATATATCCGTTATTTTCGAAATAAAAATTAGTATGTAGAGAAATTGACCTTCTTTTGAAGTTTACCACCATATATTGGTCATGGCAACCTAAGGGTTATACATATAGAAAAGGGCTGGAAAAGAAAATTTCAGAGGTAAAATCCGTATATTTTTGTGAATTATGCCATGGTTTCACTTTAGGTGCACATTTTTTTTAATTATTAAGTTTTTCTACTATATTATCATATGTGGAGATTATTTACGGTTTGAATCCGTAACGGAGGTATATAAATGGAAGATAAAGGCCTTGTCAAATGGCAATATGACCTCATAAAGAACTTTGCCCGCTTTGCCGCGGCACTCCTTTTGGGCAATGAAATGTACGATCGTATATTTCGTGCCGACAGGTATGATTCCAGAAAATATCTTGAGGCACTCAAAAATGAGGGCTGGTCAGTAGAAGCCAACGGCTCCTGTGAGGTGCTTTCTTTAACATTCTCTAATCCCGAACAAAGAGCAAGATTTGAGGAGTTATACGCAAAAGGTGACGGGTTAATCAACAAAATAATAAAAGAAGGCTCTGTTGGCGATAAGTTATTAGATAAATACATAAATGATGGTACTATTGAAGCCGGTCAATCCATCAACAGGAAGCTTAAAAAACAGCATGCCATTCTCCATAAGAGTTCCAGTAATTTCAGAGGCGGGGAATTAGATACCGTTATAATCCCGTTATCAGAATACGAACGAGCTTATAAAATACTGCAGAAAATGGAGCTTTCCCATGAACTGGAAGGCATGCCTACTAAGGAATCGACCGCTTATACCTTTGATGAAAAGGAAAAAGCCGAAAAGTTCTCAGAGGAGCTTGCAAATAATGGTATTCAAAGAGACAGTTTGGTACGGCCGGAACACAAGGAAGGAAAAACCTGTTATACCGTAGTAGTCGAAAAGGATATCAAGAAAGCTGATGATATCCTAAAATATAACTTAGGGTACAAAGAAGAAAATAACGACTACACCAAATCTGAATGTTACCAAAAGCTTAAGGATAAGCATGAAAACCGATTAACATTTCAGAGTCGCACCGTAAAAGATCCCAAAGACGGCTTTGTACTTGCTATTCATGAAGATTATCGTGACGGCGCAAATGCAGGCGATCCTCATGAGTACGAGGCTGCCCTTAAGGCCTATAATGAGCAGCAGAAAGAGCAGGGACGTTCCTGGAATATCATCCCTTACAAAGCAGTAACAGTAAATGGGGAGTACCAGATAAGGGTATCCCTGGCCAATAAGGATCTTATTGATGAGTTCAACGTAGCCCGCAACTACGATATCGACTATAAATTGGTGAATGCCGTCGATAATCATGTTGTCCCAGTAGGGGAACCCGAGTG
>CAMVRS010000191.1 GCA_947169935.1 uncultured Lachnospiraceae bacterium
TAATAAATATAGAAATCACACTTTACATCAAATAGAATATTCAAACAAAAGAAACAATAGATCACTATGATACATCTTTTGAAATTAAGTCTTCAGGGATATACAAATCGGCTATACCATATTTGTCTTATGACGTTAGTGAAACTGAAGATGGTGCAGTGATTACAGTGACAAATGTAAAAAACGACACAATGGAATCTGTTAGTGGAACTATGTTGTTTTTCAAGGATGGAGAAATAGTCGACACAGATAATAAAATATTTGCAAATGATGATTTGAAGTTTAAGGCTAATAGTTCAATATCTGAACAGTTCTCCACTTTATTTGAATTTGATGATATAGAGTTCTATTTAGAAGGATACTATATAAATGGTAACTAGATTTGATGATTCAATAGGAGAGAGAATAATCGTGATAAAAGAAAGGTAGTGCTTATGCTTGTACCAGCAATATGCCCCAAATGTGGAGGCTCACTTGAAGTTGATGATAGTCAGGAAGCGGCAGTATGCAAGTATTGCTCCACGCCATTTATTGCAGAAAAAGCAATAAATAATTATATAAATCAACATAACACATACATAAACAATGCTACGATTGTGAACAAGGATACCGCGGACAGGATGTTTACTAAGGCTGTTGACTTGACAAGGATAGCTAAGTATCAGCAGGCTTATGATGCGTTTGTTGAAATGAGTTTGGAATATCCCGGTGATTGGAGAAGTTGGTTTGGAGTGTCACTTCTTAGGATGCATATTAAGAAAACACCTGTTTTGGAGATTGATCCTAAGCTTTTAAATGTTTTTCCACCATATATTTTAAAAATGTTAAATGAGCCCAATGCACCTTTGGAATATCCCAAAATCAAGAGACTGGAAAACGAATTAAAACAAGCCGGATGGCGTAAAGAAAACACTATTCAGGAGTGGCACAAGGCAGAAAACGATTTGGCCTCTATAATAAGGGGGAAAGGTTTGTTTGAAAAGCTTATGTTTGCGAGTTTTGGGGGAGCAGGGATCTGTTTTATTATAATGCTCCTTTCGATATTCGTTTTTAAGAATAACGATCTGCGCGTGGGGTTATTTCTTCTATCATTTGTTTTGATTATTATTTTAGCAATTTCTGGAATGACAACTCTGGCCAAGATTGTTTCTGATAATAAGACTGTAATAAGGATGAAAGAGAGCATAAAATCTTATGAAGACGTTACAAATAACAATACAAAGTTCTACGATGGCTTACTGCAGACCTATAATGATCTTAAAACAAAAATGGATCAGAAGCTTGCAAAAGTAGGAGTGAATAATGTTGAGGACTATTACTATTATGTCTTGATGTTAAATCCGATGTCCGTGAAATAGAGCTTGATTTTTATGGGAAAAAGAGGCATAACATTTATTGCTTTTGAGCAGCTGATATTATAGCCTGCCTCAATGAATGATCCCAAAATTAATAAGAATAAAACCTTGAATTGTAGCGATACAGTTCAAGGTTTTTTATATTTTCCGTTTTTTCTGTTTCGGATTAGGCGTCTCCATCTGCCACATATCTAACGAAGGGCAAGGATACTCTACCAAACAGAAAGGAGACAGAGAAAATGGGTTATACACATGCGATAGACGCTCTTAAGGGCATCTTGATCACACTGGGTACTTCTATCGGTGCAGTCATGCTGGTATACGGTGGTATAAAGTTCGCTATGGCTTTCCGCGTCATGGACCAGCAGGGTGAGCACCAGGCCGTGTATTCAGTTGTGGCCGGTGGTGTGCTCCTCGGACTTGGAGCAGTCGTGGCACTTCTTACTTAGGGGACAGGGAGGAAAAAAGTGAATGGAAACAGTCGTTAAAGCACTCTATAACGCTTCCTTTTCTATCTGGAATACCCTGATCGGCCTGGCCATGACACTCTTTTCCACGAGCCCGACGGCAGCGGCAGGTGGCTCACCATACGGGACGGTACATGCGCTGTATGATGCGATATCAGCAGCGACTATCCCGATCGCCACCTGCTTCTTCGTTATAGCGATTTACAAGTCGGTTGTAACATCGCCGCCGGAGCAGCAGGCACAGCGCTTTCTGATGGATACTGTAAGGTATTGCATCATCCTGTTTGTTGCAGCGCATCTGTGGGAGATACTCGGCTATATCATCGAGTTTTCAGATGGCGTGACAGCAGCGGTAGGCCCTGCGGGAGGATATACACTGTCGATGGGAGGAAGTCTTGATGCCATCATCCATGATTCGCTGCAGTTCCCGGAATTTGAACTCACCGGTGAATGGATAGTAGGTATCATCGAAACACTTGGCTGTTCGGCAGTACTGCTCATAGGCGGAGTAGTGCTGGTGCTGGTGATGTCAGCCAGCTGCCTGTCGATCATAAGCTCAGCATTCCAGCGCATACTTAAGCCGCTGATCATCATGCCTTTTGCAGGTATAGCGGTAGCCATGGGAGCCGGCGGTCAGGAGATCGGAAGGAGCATGGTGCAGTTTTTAAAGACATTTTTTGGATTCTGCGTATCTGGTGCCATGATGGTCGTGATAATAAAGTCCGGATATGTGTTATGCACGGATATCATCAATTCAGGCCTGGGCGGCGGATCGGATATCGAGAACTGCATACTGATGACACTGCAGGCAGCGATCACACCGATAATCATAGCCGGTCTGGTCAAGGGAACGGATTCTGTCATATCGAGGATGCTGTAGGAGGAAGATGTAATGGCACAAATGGAAAGAAACGTAAATCTGGAAGAGATCGATTCGGATGCACTTTTCGGGATCGATGCTCTGAAAGGACAGAGCATATTGCAGAAGGTGTTGTTTTTTACATGCCTGGGACTTGGGATAATAGCCAATGTATGTATGCCGATGTTCTTAAATACACCCAGGGCGGTATGCGTGCTCATATTCCTGGGGCTGATCATGATAGGCATAGCCTTCGGATGCAACTATACCCAGGATATGACATACGGACAGTATCTGTACTGTTACTTCTTTAAGCCCGTAAAGACACTGAGATATGAGTCAACTGAGGATATAGTGCGCATAAAGAAGAAAGCAGAAGAGCTTAAAAAGGAAGAGGAACTGCAGCGAAGAAAGGAGAAAAATGCCGATCCAAAGGCACAGAAGAAACTGCTGATAAAGCTGCTGGTATTTGTACTTGTGATGGCAGTCGCTGTCATATCGGTGCTTATATATGTAAGGATGATAAGACCGAAGAGCTATCATCATGAGGTGATCATTGAAGAGGAGGTGGAACTTGAACAGGAGTTACAGACAGATTACACCGCGCAGTAGGCATATAAGTATCTGGCGCCCCGGGAGCGTGCGTAAGCATATAGCATCAGTGATCATGATCGTTATGATCCTGTCATTACCGGGCTGCGGTGTCTTTCAGACCTTTGAAGGCCAGAATGATGAAAAGCCTGATTCCTATGCAAATGTATATGAGCTGTCGATCGGTAAGGCATATGTATGGGATAACGTAAGTGAGTCTCAGATAAGAAAGGATCTGTCACAGAACAGGGTGGGCAGTGAAGTGTTCTTCATCTGCCCCACCGGTGATATCAACTTCAAGGGAGATGAGACTGCTGATATGTCACAGTATAAGAGGAGCATATGGATGTCATCGGATAAGGATGAGAGGATACCTACGGTATGCAGCAGTAATGCACTCATATATATATCGGATACGGCAGTACCTGATGATATCATCTTTGAGAGATTTGCAGATTACGGGTATTCGATAGGTATATCCAACATGGTCCCGGATGCCGGCGGACACTATTACATAGTCTATTCCGATACAGATGAGGATGATTATAAGTATTATGTCGATATGAAGTCGGATGCAGCCGATATAACACAGTTTGATGCGCTGTCACGCCTTTACCTAGATAAAGTGGGAGATATGAGTGTATCGGAGGATAACGTGTCTGACGGCGGCACTGTGATGGGGCTTGATAAGGATCAGTATTATATCTGTGAGTTCTATACCGGGACATTTTATCAGGATTTCAGATTAAGAGCCGATATCCATTGCTTTGGGGAACTGGAACGCTTTGTATGTCATGATTATGAGTTTTTACATGCAAACTGTATCAGGATAAAGATACCGGAGTGGTTCAAGTCGGGATATTACTTCGTACAGGGCGTCGGCCTGTTCAGATATGTAACGGAAGAGGATATGGCGGCATATAACGGTCTTGCATATGATCCAGACATAGACTGGAACGATCCTATAAAGATGTATGACGAGTACGGCGTATGTATCTTCGATCCGAGCCAGGGCATAGACAGAAGGGACAGCTTAAGTGAGAACAGCATAGGCAGTGAGGATATGGAGGTCACGATAGGTGCGTCAAAGGACGAGAGCAGATAAAAACGGAAAAACAGATATGAGAGGGGGTGAGGACGATGAAGAAGCTGAATAAGGGATTCTGGATAGGGCTTGTGATCTGTATCATAGCAGCTGCAGCGAGTATAGTTCTTAAAAAGTACAGATCCTGGTAGATATCCGGGAATAATGAAGTATAAGAGCTCAGAGATGGGCTCTTTTCTTTTTGGCTGAAATGGCATACTGTATTTTACTATACCAGGTAAATATGGTAGAATTGGCATTGTATTTTTAGATGGAAAACAGGATGAAGATGATCAGCGGAGACAGTATGGATATAAATGATATAGATGAGATGGATGAGCAGCTGCCTGAGGCTTATGAGGCAATCAAGGATGTTCCTTGGGCAGTGAAGGAAATGATAGAGATTCAGAAAAAACAGAGGGACGCATTCAAAAAACTTGTAGAACGTATTAGGCAGCTGAAAGACACATCCATGTCGGAGGAAGAGGAAGAAGAAACGCACCGGCAGATAGAGGAAGAAAGACTGCGTATAGAAACAGAGAGCCTAAGAGAAGAGGAGGATCTTCTTCAAAGGGTTCTGGAGTATAAGGAGAGATCGTTTGAGGCATTTGAGAAAGCAAGACGTGAGCGCGATGATCTGATGGATCAACTAATTAGACAGAACCGGCTGATAAAAAGAGAGAGTCTTAAGAAACCTGTCAGGATTTATCCCAATGATCCCTGTCCGTGCGGATCTGGAAAGAAGTATAAGAAGTGCTGCGGCAGGGCGTGATAGTATATCGGAAAGGATAAGGATATGGAACTGGAGCCTGAACAGATAAGGATTTCTCCGATGCCAAAAACATGGATACTGGATCTTGACGGAACCATATTGGTACATGACGGTCCATATATACTCGGTAAGGATGAATTTCTCCCTGGGGCGCGTGAATTCCTTGATTCCATACCGCGCAGGGATATGATAATCTTTCTCACGGCAAGGAGTGATTATGAAAAGCCGCATACGATGCGCTTTCTTAAGGAGAACAATGTCAGATACGATCATATAATCTTCAATGCCGGTGAGGGAGAGAGGATCCTTATAAATGATATGAAACCGGATGGACTTGTGACATCCTATGCAGTTAATACGAAGAGAGATCGTTTCTGCCGGACGGAATTCATCACTGATGATTCCATGGGTACAAGATACGATTGACCATATATCAAAAGATTAAGATATAACAAGGGGGATATTAAAATGACATTTGACGAACTGGTAGAAAAAGTAAGAAAGATAGCCGCCGGCAAGGATGTATCTGATAAGGATTTCCTTGCAGTGCAGGTGAACATCACCGGTAAGAACAGCGGCGTGTTCTATGTGGAGATCAAGGATCATAAGGTAAATGTTGAACCCTATGATTATCATGACAGGAACTGTGCTGTTACCATGAGCCTGACGGATTTCAATAAGCTGCTGGACGGCAAGCTGGATCCCGTACTGGCATTTGGGACCGGTAAGCTTAAGGTTGATGGTGATGTCGGCAAGGCGCTTGAGTTCTCAAAGCTGTTAAAATAACGTCACCGGTCATATGGAACTTGTAAAAGAGATATTTGGCAGTGCCAGGATATACAGACTTAAGTCACGTACGGATGGACGTGGCATGCTGACATATGCCTATGATGGTATAGAAGGCTTTGATGTAAAGGAGACAAGGCTCTATAGCATGCCTCATAAGGGGACGTTCTTTGGAATACATTACAGAGAGACAGATGCACCGATGTCAAAGCTCGTTACGGTCATCAAGGGATGTGGAACAGACTATGTTATAGATCTGAGGAAAGATTCTGAAACATATCTTAAATGGGAGTCTGTTGAGCTGACAGAGAATATCTTTCTGGCAGTCTATGTCCCTGCAGGGATAGGGCATGCATTTATCAGTACGGAAGATGATACGATGCAGCTGTTCTTTATCGATAAGAGCGGTGAGGACGGTTATTCGAAGAAGCTTAATCATAAAGAAGAGAAGATAGGTCTGAAACTCCCGATACCGGTCACGGAGATATCTGATTATGATGCAGATGCGCCGTTTCTGATCTGACACCGGTCCGGGAGAATAAATTAATGTTATAGGGGGTAAAAATGAACGAGCAGGATTGCAGAGCAGTAGAGAACATGTGCCTTACGGGAATGGAACTGGATGGGCTTTTGGCCTGTTTTCCGAAATTCCCCAGGGAAGAGATAGAACGCATCTATACTGCAGCAAGGAACAGAAGTGTTGATGATGCGGTGGATACGCTCATAAGCATCAACTGCTGATCATTACCGTGGGTTGTAGAAACAATGTATTAACAGAAAAGGGGATCATGTTATGGCAGGTCTTGTAAACATGAACGTTTGTGAAGACTATATCTCCATATCTTTCGATGTAGGAACTCCTGAGATCATGTCACTTGGAGAAAAGATGAACGAGATATGCGATCAGGCATATATGAACGGATATAACTGGGATGCCTTTTTAAACAGCTATATAGAAGAGAACAAGCCGGAAATGCTCGAAGTGATCGACTCCGATCCGGAAGCAGAGATGTATTGCGTATATATCAATGATGTAAACGATGATACAAAAGCCATGGCCGAGGAACTGACGGCTATGATCGAAAGCCTTCTTTCTGATGAGGATGCAGTGCTCTCATTCTTAAAGAGCAATCAGGACGATATAGAATGGGACTGATGTTCTCAGTGGGGGAGGCCGGTGACGAAAAATGAAACAGGAAGTAGATGTTATCATCATGTTTTCCAAGACAGGGGATATAACTCCCATGCGTATCCGTATGGTCGATGAAGAGGGAGAACGCAGGAGCTTTGATATAAAGAGCCACAGACTCATCAGTGAGAACGTTACGCGGACCATGCCGGATGGGATGTTCATATCCGGCAATACTCTGGCGTATGAATGTTATATCGTGGTGGCCGGCAGAAAACGCATGGTGAGACTTTACTATACACCGGGGATAAAGAACGCATGGACCATGACAGATGAGTCGGAATGAACACTGTACGCCGGTAAAGACCGGCATCTGCAGGCCGGAAAG
>CAMVRS010000192.1 GCA_947169935.1 uncultured Lachnospiraceae bacterium
AAGGAGGAAATTGCTTATGAAAAAACAGGATCAGGAAAAATGTGATGCATTGGCGAAGGAAGTCATTCTTTTTCTTCGGAAATGGGGATTATGGAGTGGTGTAAGCATTTATACGAACGGAAATAGATATGTATATAAAAAAGGTGCGGTTTACAAGGGCATTCAGGATGTGGAATTTATAAAAAACATTGATCCTGAGGGATATTTGGAAGGCATAACAGGCTACGATGAGGAAGGCAGCTGCATTTGGAAAAGCTTTTCCAATCCGGAGCATATCTTTGATATGACATATGAAGGACCCTTACAGCTGCTTTTGGGCGAATTTGAATACGAGGTCCGGAAGAAGGATATATCTGCTGAGGCGTGGGCTTATATTTTTGAAAGGGCAGAATCAGTGCAGGAAGAATTTGAGAATTTCCTGGAAGAGAAATACGGGTGTACGGATGAAGAAGGGCTTTTGGAGCAGAAAGTATCGGATCTGACAGACAACACGGAATATTCACTATGGGATCCGCTGGAATTTGATACCTGGGAAGAGTATAAGGAACTGACAGGCGGAGATACAGGAAATCCGGTGCCGGTTTATGAAAACTATGACACTTACGAGGAATACAAGAAGGCACTGGAAGAAGCAGAGAATCTCAAGCCGGAGGATGTAAAAGACTTATGGGAGAAGATGGTACAGGAGGCCAGGAAGGAATATATCAGTGATTGCGGTTGGAATGATAGTGAGCTGATCAATATACCTGAACTGGTAAGCCATCTTCGGGCAGAAATGATCGAATTGTTTGAAAAGTATGGATTATGGTATGATTTTTGCTTTTCCTGGTCGCTCACATGTTACCGATCTTTAAAAAATTGATGATTTTTGAAACCATAATATATATGAAACAAAAAAACTTAGCATTAACTAAAATATAGAATGGAGGATTTAGTATGAAAGAAATGAGAAACATGATGAAAGAGTACCTTGGAAACAATTACAGCAGCAATCATCTCAGGAACTTCTGCCTTTATTGGATGAGAGCGTTGAAAGGAAGCGGTGATGAATGGAGACAGAAAAACGATCTTGATTGCTTATACTTCGAAGGCGATCTCAGAGCGGATACCCTGATGAGCGCCTGGGCTCCCGTAAGGTGGGTTGCGGAATGCCTGAATAAAGAATACGGTATGAAGTTTTATAAGCAGGCCAAATATAAGAAAGATACGGATTATTATCTGAAACTGCTGGCGGAAGACAGGGATGCGTATCTTCCGCCTAAGCATGAACTGACGATATTATTGGATCGGTTTCTTGAGCTTGCGGAGCTCAGGTGCAATTACATTCTTCTTCCGGACAGACAGATGAATCCGGCCAGATATATATCCGTTATTGACGGTAAAGAATTGTGGCTTTATGACGAGGTGCCGGTCACGCTTTATCATATATTTGATGAAAAATGGTTCGGAAAGTATTTTAAGAATAATATAGATGCAGTGACGTGGGTAAAACGTGAAGGCCTCGAATGTGGATTTGAAAATGGTATTATTGATAAGGAACATGTGATACCGCTTATTAAGGGACTTCCGGCCGGTGAGGCAAAAGAGCTGACGGAGGAAGCTGAGATCAAAGAGGCACTTGAATACATGATATGTTTCCTGGAGACACGACAATCGGCATTTGAGAAATGAGGTATAATGTTGTATAGCAGGACGGTAGTAAATAGGATTATGAAAATAAACGGAGGTAATGATATAATGACGTATGTGATCTCGGATATCCATGGACAGTATGATCTTTTCATGAACCTGTTGAAAAAGATACGTTTCAGTGATTCGGATACCTTATATGTGCTGGGGGATATTCTTGACCGGGGACCGCATCCGGTAAAAACTCTGCTTAAAATTATGGAGATGCCCAATGTGATATGTCTGGTTGGAAACCACGAGCTGATGGCCCTTGACTGCCTTGAATTTCTGATGAAAGAAATCACGGAGGAATCGATCAAAGAGCTGGGGGCGGAAAATGCAAACAATATTCTTTCGTGGCTCAGAAACGGAAGCAGAGCTACTATTAAGGAATTCAGGGAACTTGATGATGAGCAGCGTAACGAGGTGATAGAGTATATCAGGAATATGCTGGTCTATGAGGAACTGGAGGTTGCAGGAAAGAAATATCTGTTGGTCCATGCGGGGCTTGGAAATTATTATCCCGGTAAGGATATCGAGGATTATTCTATTAAAGAATTGATCTGGGACCGTGCGGAGTATGATATCCAATACTACGAGGACGTATATGTTATCACCGGGCATACACCGACACAGCGCATTGCCGGGAATAAAAGACCGGGATACATATACCGGGAGAATAATCATATCGCGATAGATTGCGGCGCCAGCCACAGACACGGGCGGCTGGCGGCAATCTGCCTGGATACCGGAGAGGAATTCTATTCCTGCCGCCAGGATGTTGAATAACAATCATGGGGACGGTTCTGCGGTTGGTCAGTATTTACGGGCATTTGAGCACTCGGAGAGGCGGTTTTGCGGCCAAAATCAACCGCAGAACCGTCCCCCGGTTGGTTTAAAAGCCCGTTTTTTGAATGAGTTCATTGAGGATGCGGGCGCTCTTTCCGCAGTCCTTGATGCTGCGGTCGAAGAAGGAATCAGCAGCTGAGGCGGTAATGCTAAGGGAGTGAGGGGTTCCATCCACGGTGTATTCATAAGTGATATGGTCAAGATTGCCGATGACGCCGATCAGGATATAGGCCATGGATTCCATATCGCTTTCGATAAGCACGGCTCTGTCGGAGGATATGTCGTTTTTTAAGATCATAGTCCAGCCGTAAGGCTCATTGGCGGTCTGAAGGCTGTTTTCATATTCACCCAGACGTGTATATACGCCCACTGCATTGGCGCTTTTGCCGTTTGCAGGCATATCGCCTATATAATCATGCCTGCTGGCATAAACCAGGGACGTCAGGGGGCTGATCTTTTCGCCTTCCTCCCAGATAACCTGGCTGCCTATCTTTACCTGCTTTAATGAAGCCGGATCGGTCAGCTGGTAGGTGAATTCCTTACCCGGGCGGTTAAATATTGAAACAGGAACCAGATTGGCCTTTATGGTCACCACGCCGTTTTCTTCATTGAATTTCATGCGTGAGAGGACAGTTGCGCTGTCTGTAGTGCTTGCCTTTATATGCAGAAATCCATCATCCACGCTGATCTTATCGATAGCAAACAGAGTACCGTCATAAGAACTTCCTACTATGAATACCCGTAAGATAACGAACAGTGCTGCCATGACGATCGCTGCTATGCTGCTGATTATCGCGATCTTCTGCATCAGCCTTGTTTTTTTCAGGAAGTCTATTTCCTTTTTGTCCTGTTCGCCGGGAAGGATTTCTTCTTCGGCGTCCCCCTTCATTGAGTGCAGCACTTTAGAGCATTCTTTGCAGCCTGCGATATGCTCTTCAATGATCTGCCCGGTTTTTTCACTTGTTAATCCGTCAATATATGAAGGAAACAGATCCTGTATCACTTCGCATGGGATTTTATTCATTTTCGTCTACTTCCTTTCTGAGTTTTTCTTTTCCTCTGTAAAAAGTTACCCTGGCCCAGTTTTCAGATTTTCCAAGTACTTCGCCTATCTCTGCGAAGGACAGTCCTCCGAAAGCCCTCAGATATGTAACTTCCTTGTACGGCTCCGGGAGATCATGAAGCTTTTTCAGAAGCTCCATCTTTCCGATACTTTCCAAGGCATTGTTTTCGGCGGAATCGACGGGGATCTCCAGTTCATCCACATCTTCGTGCCCGGGATTTTTTCGCAGGTGGCTCAGGTACACATTTTTGGCTATGGCACAGAGCCAGGTGGAGATCCTGCTCTTGCCTTCAAAGCTGTCTATCGAACGGATAGCCTGGTAAAAGGTCTCCTGGGTGAGCTCTTCAGCCAGTTCTTCATTATGTGTCAGCGACATCAGGTATTTATATACCGTCTGCGCATATTTCTGGTATATTTCGTCCATGGACTGCAAGATCTCACCTCCTTTCAGGGCCCTTTGTATAGTTAGTGCGAAAATGAATGCATTCGTTACAGAAAAAAGAAAATTTTAATTTCAATCAGAGGGACGGTTCTGCGGTTGACCGGAATTTACAGTATTTACGTGATCAGAAGGGTGGTTTTTGAAGGAAAATCAACCGGAGAACCGTCCCCCGGTTGCTATGGTTATGCTAAATTCATTATCAGTGGAGGAAAACTGTAATATTCCGCCGTATTTTTCGACGGTTTTGCGGATGTTGTTAAGGCCATAGCCGTGCCTGCTTTTATCGTTTTTGGTAGTATATCTGTTTTCGCCGTTCATTAATCTGCCGCAATCCACTTTTCCGGCGGTGCTGTTTGATATCTTTATTACTCTTTGCATCTCGGTTTTCCTGAAAGAAATGCGGATATACTTTTCAGAACTATCCCCTATCTCCATACATGCCCGCCCGGCATTATCCAGGGCATTTGCAAATACGGCGCAGATATCGATAGGTTTCCAGTTTAATCCTCCTTCAATGATCCCGTCTACGGTAAGGGCTATGCCCTGACGGTCCAGTTCTCCCAGCTTTGAAGATATCAGCGAATCCAGCATATCGTCTCCGGTAACAATACGGGGGGAAAGGGCAGCCAGCTCACCGGTCAGATCTGAAATATATTTTTCGGCCTCATCATACTTCTTTTCTTTCATTAGCCCGGAAAGCATATTAAGATTATTGCGGATATCATGGCGGAAGGCGCGGGTTTCTTCCTGGGCTTCACGGTAACGTTTTGATGCTTCAAGCTCGGCTTCCAGAAAGCTTTCATTGTGGGCACTCATTTCACTGAAATATGCACTCTGCCGGTTTTTATAGATCATCACAGGCATAAGAATTAGTAACAGCAGCAGCACGGATTCCAGGATCTGTCTGTAAAACATTGCGGTTTCGTTTGCTTCCACATAAAGGAATAATCCCAGTGACAGAAGGGTTATGGTGCACATGGCTAAGGTGAGGATGATATCACTGCTGCGGAAGGGCAGGGTAAAATTACGACGAACCATCATGAAATACAGCAACAGACCAATGAGTATCATGACAGCCAGATACATGATGAAAAAAGCCGGTCTTTCACGCATATCAGTCATGCCGGCTTTCTCAGTAACATCGTTCATGCCTGAAAGAGATGCGCATAGCATCACTATCTCCAGGGAATAAACGCCAATGAAGATCTCTGTGCTGATGATGCAGACAGCCCGCTTGAAAAATAAGGCGGCACCGGATCCTGATCTCCACTGCAGAATAACAGCCGGACAGATAAAAACCGGGAATACCATCAGAATACCAAATCCCAGCTGTTTTGTTACAAAAGAATCAATTGCGGAAAAGAGGGCGGTCAAAAAGAAGATAATACCCAGTTTCTTTAGGGTGACTTTAACCTGTTCATCAAAGAAACTGTGGACGATCATTCCGCAGGAAAATGCTGCGGCAGTATATTCAAGGCTGTCTTTAAGGATAGTTGTAAATCCCATCAGAAAGCCTCCTTATCGGCGAAGGCTACCAGAGCGGCACGGAATTCCTTTTCTTTTGTTCTTCCTACAGGGAGTTCATCCCCGCCTGCTACCTTAATATACTGCCCTTTAATGCCGCTTACTGTAGAAAGTGATACAAGGAAACTCCGGTGTATGCGGAAAAAGCCCTCACCACCGAGTTTATCTTCATAATCGCTTAGCTTTCCCCATATTTCGTAATTGCCGGAAAGAGTGTGGATCATCATTTTCTGGTTGAGTGCTTCAATATATATGATATCGGAGAGTTTAAGTTTATATTCCCCGTCGCCCGTTTTTACCCAAAGTGTTTTTTCTTCTGCCTGTTTTTTCCGGACATGTTCGATTATCTCACAGACCTTTTCTTTGACCGGAGGTTTGGTAAGGTAACGCAGGGCATTTACTTCATAACCTTTTATGGCATATTCCATATGGGATGTAAGGAAGACAATGAACACTTCAGCGCTTATATCACGCAGTTTTCTTGCTACCGTGAGTCCGTCGATGGCAGGCATTTCTATATCAAGAAAAACTATATCATAACTCTTCTGCGCAAATCTGTGCAGAAGTTCATTGCCATCGGTGAACACGTCGATCAGTATATCCAGGCTTTTGAAGGCGTTTTCTATCATTGAATTCAGACCTTCTGCTGTCTTTGGTTCATCATCACATAAGGCGATACGCACCGCATTATCCTCCGGTTAAAGCATAATTCCGTTTACCACAGCACGTACTCTGTGGTGGTGATAAAGCTCCTCATTCGGACGCATGTTGTGCATATATGCAACCGAGAATTTATCAACGGGATCAGCTTCTACCCAGATACCGGTTCCGCCGGTCCAGCCGAAATTACCGATATGGCCGTTATGTCCGTACTTCTGTGTCATAAGCGTGCGGAAACCCAGGCCGTATCCGTAGCCGGCAAGATAATCATTTTCAAAATCGGCAAGCTGCTCGGGACCCAGCTGGTTTTCGTGAAGCATTGCAACTGTTCCGCTGCCCAGGAATTTCTTCCCTTTATATGTTCCGCCGTTAGCGAGCATCTGCATGAATACGGCAAAATCATGGGCGCTTGTAAGTAAGTTGGGACGCGCGCCTGCAGGGACTTTTTCGGGATCAAGCGAGGAGAAATCAGCAGTTGCTTCAAATTCGCCAGGCCCTTTCTTTACATAATTGGTCACTATACGTTCTTTATTATGAGGTCTGGCAAGAGTGTCCGTATCTTCAAGCTCCAGGGGATCGATGATGCGGTTCTTGAATACTTCACGAAGGGGTTTTTCTTCAAAGTGTTCAACCAGAACGCCGGTTATCTCTGAACCGAAGCCATAGAGCCAGTGGGAACCGGGCTCAAACATTACGGGTACTTCCGCCATGGCGCGCACTTCTTCTTCAATGGTGCTGGGGCCTTTCTTTAAAAGCTCCGCCATCTGTTTGCTCATGGCTGCGAGCGTGGGAGTAGTGGGATTTATGGCCGGTACCATACAGTAAGGCAGACCGCACATCATGGCTACCGCATTACGTATCGTGATGGGCTTTTCCAACGGAACAGTATCTATTTCACCATTGGGACGGCGGATATACTTCTGAGTGTTTTTCCATTCGGGAAGATAATAGTAAAGAGGATCGCTGAAAAGAAACTTTCCTTCCTCAAAGATCATACCTAAAATAGCATAGGTGAAGAGTTTGGTTGTGGAAGCCTGGCTGAACATACTGTGGATATCGACTTTCTTTCCTGAGG
>CAMVRS010000193.1 GCA_947169935.1 uncultured Lachnospiraceae bacterium
AACAGTTAGGAAGAATGACATGATAGACATTATCGCAGATTTCTGTTAAAATAATGCGGAAAATAGCTTTACAGGGAGAATAAAGAAATGAGTATCTTATATCACAGTACAAGAGATAACAATAAAAAGCTCACGGCTTCACAGGCGGTGTTGCAGGGACTGGCAGAGGA
The DNA here is from genome assembly GCA_947169935.1 of uncultured Lachnospiraceae bacterium. Taxonomy (GTDB): domain Bacteria; phylum Bacillota; class Clostridia; order Lachnospirales; family Lachnospiraceae; genus NK4A136. The sequence continues at coordinate 171 of CAMVRS010000193.1, forward strand.
CGGCGGCCTTTTTGTTCCCGACAGCCTTCCGGTGCTGGACAAAAGCCTTGAAGAGCTTAAAGATATGGATTATAAGGGCGTAGCTTATGAGGTCATGAAGCTTTTCCTTACGGATTATACGGAGGAAGAGCTTAAGGGCTGCATAGAACGCGCATATGACGAGAAATTCGATACCAAAGAGATAGCGCCCATCAGGGAAGCGGGTGGTGCTTATTATCTTGAGCTGTTCCACGGATCCACCATAGCCTTTAAGGATATGGCTCTTTCGATCCTGCCTCATCTGATGACCACGGCAGCAAAGAAGAACGATCTTAAGGAAGAGATAGTAATACTGACGGCTACCTCCGGAGATACCGGAAAGGCTGCGCTGGCAGGCTTTGCAGATGTACCCGGAACCAGGATCTGCGTATTTTATCCCAAGAACGGCGTATCCAAAGTACAGGAGCGCCAGATGGTGACACAGAAGGGTGCAAACGTACGTGTTATAGGTATTGAAGGTAATTTCGATAATGCACAGACCGGCGTTAAAAAGATGTTCAATGATGAGGCTTTAAAAGCAGAGCTTAAGGAGAAAGGCTTTGTATTCTCATCTGCCAACTCAATAAATATCGGGCGTCTGGTTCCCCAGGTAGTTTATTATGTATATGCATATACCCGCCTGTTAAAGGACGGAAACATAAAGAGCGGCGATAAGATCAATATCTGTGTACCTACCGGTAACTTCGGCAATATCCTGGCTGCTTATTATGCAAAGCAGGCAGGTCTTCCGGTAAATAAACTGATATGTGCATCCAATTCCAACCGCGTTCTTTATGATTTCTTCAAGAGCGGCTCTTATGATAAGCTGCGTGAGATGGATGAAAACGGCGCCTTCAGCAAAGACAGGAAATTTATCTTAACCGGTTCTCCTTCTATGGATATACTGATCTCCAGTAATCTTGAGCGCCTTATCTATCACATAGCAGGTGATGATGATAAGAAGAACAAGGCTCTTATGGAGCAGCTCAATAAAGACGGCGCCTATGAGATAAGTGAGGACATGAAGGCACGTCTTGATGATTTTTGCGGGGGCTATGCTTCCGAAGAAGATACCGCGTCAAAGATCGCATCTCTATATAAGGAATGCGGCTATATCATCGATCCCCATACCGCTGTTGCAGGTTATGTATACGATGAATACAGAAAGAACACCGGCGATGATACTCCTGCGCTGATTGCTTCAACAGCCAGCCCTTATAAATTCGCAAAGACCGTTATGTGCGCCCTGGATGATAAGTATGCATCCGTTGATGATATGAAGCTTATCGATTCACTCAATGAGGTGAGCGGCGTAGCTATACCGCAGGCTATAGATGATATCAGATCTGCGGAAGTACTGCACGATATCGTATGTGCCATAGATGAAATGCCCGAAGAGGTGAGAAAATTTCTGAGGTGACGATTTGAAGCATATCCTGATGGTAGATGACAGTACCACTAACTTAAAAAGTGCTGCAGAAGTCCTGCAGCCTTTTTACCATCTTTCCATGGCCAAATCCGGCCGGCAGGCTTTGAATTTCCTTAAAAAGAATAAAACGGATCTGATCCTTCTGGATATCATGATGCCAGAGATGGACGGCTATGAGACCATGGAACAGATCAAACTTAATCCGCGCACCGCAAATATCCCCATTATCTTTCTTACAGCCGATACGGAACATGAAAGCGAGATGAGAGGGCTTAAGATGGGTGCGCTTGATTATATCAAGAAGCCCTTTGAAGCAGAGGTAATGCTGGGCCGTATCGAGAAAGTGCTGCAGATGGAAGACATGCGCCGCAATATCCTGGGCAGCTCAAAAAAGGATCTGCTCACGGATCTTTTAAAGGGCGAATATATGGCTTCCGAAGTGGACAGCCGCATACGCAGCGACGCCGACGGGGCAGAGATGGTAATGGTGGATATTGACGGTTTCGGTCATTTCCTGCGTGAACAGGGAAGCAGTTACGCCAACGGCGTTATAATCAAATTCACCGAAGCGTTGCGTGATACAGCTCTTTCCGGCAGCATACTTTGCCGCAGTGATGAGGATGAATTTATAATCTATATCCCCCAGTCCTTGAGCGAGGCGGAACTTATGAGCTATTGCGAAGAGATCTGCGGGCATGTTATGGAGGAAGCAAACAGCGCCCGTAACGGTGGAGATGCATTGACTGCGTCGGTCGTTGCAGTATTTATCCCTAAGCATGGCAGGGATTACGATACGCTTTATCAAAAACTTCAGATGGCCATGTATCATGTAAAACAGTCCGGCAAAAACAGAGTACATTTCTACAGGGAGTAAAAGATGGACGAGATAATAAGGGAAAGATTAAGGCAGTTACGTAATAAACTAAAGGAATACGAAGCCCAGTGGTATCTTTGCGCCACGGCTGATCCCCATAATTCGGAATATATCAACGATCATTACAAGGAGCGTGAGTTCCTGAGTGGGTTCACCGGCTCTGCCGGAACCCTGCTTGTGGGTGAAGATATCGCACTTTTATGGACGGACGGCAGATACTTCGTGCAAGCCATGAACGAACTGCTGGATACAGGCATTATTCTTATGCGTGAAGGCGATGCAGGCGTTCCGGATCTGTATGAATATCTGGAGAATAACATACCCAGCGGTGATGTTATCTACGCCGACGGAAAGCTGATCTCCTGCAAGATGGGCCGCAGGATACGCGATACCTTAAAGAGTATAGGCGCTTCCATCAAGATAGGAAAGAATCTGGTGGATCTGATCTGGGAAGACAGGCCTGCCGACAGCGCGAATGATGTGCGCCTTCTGCCTCCTGAATTATACGGAGCAGAATATAAAGACAAGATCACAAATTTCCGTGACGCCATAGCTGCAAAAGGTGCCGTGGCGTCGATAGTAAGCGGGCTTGATGAGCAGATGTGGCTCTTTAACCTGCGTGGCAGCGATATAGCCTACAATCCGGTAGCTTATGCTTATACCATAGTTACGGATATAGGTGTGTCCCTGTATATCAAGGAAGCGGTTATCAGCGACGAACTGTGCCGTTTCTGCGAAGACGAAGATATAACCTTAAAGGCTTATGAGGACTTCTACAAAGATCTGCCTTATCTCAAGTTCATGGGCAAGGTCCTTATAGATCCCGATAAGACAAATTACCTTATCTGCAGGCTGCTCGAACGAAGCGGCACGGAGCTGATCGAATGCCTGAGCCCTCTTGATGAGGCCAAGGCTGTCAAAACTCCTAAGGAAATAGCACAGATCAAGGAAGTATACCTTAAAGACAGCGCTGTGCTGACCCGTTTCCTGAGATATGTCAAGGAGAATGCGGTTAAAGACGGCGTAGACGAATACAGCCTGGCGCTCCGCCTGGATTCAATGAGGGCGCAGATAAAGGGCTTCAATGATCTTTCTTTCACGACCATAAGTGCATTCGGACCCAATGCGGCAATGATGCATTATGAAGCTCCTGAAGAAGGTTCGGCAAAGATAGCCGGCAACGGCTTTTATCTGGTGGATTCCGGCGGACAGTACGACGGTGGCACAACGGATGTGACCAGAACCCTGCTTATCGGTGAAGTGGAAGAAGTAAAGAAAAAGCACTTTACCAGAGTGGTGGCAGGCATGCTGGCACTGCAGAACGCCGTATTCCTTAAGGGCTGCGGCGGGCGTAATCTGGACATATTAGCCAGAGGCCCTGTCTGGGAACTGGATATGGATTATAAATGCGGTACCGGCCACGGCGTAGGCTATATGCTTAATGTACATGAAGGACCTTCGGCCATCCGCTGGAAGCAGAGACCCGCAAGTTCCGATCACGTGCTGGAATCCGGCATGCTGATGAGTGATGAGCCGGGAGTATACGTTGCAGGCAGCCACGGCATCAGGATAGAGAATATCCTTCTGTGCGTACATAAAACAGAAAACGCGGACGGCGAATTCCTGCAGTTCATGCCCCTTACCTGGGTACCCATCGACCGCGACGCCATCGACAAGAAGTACTTTGAACCTAAAGAAATACAATGGCTCAACGAGTACCACGCAAAAGTGCGCGAGAAACTCATGCCCTTCATGGAAAACGTAGAAGAACGTGTCTGGCTCAGCAGAGCTACGGCGGAGATATAAGTTCTTTTTTACAAATGTATGTCTGATGCCTAAGGGTAAAGAGCTGTGGCGGTAAAATGAGAGATTATTCGTAGATTTACCGCCGGAAAGTGCCTGAATATACGCAAAATAAAAGATTGTGGCAGTAAATTAACGGAAAATGTCGAAAAATACCGCCAAATAGTGCCTGAATATACGCAAAATAAAGGATTGTGGCAGTAAATTAAAGGAACATGTCGAAAAATACTGCCATAGATCTGTTTGGGGCGCAGCAAATAGAGGAGTTGCGGAGAATATGGATTGAAAAACGGTCTCTGGACATGTGCCTGTTATCCGAATGAATCCGGCGATAGCTGTATTATAACCGCGACGACGGATCGTGTGCCCGATTCTGAGACTGTATTTCGCCGCCGGTGCTTAACGAAGCAGAGCGAAGCGATGCTGAGTTTATGCACCGCTGCGAGCGAAATCCAAGCGGGAGCGTGTCGAAGAATGGGCACATGTCCGAAGGAGCGGTTGAAAGATATACTGATCCGGATGCCAAAGAACAGGCACATGTCCGGAGGCACCGGTTGAAAGCCAATATCTCCGCAATGACGGGTAGCAAATTTGACAATTTCTGTATATTGTCCCTGTATTGCCCGGTGGTATAATAATTACAATTACACCACCGAGTGTAATAAAAACCATTAACCTACAAAACAAAAGAAGGAGGTAACAGAGTATGCCGCAGGAACTGATACTTGGATTTATCATACTTGCTGTAGTATTGCTCATCATCATCTTAATGTCGGGGTATGTAAAAGCCCCCCCGGATACAGCCTATATCATATCGGGTATCAAGAAAAAACCTAAGGTGCTGATCGGACGCGCGGGCATCAAGATCCCGTTCTTAGAGAGAAAAGATACACTGCTCCTGAAGCAGATATCGATCGACATCAAGACCGGCGGTTTCGTACCTACCAAGGATTTCATCGGTGTTGACATCGACGCCGTAGCTAAGGTAAAGGTTGATACTTCGGAAGATGGTATTCTCAAGGCACAGCGCAACTTCCTGAACATGAAAGAGAAGGATTTCATCATAGCGCTGACTGATTCATTACAGGGTAACCTGCGTGAGATCATAGGTACCATCGAACTCCGCGAACTGAACACCGACCGTAAGAAATTCGGTGATGAGGTACAGGAAAAGGCCCAGGTGGATATGAAATCCCTTGGTATCCAGATCATATCCTGTAACATTCAGAGGATCGAAGATGAGCAGGGACTCATCAATGCACTGGGTCAGGACAACATGTCAAAGATCCAGAAGGACGCATCGATAGCAAAGGCTAATGCAGACAGAGACGTTGCTGTAGCACAGGCCGAGGCTGCAAAGGAAGCAAACGACGCAAGAGTTATTTCTGACCTGGCTATAGCACAGAGGAATAACGAACTGGATATCAAGCGCAGCGAACTGAAAGTTCAGGCTGATATCAAGCGTGCAGAAGCAGATGCAGCTTACGAGATCCAGAAACAGGAACAGGCCAAAGTCATTGAGACCCAGGCCGTTAACGTACAGATCGCCAAGGCTGAGCGCGAAGCAGAACTGAAGCAGAAGGAAGTGCTGGTACGCCAGCAGGAACTCTCCGCACAGATCGAGCGCCAGGCCGATGCAGAGAAGTACAAAGCAGAGAAGGATGCAGAAGCTGTTCTGATCCAGCGCCAGCGTAAGGCTGAGGCTGAGAAGTACGAGCAGGAAAAGGCAGCCGAAGCTCAGAAGGCAAAGGCAGACGCCCAGAGATATGCCGCAGAGCAGGAAGCAGCCGGTATCACTGCAAAAGGTATTGCAGAAGCAGAAGCTATCAAGGCAAAAGGTCTTGCAGAGGCAGAAGCAATGGAGAAGAAAGCAGAAGCATACCGCAAGTACAACGGTGCAGCTGTCATCGAGATGATGGTAAAGATCCTGCCCGAAATGGCTGCAGAGGTTGCAAAACCCCTGGCTTCCATCGATAAGGTAAACATCTATGGCGGCGGCAGCGGAGCAGACGGCAGCGGCGTATCACAGATCAGCGGTAACATGCCCATAGTTATGAAACAGGTATTTGATACCATGACAGAAGCTACCGGCGTTGACTTTACCGAGATAATGAGAGCCAGCACCTACGACGCAAAGGTTACAAAGAACATCAACGTAACCGGACTTGAGCCTGAAACAGTGCTTGCGAAAGCAGCTGAAGGCGAAGAAGAATAATACAGATAAGCGGAGGCGGGGTTTAAAACCCCGCCTCTTTTTATGCCTGCTTATATTGTTTTAACAGCGCTTCCAGTGCTGCGTATTCTGAATTATCAACCGCCTGGAGATTTCTTATATGATCCGTGGCTACATAGTTCGGACCGTATCTGCATACCGTTATTACTGGAGGCATCTCCGTCTCAAGAATAAGGCGCTTATACTGATTCTGATAAGCAAGACCGGGGACCGGACTGTCTTCGCCGGCTGTGGTCTCAAATGCTGTTGAAGAAGCGGCGGCAGCGGTAGTGGTCGTACCCGGAGCAGGGGCCTTAAGAAAGTCTAGCTCGGGAACTTCTTCTGCCGGTGCCTGGGGCTTGAGAAAGTCCAGTTCGGGTGTTTCTTCAACGGGAGTCTGGGGCTTAAGGAAATCCAGCTCCGGAGTCTCTTCGGCGGCGGGAGCGGGAGCAGCGGGTTCCTCCGAGGGCGGGGTATAAGTCACCGGGGGAGGAGCGGGAGCAGAGTCTTTTGAAAGTAATCTGTTGAATAGAGCCATGTCTTTTTCTCCTAAAAATATGATAAAACCATTCTAGCATAATCTGATATATTTTTTAAGTGTTTTGCAGGAATTTTTAGGCAGATTTAATAGGTGACATAATGTGGTTATGTAAACTACGTTTACATAATACTTGTTAACATAACTTTCTGTTTATAC
>CAMVRS010000194.1 GCA_947169935.1 uncultured Lachnospiraceae bacterium
CGGATTATCACGAAGTTAACGCCGCTGGCCTTTACCGCATTCCAGTCAATGGAACCGTTCCACTTGGAAACATCTATGCCCAGGATACCCTTGCCGCCGGTGTTTCCGCCGGGGGTGGGAGTGTTTCCGGTGCCTTCCAGCACGCCGTTTTCATCAAAGTGATACTTAACGCCTTTGATTATCTGGTCACCGGTAACCTTGTTACCGTTCTTGTCAAAGAAATAAGTCTTGCCGTCTAAGGTCTGCCAGCCGGTGTAGATATATTCGATCTCACCCAAGATATAAAAGGCTTCTGCCTTGTAGTAATCCGCAAAAACGGCTTCCTCATATTTATCGCCGTTCTTAATATAAAGCTGGTTTCCGTTCTTGTCTTTAAGCTTTGTCGTCTTATCCTTCTTGGGATCTTTCTTACCGTCCTTGTCCGTAGGCGTAGGGCTGCCGGAAGGATCGTCTCCCGTGGGTTTGGGAGTAGGGGTCTCGTCCGGATCAGGCGTAGGAGTAGGTTCATCGTCCGGCGTGGGAGTAGGAGTCTCATCCGGCTTTATGGGTATAGGCGTAGGCGTACCGGTTGGATCCTCTGATCCGTATATCGTATTGTCCGCCGGAACAGCAGGCTCGCAGGCTGCTGCAAGGTTCCCGGATCCGGCCACCGACGCCGATGCCTCTGTATAGGCAGGCTCGGGTATATCGGCCTTATCGACATTCTTATATCCGTCGGATCCTTCTTTAGCCGTCTTTGTGGACTCTACCCATTCAACCGTATCACCTGTGGTAGGCGTGGGAGGAGGTCCTTCTTCGGGCTGTTTGCCGTTTCCGGTATCCTCAACGGCTGCGTTAACCTCTGCCTCGTTCTTTATCTCTTCCTTAACATCTATCTTCTGGTAGGAGATATTCTCCTTAACGGTAACGCTGGAAGGTACCGATACATAATCGTATCCATCCTGATCCAGCACAGCCAGCTTGTAATTGCCGCCGGTCACATCTTTCTTGTAGATTATACCGTCCATGTCCTCATCTTTAAGACGCAGCTGCTCTCCGTTTTCATGAGTCAGCACCACTTCGAAAGGCACATCCATGATAAGGCGTTCTGTTTCCGTATTGATGAACTTAAGCTTGATATCCTTTGCGACGGAAGTAAAATTAAGCTTCACGGGGATCACGGCGTTTTCATCACTGCCCTCGCCGGATCTGTTCCCGTCATCTTCAGGTACGGGGATCCCATGATCGGCATTCGCCATTGCCATAAGACCGCTCTGGCCGGTAACGCCTATACGCGCAAGACGCTCGCCCACATCATACATATAAGGCTTATTCTCTGCCACACTTCTGTTTTTGTAAGAAGATACGCCTATGATAACGCAGAGTACCACAAAGCAGAACGCAGCTACAGCCAGCGCTATCATATTTGCGGGAGTCTTCTTTATGACCGGAGCAGGAGTATCATCTTCTTCCCCTCCCTCACGGCCTTCCTCAAGGCTCATTATCTCGCCGGTCTCAAACAGCCTGGGATCTTCTTCCTCTTCTTCAGAGTCTGTACCGTCCTCTACGCCTTCTTCCGTCTCCGTATAGTCATCGGTTTCAGGCAGAACATCCGTATCTTCGCCGGCCTCATCTTCCTCTTCATCTTCATCAGGCACCATATACAGGCCTGTTGCTTTATCTATCTCCTCGTCAAGATCGTCGGCATAAGGATCCTCCTCATAATCTTCAGCATTTTCGGGATCCTCTTCATAATCTTCGTCTTCGTAATCTTCATCACCAAGACCGTCGCCGTTATCATATTCACCGCTTTCATCGTCAGCAGCTTCGGGCAGCTCCGGCGGTATCAGAAGCGCGTCATCCCCCGGAACGATATCGTCAAAAAGGCCGTTGAAATCCGAAGTCTTATCAAGGTCCAGTATGACCATGGTGTCCTCCGGCACCGCGTCTTCCGGCGCTGTATTTTCCTGCGCGGTCTCTTCCAGAGCCTCAGCATCCGGCGGCGTGATCACCCTGGTCTCCCCGTCAGGTATCTCGTCGGCTTTCTGTACTTTTTCTATAGCCTCTGCCAGTGCCTTTATATCCGCCAGAGGCTGTGTGTCTTCCATGCTAAGCGATATCTCCGCGCTCACATCCGTAAGCAGCTGGGTATCCATGGTGACTTCCTTCGGCAGAACTTCTTCCGGCGGCAGTGCTCCTGTCTGATCCAGATCGATGATCTCGGGATCGTTCTTTATCTTATCGCTCACTGTATCCTCCCCGGGCATGCCCCGATGGCACACCCATATGCAGCAGTCCCCGCTGCATCAGTTTTGTCTGAAAACATCTGATAATTATACCATGTTTCAGCCTTCTTTAGCAAGTATTACAGGTATTCCTCCCTCTTGTCCTTCCTGAGGCTTTCAACTATCTTTTTAATGTCTGCAGTATTATCTTTATTGCATATCAGTATGGCATCCTCGGTATCCACGATAACCAGATCCTTAAGGCCTACGGCAGCTATGAGCTTCTTTCCGCCTTCGATGATACAGCTGCTGACGCCTGTGGTAACGGCATTTCCGGATACCAGATTACCGGCGTCGTCCAGGGCATGCATCCTGCCCAGAGCAAGCCAGCTTCCCACATCATCCCAGCCGAAATCCCCGGGCAATACCCTTATGCCGTCTTCCTTTTCAAGAACGCCGTAATCGATGGATTCCGAAGGCATGGTCTCAAATGCGGAATTCAATACGCTTTCCTGATCTGTGCTGCCGATAGCATTTTCTATCTTTACCAGCCCCGAATAGATTTCGGGCAGATATTTCTCTATACAGCCAAGTATGGTGGAAACCTTCCAGACAAACATACCGGAATTCCAGAGATATCCTCCGTCTGCCAGATACTCCTTAGCCTTTGCCAGATCCGGCTTTTCCACAAAACGCTCAACCTTATAGGCGTTCTTCCTTGCTCCTTCACGAAGGAATTTTATATAACCATAGCCGGTCTCCGGAGCGGTGGGGGTGATGCCCATTGTTACCAGGCAGCTTTCCTCCTCTGCCGTCTCTATCGCTTCGGAAAGGACGCTCCTGAAGGTATCTTCATCCCCTATCAGATGATCGCTGGGAAGCACCAGCATCACGGCGTCTTCGTATTTCTTTCTGATATGGACCGCACCCAGACCGATACCCGGCGCAGTGTTACGGCCTACAGGCTCGCAGAGGATGTTGCTTTCGGGAACATCCGGCAGCTGCTCTTTTACCAGTTCCCTGTAGTTTGCATTTGTAGATATGAATATATCCTCAGGCTCCACCAGGGATCTTATACGGTCCACGGTCTTCTGTATCATTGTCTTCCCGTCATCGGTAAGGCTTAAAAACTGCTTGGGGCAGTTCTTCCGGCTCCTGGGCCAGAAACGCTCGCCTTTGCCGCCTGCAAGTATAAGTGCTGTAGTTTTCATTTTGTTGTACCTCCGATCGGTTTATGATATAATACTGTTCAATAATTATTTAAGGAGGAGCGCCATGATATCGATCGTAGTGCCTACCTATAACGAAAAAGATAACATCTGTCCTCTGCTGGCACGTATACACGGTGCCCTGGGAAGCATCCCCCATGAAGTGATCTTTGTGGACGATTCCACGGATGAAACGCCCAAGGTAATAGCGGATATCGCGCAGGATGACCCCACCGTAGTGCTCCGTCACCGCGATGACGAAAAGGGTCTTGCCACCGCTGTAGTGCTGGGCTTTAAGCTTGCAAAGGGTGATTATGTAGCCTGCATGGATGCAGATCTGCAGCATCCCCCCGAGGTGCTTCTGGATATGTATGCAGCAATGCGCGCCCACGCCGATATGGCTATACCCAGCCGTTTTATTCCCGGCGGAAGCGACGGCGGTCTCGATCTGTATCGTAAGATCGTATCCGGCAGTGCAAGATACATGGGAAAGATCATACTTCCCTGCCTGCGCCACATCAGCGATCCCACCAGCGGCCTTTTCATGATAAGGCGCGAACTGTTAAAGGATGCCGTACTTAATCCCATCGGCTGGAAGATCATGGTGGAAGTTATCGCCATGTGCCCCGTAAAGAAGGTTCTGGAAACCCCTTATGCTTTCCACGACCGTGAAAGCGGTGAATCCAAGCTTTCCACCAAGGTGAGCCTGCAGTATATCAAACAGCTGATCAATCTGTTCTTTAATGCTAAAAACAAAGGACGCGGAATGAGAGTGGCACGCTGGAGTCCTGCGAAACTGGCGGAGAAAAAGGCTGCCATTAAATAAGTCAGCCCTTTATCCACTGGGCCCACTTTTTACGGTAGTCCTCGGGACTCATGTTTTCATTATCCATAAAGAGGCTTCTAAGCTTCTCTTCAGAACCTATGCCGGATTCAGCAATGACTTCCTGCATAGGTTTTATCGTAAAGCGCAGTAGTTCCTTTGCCTTATTCAGCATACGGTTCGCTGCATACCCCTCGATGCTTATGCCGTAACGCTTGATAAAAAATTCATCAAGGCTCTCTATATCGGCGTCATAGCGCCTGATCAAAGCTTCCTTTATGCCTTCGATAGTGGGCGCATTTCCGGATAATTCCTCATTAAGCGCCTCCCTTATGCCATCATATACGGCAGTATCCTTCTTCTCTCCCGCAAGCTGCATACAGATGAGCATCAAACGGGTCAGGACTGCATCGGCGCGAAGCTCCGCATCCGTACTGTTCTCGCCTTTATCGGCAAGTAAGCGTCCTATCATCTGCTCTGCCTTGCCTTCTTTTCTTCCCAGGGCAAATACCGGCGAATCCGCATTCTGTTTCTTAAAAAGGGAATAAACCGCCTCTGCCTTGGCTCCGTCAAAATGCACCCACGCCAGTTCCCAGGGGGAAGTAACGCTGCTCTCATGCTCATAATGCTCGCGGCAGTCAAGAAATACCGCATCGCCTTTTTTCAGATCATAGCTCTTTCCTTCATAACGTACGCAGCCCGTGCCTTCCAGCACATGGAAAAACAGGAAAGATTCCACGTTTTCACGCACGGAAGCATGGGGTTTTAGGCTCTTAAGCCTTCCTACTTCCTGTACATAGCAGAGATGCTTACGCGCAAAAGAAGAAGGCGTATAAAAATACCGTTCCGAACTCGTTATGCCCTCTGCATCAAACAGTTTCTCCATCTTCTGCCTCCTTCCTGCGCCAGTCTGCCAGCACTTCATCTATAGTCTGTTCAAGAGGGATCTGCGGCTCCCAGCCTGTCGCCTCTTTTATCTTGCTTATGTCTGCTTCTATTATGGGAACATCCACGGGCCTTATCTTGGCCGGATCCGTTTCCACCCTGATATCCGCCTTTGAACGGCTGATGATCAGATCCAGTATCTCCCTTATCTCATGAGCATGACCGCTGCCTACGTTATAGGTTTCGCCCTTCACGCCCCTTTCCGCCAGCGCCGCATAAGCTCTTACCACATCACGGACGTCGGTAAAATCCCTTTTGGCCGAAAGATTGCCCACGTACATGACCGGTTCCTTTTTACCCAGCTCGATATCCACCACCTGCTTGCAGAAATCAGATACCACAAATATGGGAAGCTGACCCGGTCCGATATGATTAAAGGCCCTCACCATGATGAGTTCCAGATCGTATGCATCGGCATAGATCCTTCCCAGCATGTTCTGAGCGGCCTTCGTAGCTGCATAGATATTGCCGGGGTCCAAAAGCGTATCCTCCTTTATGGGAGTGCTCCCCGGCTTGATATGCCCGTATTCTTCGCCGCTTCCCACTACTACCACCCTGGGTTTGTAGAATAATTCCCTGAGGGCTTCCAGCAGATTAACGGCGCCTTTAACATTAACATCTACAGTCAGCTGCGGATTCTTCCATGCTACACTGACCGAACTTATGGCTGCCAGATGATATATCTCATCCGGTCTTTCCTCAAAAAGGATCTCTATTATGCTTTCCTTTTCAAGTATATTAAGGTCGAGAACCTTAGCAGGCATGGGTGGGAGACTCTCGTTCGGAAGCTTCGTCACCACTACATCCATGCCTTTATCATCATGCAGGTGAGAGACAAGATATCTGCCTACAAATCCTGCAGCACCTATTATCAGCGCCTTTTTACGCGTTTGTTGCATACTTGATTTCCTGCTTTACCAGAGCCATATCGGTGGCTATCATGCGCTCAACCATCTGATCGAAGGTGATCTCTCTCTTCCAGCCAAGCTTCTCCTCTGCCTTTTTGGGATTACCTATAAGCAGTTCTACCTCGGCAGGGCGGAAGAATTTGGGATTTACCTTTACCACTACCTTACCGGTCTTTTTATCGGTACCGATCTCGTCAACGCCTGTACCCGTGAACTCAACATCCATGCCCACTTTTTCAAAAGCGATCTTTGCGAAATCTCTTACCGTACGGGTCTCTCCGGTAGCTACCACATAATCATCGGGCTCATCCTGCTGAAGCATCAGCCACATAGCGCGGACATAATCCTTGCTGTGTCCCCAGTCACGCTTTGCATCCAGATTGCCCAGCTCCAGGCAGTCAACCAGACCGCATTTTATGCGCGCCACGGTATCGGTGATCTTTCTGGTAACGAATTCCTTACCCCTGCGCTCACCTTCATGATTGAAGAGTATGCCGCTGCAGGCAAAAAGCCCGAAACTCTCGCGGTAATTCTTTGTGATCCAGTGACCGTACAGCTTTGCTACGCCGTAAGGACTGCGGGGATAAAAAGGAGTAGTCTCATCCTGGGGGATAGCCTGTACCTTTCCGAACATCTCGGAAGTGGACGCCTGATAATAACGGCACTCAGGCTTTACCGCCCTGATGGCTTCCAGTATATTGGTAACGCCTACGGCGTCTATCTCTGCGGTAGCGATGGGCTGGTCCCAGCTGGTTGCCACAAATGACTGTGCGGCCAGATTATAAACCTCATCGGGCTGCGCGATACGCATGGCACTGATAAGCGATACCACATCTGTCATGTCCGCATAGATGAAATGTATCTTATCCTTGATATGGGTCACGTTACCGTAATCCACCACGCTCTTTCTTCTTAAAATACCGTAAACCTCGTATCCTTTTTCAAGCAGAAGCTCCGATAAAAAGGAACCATCCTGTCCGTTGATACCTGTGATCAGTGCTCGTTTCATCATTACTCTCCCTTAATTATTATTGTTAAGATCCTTCGCTTC
>CAMVRS010000195.1 GCA_947169935.1 uncultured Lachnospiraceae bacterium
TTATTGATAAAGAATACGCGGAATACCTGGTCTCCGCCGGAATAATCCTTTCTCTGGCCGTTCAGATCGGCATAAGCATGATAGAAGAAATCAACTCCTATACAGTTATCCGCCCAGCGTACGGGGCCCCTGGTCTCCATAAGTCCGTAATCATGATTGGTATACGCCAGACCGTAACAGGTACTGTCAAAAGCCTTCTGCAGCATGGAATAAGCGTAACTGTCCGAAGGAACATACGCCACGCATGCGGCAAACCTTCCTGCCACAGGGTTTCCGGAATTAGGCTCACCCGCTTCCACTGCAGCCCTGTAGGCTTTCCAGCCCGCGCCGCCGGACATGGTATAATTCATGTATGCACGGAAAAATTTCTCTGCCCGTTCCGTTACTTCATCGGGTATATCCTTTGCCAGAGCCAGATAACAGCCGTCATCTTCAGACCAGATAAAGTCATCCGCGTTTTCGTAGTCCACCTCCGGCTCGACAAGCAGGCCCTTTACATCATATATATTCCAGACTACCGGGTTTACCAGGATATCCTTTATACTGCTGTTGGGAAAATGATCCGCTGTTTCTTCCTCAGGATATACCGGAGCCTTGTTTACGAGCAGCTGCATTCCCGCGGGCAGCTCTTCCTGTACTTCGTAATCACCCTGAAGCACCACTTCTGCGCCATCCGGCATCCATTTTCCCATCATATCAGCCTTTTTCATAGATATGCGGGCTGCATCTTTATCACCTATCTTGATCTTATATACCGGCGCATCCTCATCATACTGAAGATCCAGATAATAAGAAGTTCCCTCTTCGGCTAATACCTTAGTAAAGTAATCAGTTACTGCAGCCGTGAGTTCCGGATCCTGCGATGAACCGTTGCTGTCCATCCACATAGCCGCCCAGTCGGATGCCGTGAGACTGTCCGCATACTTTTCAAATGCTGCCTGAGCCTCTTTTGTTTCATCTTTGGGAACAGGAGTTGGCGTAGGCGCCGCAGCAAGTGCCCTCTCCTTTTCGTCTATGCCCTTCTGATAATCAGCAAGCTTTATCCACAGCACCGCCAGAACGATGGTTGATAACATGATAAGCACTGCCACATATATGAAATAAATACCCAGAAGCTTTGGCTTTTTTCGCTTTTTCTTCTTTTTACCTTCGTTACTGCTTTCGGGAAGGGGTTCTTTATTATTTTCAGGAAGGGGCTCCTTCCAGGCAATTTTCCTGTCTTCAGGTACGGCTTCCCTTCTTCTTACGGGCCGTCTCACCGGATCTGCTTCATCACCGCCTGCAGGCCTTCTCACAGGCGCCGCTTTCCTCAACTCCGCCTCTTTCCGCTCAAGCATTACATCTTTACGGGTAACGGGCTTTCTTTCAGGCGCTGAGTCCTTACGGGTCACCGGCTTTTTCTCAGATCCCGTATCTTTTCCGGCATCCGGTTTTCTCTCAGGCGCTGCATCTTTCCTGGTCACAGGCTTTTTTTCGGGTGCTGCATCTCCGCCATCTGCGGGTTTCTTTTCAGATACAGCCTCAGCACCTGCAGGTTTCTTTTCAGGTGCATCCGTCTTGGGGCCGGCAGGTTCCTTCTTTATAGCATCCTTATTCAAAGTCTCATTCTGACTCATGGCGTATCCTCCGATGTCACGAGTTTGTCATCATCCGGAGGCATGACCAGCATAGCCGTCGGCAGGTAACGCATGCCCAGAAGATTTGATCCTCTGGTAACCTGCTCCCCGTGGAAGAACATAATGGCTGATGTACCGCCGTCCAGCATGGAGGCGTTCACCGCTCCGTAGCGTACAAATATATCCCTCAGATCATCTGCAGTTGCGCCAAGGCTTCCTGCATGACGGCCTTCGATGACCAGCAGCAGCATGGTGCCGTCCTCCTTCTGGCCTATAGCCGTACGGGGATTGACGCCGCTGTTTAAACCTTCCTGGGGAACGCCGTCCTTTATCAGGACCAGACCGTCATAGAAACTGACAGCCGATACGCAGCCTGCATCCAGAGCCTGCTGGGGCGTCCAGTTGCCCAGAAGCAGCCTGTGATCTGCGCTTATGCCGATAACATTATTATATACCTGATCCGAACCGTAACGGATGGTACCGTTTTCCAGCACCATACCGTCGGGACAGCCACCAAGACCGCCGCCGTTGGGATCGTAAAAACCGCCGGCGTTTGTACCGCCGATAGCTCCGTAATCTTCAATAAAAGTACTGAGCAGCTTGCCAACGCCGCCTGTACTGTAGGAAGGCAGGGTTCCGATCAC
The DNA here is from genome assembly GCA_947169935.1 of uncultured Lachnospiraceae bacterium. Lineage (GTDB taxonomy): Bacteria > Bacillota > Clostridia > Lachnospirales > Lachnospiraceae > NK4A136. The sequence goes on from CAMVRS010000195.1 coordinate 2,261, forward strand.
CACTCTGGAGGGATCGGGTACTATCATGATCATGCCCTTATAGATACCTTCATTTACTTCTTCTATATAAGGCTCGGCGTATACCGTTTCTTCCTGCGAAGCTGCCAGCTCTGCCTTATCCTCTTCGGAAAGATCTTCCATATCCGCGGGATCATAACCCAGAGCCGGGCGGTACTGCGTGGCCGGCTTTACGGACGCCGAAGCCTGAGCCTTGTCATTGACGCCCAGGATATCTTCTACTGTATCGGCGGGAAGGAACCAGTAAGGCAGAAATTTCAAGGCACTGGTTTCCTGACATGAGTGTACGAAAAGCTTACCGGCATCCTCGGAGGGTCCGTAGACAAGCACCAGGCACACCAGCAAAATAAAACAGAATAAAGCAAAAACAGTTGTAAGCAGGTAGCCGAATACGGCCCCCACTATCTTAAGTACCTTTTTCATCACGTTAAAATATAGCGCAAGCACAAGATTATGTCAACCACATAAAAACCCCCGAAGGATCACTCCGTCGGGGGAAAAGATACACAAAACTTTTTATTTTTATTGTCCCTTGATGCCTCTTACTTCAAGGAGCTTAGCTTTCAGCTCGTTCTCCATACGCGCCATCTCGGCCTCGGCCTGTTTGCGTTTCTCACGACCCTCAGCCTGTATCCTCATAACCTCATCAAAGGTGGAGATAAGGCTCTGGTTAGTCTTGTTAAGGGTTTCGATATCAACGATACCTCTCTGGGATTCCTTTTCGGTCTCGATGGTAGCCGTCTTAAGAGCCTCGGCGTTCTGCAGCAGCATCTGGTTGGTAACATCGGTTACGGCGCGCTGTGCCTTTGCAGCCTCGGTAGCATTATGGATACCAAGAGCGATGACCATCTGGCTCTTCCACAGAGGAATGGTATTAACAACAGTAGAACGGATCTTGTCTACCATCTGGATATCATTGGACTGGATCATACGGATCTGGGGAGCTGTCTGCATTGCGATGGTACGGGTCAGCTCCAGGTCCACGATCTTCTTGGAGAAGCGCTCGCACATCTCCTGATAATCCCTTGCAGCCTGTGCATCCTCGGGCAGTCCTGACTGTCTTGCCTTTTCCTGCAGCTGGGGAAGTATCACATTCTCTGCCTCAGCCAGTCTCTTCTTACCTGCCAGGATGTACATGGTCAGTTCCTTGAAATACTGGAGGTTCATATCATACATCTTATCCAGCATAGCCGAATCCTTCATCAGCCTTGCCTCATGCTGCTGAAGCATATCAACGATACGGTTGACGTTTATCTCGGCCTTGTCATACTTGGTCTTCATCATCTGAACCTTATTGGTCTGCTTCTTGAAGAAGCCCATGATGCCTTTTTCTTCCTCTTCGTTAAAGCCTTTAAGTTCGGCAACAACACCTGTGAGGAGCACGCCTACTTCGCCCATATCCTTGGTCCTTACATTATCAAGAGCCTTATTGGAAAAGTCAGCCATCTTCTGCTGGGTTTGAGCACCGTAGGTCATTATGGTATTACTGTCGGTAATATCTATCTGTGTAGAGAAATCTTCAACCATCTTTCTCTCTTCAGCCGTGAGCTGTGCCATCTGAGCCTGGGTAGAATCTTCAGCAGTAGCGGGAGCTGCGGCCTGTCCTCCCAGCGTAAGCTGAGGCGTCGCAGTCGTTGTGGTTCCTCCCAGTGACTGTTCCAGAGTAAGCTGGGGTGCGGGTGCAGCGGGTGCTGCCGCAAAAGGATCCAGTGTAAGCTGGGGCATAGTCGCCTGATTTCCAAGTTCACTTATAGCCTGGCTGTTTCCAGTCTCCAAGCCCTGTACTGCCTGCTGCATTCCGTTGTCTTCCATAACCTGATTTCCTCCTTATAATTGATTAACCGTTCTGATTAAGATTATTCGCCTGTGGTGCCTGCGGTCCGGCAGGGAAGGTGGGCGCCGAAAACGGCATTGTCTGTTCCGATGTGAAACTGTGCCCCGTAAGCCCCTCCTGTGTAAGCAGCTGCTTGAGCACTTCAGCATCTGTGGAAATGTCAAGGCTGGTATCATCAAAAAGATCATCGAACATCTTATCAAAAGCATTGTTCATCAGATCGATGGTATTCTCTATCTCCTGCTTTGACTTCTCTATATTGGCGCTGGTCTTGTCCTGTCTGCTTAAGTCTACATAGGAATGAAGAAGCTTCACCATGGTAGGCAGATAATAATTCATGAGCCTGTGCAGGTCTACGGTAAGTGAAGGCTTCTGCTTTGCACGTTCTACTATCATGCTGACCGAATGCTCCATGCGGTCCAGCTTCTCCGTGATCACATCATCCCTTATCTCCCGGTTGCATTCACGGATCTCTTTTATGTATAACTCACCCTGGTTAAAGATCTCCCTCTGCTCCTGGGTGTAACCTTCTTCTTCCTTGGCACGCTCCTGCGCCTGCTGTGTAGCTTCCCTGTACTGCAGGAAGGTCTCGTTGCTGGTGATAAGGGCGGTATCCCCTTCCTCCATATGCCCCTGCTTAAACCAGCCGTTCTTTATCATCTTCTTCAGATCTTTAACGATGGCTTCGGGGGTACTTCCCGTCATCTGCGCCAGGGTACTGACATCTATATGGGTCTTATTTCTTAAGAAAGCAACATACTTCTCAAAACGCTCCGCTATGCCAAGGGTCTTTACACCGGCTATACCGCCTATCAGGCCTCCGATAGGTATAACTGCAAATAAGAGTGCCAGTATGGTAGCTATACCGCCCCGCATAAGAAGCAGTCCGCCAACTGCCAGGCCAAGAACTCCAAAGGTAAGAAAGCCCAGCACTATTCCCAGTGTTGCGCTCAGCTTTACGCTGCTGACATCTGCATACAGGGGATTCTGGGGAGCGGGAGCAGGAACCCTGCCGCTCTGTGCCTGCCGGGGCATCTGCTGCTGGGGAAAAGGCTGTACCGGCACCTGTCCGTTGGCAAATGCCGCATTCTGCCTCTGCTGGTTTATATCATGGATATGCCTGTAAGTTTCTGTATTTTTCCAGTTCTGATCCTGGGCCGGGCTGTGATAGCCCATGGTGCCCTGATTGACCCCGCGGCCATCATTGCCTCTGAAGCTGGTGTTAACAGTACGGCCTATATTGCCGAAGAGTTCTTCCAGTTCCTTGCCTACATCCGCGCTCAGATTGCTGAAATCACCGCTGGTAACAGCCTGCTGAACGGTACTGCTGACCTGCGAGACACCGTTCTGGATCACATCTTTCATTTTTGTAGGATCATAATCACCTACTGCCATTTTATCATCCTTCTGTCATACAAACATTAACGGATGCAATTATCCCAAACCGCATCTGAGATATTATATCACATACTTTATCTGCTTTCAATTTAAAGATTATTCTGTTATACTATGGAACATGGAAAATGATAAGAAACGAAAATTCAATAAGTATTCCCTCTTCCTGCTGCCTTCGCTGGCTCTTTTGGTCGTTGCCGTTATCATATGCGTCAAAGGCTCGGCCCGGGATGCGGGACAGATCTCCGTCCGCGGCAGGTATCAGGCAAAGACCGCCGAAATGCGCCGGAGGCTGGATGAGGATGCAGAGGCAGAAAAATTAAAAGCCGTAGAGAATGCGCAGAATCTCCGCGAACAGGCAGCCCAGAGCAAACTGGTTCGCACTCCCCTGGTAACCCCCATCGGGGACGGACAGGATGAGGTCACCGTCATGATATACATGAACGGATCAAACCTCGAAACTTTTAACGGCTTTGCTTCCGAGGACATCTATGAAATGATGTATGCGGAAAACAACCCCAAGCTTCATATACTTATACAGACTGTAGGTACAATGGAATGGCAGGATCACGGCATCGCTTCCGACCATTCACAGCGCTACGAAATAAAGAACAATAAGCTGGTTCTTCTGGATGATTCCCTGCCCCAGCTTGACTGTACTGTTCCCGAAACCCTGACAGACTTCCTCAACTGGGGCGGCAGCCTTTATGATTCCAACAGGTATTTCCTGGTTTTATGGGATCACGGCGGCGGTTCGGTCGATGGTTTCGGCTTTGACGAATGGCAGGAAGAAGACGATTCCCTTACCATGGATGAGATAGTCCAGGCCCTTTATAACAGCGGGATCAAATTCGACTTCATCGGCATGGACGCATGCATAATGTCTTCAATAGAGGTGTGTTATGCGTTATATGACTACTGCGATTATTGTGTGCTTTCGGAAGATTTTGAATCTGCCCTGGGCTGGTCCTATAACGGATGGCTGAGCGCCCTGGCGCAGAATACTTCCATAGAAACACCCAAGCTTGCGAAGATACTGATCGATGATATGATCCAGGATATCGGAGCAAACGACTTTGGCTCCAGTTCAACTCTGGCTCTTATAGACGAACGTTATATCCCGTCTGCCTTTGACGCCTGGATGAAGTTTGCTTATGCAAACGAAGACTCTCTTCTCTCCATAAACTACAGCCGTGAGGTGGAACGGAGCGGCAGGGCGCGCCCGACTCCTTCGGATAAGGTCAGCTACGATCTGGGCATGTATTATATAACCGATATCCTGGCTCTGGCTGTTTCCATTTCATCACCCCAGACAAAGAGTCTGGTATCAAAGCTTTCAAACTGTGTGGCTTACTATAACTGCTCGGCAGATAATATAGGCCTTACCGGTATATCCGTAACACTGCCCTATGGCGATAATGATTTTTATGCTTCACTTGAGAAAGTCTTCGCCGGAATAGGCATCAACAAACAGTATGTGCAGTGGCTTGGTAATTTCCAGACCCAGGCTGCTAAAGAAAACTATAATAATTATTACAACTACTATGACTTC
>CAMVRS010000196.1 GCA_947169935.1 uncultured Lachnospiraceae bacterium
TTCCTTCTGCTTTATCTCCGATCGCTTTTGCAACGGCCGCCCTGGCGTCTTTTAAAGGATAACCAAGGGCTACAAGCGCTTCTACCGCTTCGTTTTCTTCAGCAACTACAGCAGTATCGTCGGGCACAATACCGGAAACTGTGCTTTCATCATCCAGACTCATCTTACTCTTAAGATCAACGATGATGCGTTCTGCAGTCTTTTTCGCTATGCCCTGTGCCTTACTCAGTGTCTTGGTATCGCCGGTGATTATCGCCATACGTATCTGGGATGCCGTGAGCTCCGATAAAAGATTCATACCTGCTTTGGGACCTACGCCGCTGACTCCGGTGAGAAGGCAGAATAATTCCTTATCATCCATATTCTCAAAACCATAGAGCTGGAAAGCGTCTTCCCTGACAGAGGTATAAGTATAGATAGTTATGGAGCTGCCTATAGGCGGCAGAGCTGCGATCCTTCCCGTGGGATAAAAAACATTATAACCCACGCCGTTTACTTCCACGATAATATGGTCGCTGTATTTATATTCTATAGTTCCTTTTAAATAGGCATACATTTATAAAAACCTCAGTTAAAGCATATCGGAATGTACAGATATCCGTTTTATAAGGATGTTCGCAAAAAACGCATTTAATAATCCGGTTATGATACCTGCCATCACAAGCACCGGCAGGTAAAACGTGAGTATCCTCAAAAGCCCGGCGCCGGCATTCAGCATAACAAAACCAGCTATGATAAGCTGGGTGATGTTATGGCTTATACCACCACATGCGCTCACGGCAAACACGGAAAAATGTCCGCTCTTTTTTATTATTGCCATTATGAGAAGGCTCACCGCAGTACCGCTGATACTGTAGATCAGCATAGCCGGACTCGTAAATATAAAACCTATGATCAATGTGCGCAGTAAGCTTATGATAAGCGCTTCTTTAAGACCAAAGCTGTACAGAACAAAGAGTATCGCACAGTTAGCCAGTCCCAGCTTTACTCCCGGTATCATAAGGTCTATCGGGATCAAAGCCTCTACATATCCTAACAGCACAGCCGCCGCCAGCAGCAGCCCCATATATGCCACATACCGGTTCTTCTTCATATCAGCGTACCGTCACATCCATCGAAGGCTCTCCGCCCTCTATGCGGATGACCAGTTTATGGGGAAGACAGATTATCTCTTCACCGCTTTCATCTATCCTGCCCATATGTATGCAGTCCTGTCCGGGACAGTCAGCTTCGGACACATAAGCGGATCTGTTTTTGATGACCAGACTGTTGCGGCCTTCGGTTTCGGATCCAAGCTGCAGCGTATTATCTTCATTAAGCGGATATATACCAAACTGTTTACCGTCGCGGTAAATACAGACATACAGACCGGATCCGTCTCCTGCCGGCGCTTTCTTTATCATCAGGCCAATACCAAGCAATATCAGTGCGATAAGGAAAACGGTGCCCAGCAGGATGATATCTTTCTTTTTCACTTCTTGCTGTTTATATAATTGATCAGACCCTCAGCCTTGATTATCTCCTGCATGAATTCAGGGAAAGGCTGTGCCTTAAAGCTTTCGCCGGTAGTCTTGTCGGTGATAACGCCGCTGTCAAAATCAACTTCCACCTTATCGCCTGCCTTTATTGCCTTTGCGGCCTCGGGACATTCCATGATGGGAAGACCGATATTGATGGAATTGCGGTAAAAAATACGTGCAAAGGTCTCTGCGATAACGCAGCTTACGCCTGCAGCCTTTATGGCGATGGGTGCATGCTCACGGGATGACCCACAGCCGAAGTTCTTGTCGGCTACTATGATATCACCCTGCTGAACCTTGTTAACAAAATCCTTATCTATATCTTCCATGCAGTGTGCTGCCAGTTCCTTTGGATCTGATGAATTCAGATATCTGGCAGGGATGATAACATCCGTATCCACATTGTCGCCGTATTTGAATACTGTTCCTTCTGCTTTCATAATTTACTCCTTCTCAAAATATACTGATAAGATTCTTCGCTGACGCTCAGAATGACATTTCCTTTTATTTTTCGCCTAGCCAGTAATGACTATTCCCGGTCATCCTGAGCGTAGCGAAGGATCTTTTTTTTATAACTCTTCAGGGCCTGCTATCTTTCCGGTGATCGCACTGGCAGCTGCCACTGCAGGGCTTGCAAGATAGATCTCACTGTTGATGTGACCCATGCGGCCCACGAAGTTACGGTTGGTTGTGGATACGCAGCGCTCGCCTTCGGCAAGTATACCCATATAGCCGCCAAGGCAGGGACCGCAGGTAGGCGTTGAAACCACGCAGCCTGCTTCGATAAAGGTCTTAAGCAGACCTTCTTCCATGCACTGCAGATAGATCTGCTGGGTAGCGGGAATAACTATACAACGCATGCCTTTTGCTACATGTCTGCCTTTTAAGATATCAGCAGCTATGCGCATATCATCAAGGCGTCCGTTAGTACAGGATCCGATCACAACCTGGTCGATCTTTATCTCATCTATCTCATCTATGGTATGTGTATTCTCGGGCAGATGAGGGAAAGATACGGTAGGCTTTAATTTATCAAGCTCTATGGTGTACTCCTCATCATATACAGCGTCTGCATCTGCCTCAAATACTTTATATTCACGCTTTGTATGCTCTTTAAGATAAGCTATGGTCTTATCGTCAACAGGGAAGATACCGTTCTTTCCGCCGGCTTCGATAGCCATATTTGCGATAGTGAAACGGTCGTCCATCGAAAGATACTGAATGCCGTCGCCTACGAATTCCATTGAACGGTAAAGAGCTCCGTCAACGCCTATAAGTCCTATGATATGAAGGATGATATCCTTGCCGCTTATCCATTTTGCAGGCTTTCCGGTAAGGTTGAACTTAATCGCCGAAGGGACCTTGAACCACGCCTCTCCTGTAGCCATGCCGGCTGCCATATCCGTAGAACCAACGCCTGTCGAGAACGCGCCGACTGCGCCGTAAGTACAGGTATGTGAATCCGCGCCGATGATCACATCACCGGGTACGGTAAGGCCTTTTTCGGGAAGCAGCGCATGCTCTATACCCATCTCACCCACTTCAAAATAATTGGTGATATCATTCTTAGCCGCAAACTGCCTTACGCACTTGCAGTGCTCTGCGGATTTAATATCCTTATTAGGCACAAAATGATCCGGCACCAGCGCTATCTTATCCTTATCAAATACTCCCTTTGAAGTGAATTTCTCCATTTCGTGGATAGCCACAGGGCTGGTGATATCATTGCCCAGAACAAGATTTAATTTGGCCATTATCAGCTGCCCGGCTTCAACCTTCTCAAGTCCGGCGCCATTGGCCAGTATCTTTTGAGTCATTGTCATGCCCATTTTTATATATCCTCCTTAAAATAATACTGCATTATGTTAACATAAAATATTTATGTGGTAAAGAAGATTTTATTCTTCACCCTTCTTTCCGGCATCCCGTAATTCCTTTACATAACTGCCCAGCATTTCCAGATTCGTCTTCATGAACTGTTCCTCTTTCCTGCGCAGTTCTTCCTTAGTCTTTACCTCATTCATGCTGGTGGTCAGTTTTCCGGCTCCATCCGACACTTCATCACTGAGCCTTGTAAGCTCCCGCACCGTATTCCCCAGCTTTTCCAGATAATCCTTTGTCTTTGAAAAGTTTTCGGAACATTCACTGCCTTTATCCCTGCATTCGCCGCTCTGGTCCATAGCCAGTTTAAGGGCATTTCTGGCACGTATGATCAGCAACAGAACATTATCGGTCTTATCGTTTATATCCGCGCTCATCATCTTTATCTCATCCATAGCCCCAAGAGCCGAAACCGTTATGCTGCCGGCTCTTGATATATCCAGCGCCGTGTTCATGACATAAAGATTTATCTGTGAGGTCAGCGTCTGCAGCGCAGTCATCTCATTATAGATGGATCCTATCAGTTCCTCCGATTCCTTATATACACTGTCTAAAAGCGTATAGCTTCCTCCCAGTTCTTTGAACTCCGCTTCTGTATCGGCCTGGGAGCGCATATTCACCTTTAGCTGTTCACCGATAAGCTGTGAACATTCATACAGATCGTTTCTTCTGTCTTTGAGTTCTTTTTCGATATCAAGTGCATTTGCAACAGCTTTTGTCACATCGCTGCCGTACACGCTCATACATTCGCCATGGGTACGCAGCTTTTCCGTTTCCGCCGAAACCTTAAGCGTCATCTGCTTTAAAGATTCCTTACCTGCTTTTGATTCCTGAAAAGCACCGTCCAGATTTTCCTGTGTATCTTTAAGTTCCTGGGAAAGGCGGCTCATCTGTTTTGCCTGTTCCTTCAGCGAGTCGGCAAAAGCCTTCAGATCTTTCTCTCCGTCATCGATAAAAACCTGATCCTTCATAATGCCATAGGCTATCTTATCCAGGGGCAGGAACATCTTCTTTATCCTGTTTACTATAAAAATCGAATATAATATATAAAGGGCAAGATAAATGCCCAGCATTATCAGTAGTTTAAAAACAAATTTGCTGTGATCGTCTTCTGTGAGAAAAAGCAGCAGACCGCAGGCGCAGAATATCAGAAAAAAGGCCATGCCGAAGCCGGCAACGACCAGTTGGTTTATTTCATGTGAAAATGATTTGGGGTTATCGTTCATATTATATAAAAAACGCCGTGCCTCCATTGCAGAATGCTTCGCATTCCGCAATGAGCGGCGCTGCGCGCCTTATGCATCCGGTCTCACGATAATACACCCGATCGTGCAAGCACGTCGTCTGTATCATCGTTCGTCCGTCTGCGCACGGCTTACTATGTGGTGCCTTAGTTGTTTATAAGCTTATCCTCATCGCTCCAGCTGTAGAGGCTGCGGATCTCCTTACCTACTACTTCTGCAGGATGCTCAGCTGCTTTCTTGCGAAGTGCATTGAAGTGTACCTGGCCGCTTGCGCTGCTCATATCAAGCAGGAAGTCCTTAGCAAATGTACCGTCCTGGATATCGGACAGAACTTTCTTCATAGCCTTCTTGGTCTCAGCGGTTATGATCTTGGGTCCGGTGATGTAATCGCCGTACTCAGCGGTATTGGAGATTGAATATCTCATGCCTGCGAAACCGCTCTGGTAGATCAGGTCAACGATCAGCTTCATCTCATGGATGCACTCGAAGTATGCATTTCTGGGATCATAGCCTGCCTCAACCAGGGTCTCGAAGCCTGCCTGCATAAGTGCGCAAACGCCGCCGCAAAGAACAGCCTGCTCACCGAAGAGGTCGGTCTCAGTCTCGGTTCTGAAGGTGGTCTCAAGGATACCTGCACGTGCGCCGCCGATGCCTGCGCCGTATGCCAGAGCTCTCTCAAGAGCCTTGCCGGTCTCGTCCTGCTCTACAGCTACCAGACAGGGAGTACCCTTGCCTGCCTGATACTCGCTTCTTACGGTGTGGCCGGGAGCCTTGGGTGCGATCATGGTAACATCAACGCCCTTGGGAGCCTTGATAAGACCAAAATGGATATTGAATCCGTGTGCGAACATAAGCATGTTTCCGGGCTCAAGGTTGGGCTCGATGTCTGCCTTATATAATGCTGCCTGCTTCTCATCATTGATAAGGATCATGATGATGTCTGCCTTCTTTGCAGCCTCAGCAGCGGTATAAACGGTGAAGCCCTGCTCCTCTGCACGCTTCCATGACTTGGAACCTTCGTAAAGGCCGATGATGACATTGATACCGCTCTCCTTTAAGTTAAGAGCGTGAGCATGTCCCTGGCTGCCGTAGCCGATGATAGCTACAGTCTTGTCCTGGATAGCTGCCAAGTTACAGTCTTCCTGATAGTAGATTTTTGCCATTTCTTTTTTCCTCCTGAAATGAATAAAAAATTTATAATATTCTTAGTCATCAAGCCAGACCACGTCGGAATTACCGCGGGTCAGACCTGTAAGGCCCGTTCTTGCAAGCTCTGATATGGTATAGCCCTTTAAAAGTCCAAGGAATGCTTCTATCTTGGACTGGTTACCCGTAAGCTCTATGATCATGCTCTCGGGTCCCACATCTACTATATTTGCTCTGAATATATTTGCAACAGATATCAGGTTTTCCCTGTTATCCTCTGTTACCTCAACCTTTATAAGACACAGCTCACGATAAACCGAATCCGCAGGATCCAGAACTTTTACATTACGCACTTCGATAAGCTTGGCAACCTGCTTTTCTATCTGGTCAAGGATCTCGTCATCACCCTGAGCAACGATAGTGATCCTGGAATATCTGGAATCTGCGGTAACGCCTGCCGTAATGCTCTCTATATTATAGCCGCGTCTTGAAAAAAGACCGGATATACGTGAAAGTACACCCGAAGAATTATCTACAAGTAACTGGAATACTTTTCTGTTCAATTGGATCACCTCTTTAGTTTATTGAAAAAACAATGTAAAGTTTACCAACATATTTCTCTCTTGTCAATTGCAGACTGTCACTCATCCATGCATTTCGAAAGAGCCAGGGTCCCGGTACGTGCAACCTCTACTATTGATATCTGCTGGAGCATGCCTATCATCAGTTTTATCTTCTCCGGAGTGTCGCAGATCTGGATTATCATAAGGTGCTGGCTCATATCCACTATCTCTGCCTTCATCACCTCGCAGATTTCCATGATCTCACGGCGGTTGCCCTTATTATACTTAACCTTTATCAGCATCAGCTCCCTGCTGATCGCCCTGTCCTCATCAAAGGTCTTAACCTTGATGACATCAAGCTTTTTATTAAGCTGCTTTTCGATCTGCTCAAGGGTCTGCTCTGTACCGGAGCTTAATATGGTCATCAGCGAAACTGCAGTATCATCCGTTTCGCCTACAGCCAGTGAATCTATATTGAAACTCCTGCGTGCAAAAAGGCCGGCCACCTTGCTCAGCACACCCGATCTGTTCTCTACCAGTACGGAAAATATACGTCTCATCTGCCCACCTCCTTATACCAGATCCATAGGATCTATGATGCATTCGCACAGATATGCTTCGTCTTTTCCAAGCAGTTCATCCAG
>CAMVRS010000197.1 GCA_947169935.1 uncultured Lachnospiraceae bacterium
GAGCATAGAAGTCGGTGCCAGCTGTTCCTTAAGTATCTTCTGTACCTCCTCAGGCATAGCTGAAAGATCCTCGACGATACCTATCTCCCTGGCCCTCTCGTCACCTTCACGTATCGAAAGATATCTGTCGGCGTCCGTGAAAGGGAAGAGACGCACTACTTTTACGCTCTTAAAGTGCCTGCCCTTGCAATGCAGATCAACAAAACCGCCCTCTGTTCTCTCAAACCTGTCCTGAGGCGTGATGAAATACATCTCCGTCATCAGCTCGGCTTCTTTTTCATAATGGTCTGTTTCGTTCAGATCCAACTGTTCCATATCGATCTCCTCCCCCTCTGCATCATTACGTTTTACCTGCAGGCGTGACAGTTTATGGTAAATGCCGTCTTCCATGCTGTCTAATTCTTCCGCGCTCCCCTCTTCCGCAATGCGTCCTTTTTCGATAACTATCAGCCGCTTTGCATCACGCAGGGTCGAAAGCCTGTGCGCTATCGATAAAGTGGTCCTGTCCTTTGCCAGGAAGGCCAGCGATCTCTGTATCGCCTTTTCCGTGGCCGTATCCACGCTGGCTGTAGCTTCGTCCAGTATCAGTATGGCCGGATCCGCCATTATCGCACGTGCTATGGAAATACGCTGCTTTTCCCCGCCGGACAGATCCTTACCCGAAGCACCTATGATGGTGTCGTAAGCATCAGGCATCTTTGAGATGAAGTCGTGGGCGCTGGCCAGCTTGGCTGCACGCAGTATATCGGCACTCTTTGCATCATCCTTTCCGTAGGAGATGTTCATGGCTACGCTGCCCATAAATACATATGTATCCTGGGATACCATGGCCACATTCCTGCGCAGATCCGCAAGCGAAAGATCCTTAATATCGATACCGTCTATCTTTATGGTACCTTCCTGCACATCATAGAGCCTCGATATCACATTGACCAGCGTTGACTTTCCTGCACCTGAACGTCCGACTATACCCAGCAGTTCACCGGGCTCCACCTTTAACGTGATATTCTTAAGTACCGGCTTGCTCTTTGAATAGCCAAAGCTTACATTATCCAGTTCTATCTTACCGCGTGGCTCCTTTAAGCTTACGGGATGTTCACTCTCCTTTATATCGGGTATGGAATCGATGATCTCGAAGAGTCTCTGCGCCGCATTGATGCTGTCCGACCACATACGGAAAACCCTGGAGAAAAAGTTCATGGGGCCGTTAAGCTGCGCCACATAACCGACAAAAGTAAGCAGCACGCCCAGTTCTATCTGCTGTGTTTTTAATACAAAGAAAATACCTATGATCCATATCCATATGCTGGATACTTCCTGAACCAGATTATAGAGAATGGTAAATCGGTTACGGAGTTTTACAATATCAACCTCCGCTTCCTTAAGTTTCTTATTGGGTTTCTCAAAACGCTCTATCTCCGCATCCTGCTGTCCAAAAGCCTTTACAACACGCGCTCCGGTGAGATTGTCGTTAGCCTTGCCGCTTACGGATTTCTCTGCGCGGTGACGCTTACCCGAAAGCGTCCATAAGCCCGGTCTTAATTTTACGGTCATGAATACCAGCAGTGGCAGCAGTATGCATGCTACCAGCGCCATCTGCCAGTTGAGACGGTACATGACCACAAAAGTCACGATAATGGTAAGGCCCTGGATAAATACCGAAGGAAGGCCGTCCAAAAAGAAATCGGTCACACGCCCGGCGTCGCTCACCACTCTTGTCATCAGACCGCCGGTCTGCTTGCTGGTAAAGAAATTCAGCGAAAGCCTGCTCATAGAAGAAAACACATCGCTCTTTATATCCCTTACCGTAGATGTGGCTATCCTTGCCATCAGTGCCATCTGTACTCCGTCCGTCAGATGCTGTATCAGACGGCATCCCAGCATCATAAATACCAGGACCGTAAGCGCCAGCACATACTGCCCGGCCAGTCCGTACTGCGCCAGGAATCCATCATCCTTTGCCAGGACATGGTCATAGAGCATCTTGCCGCTCAGATAAGGCCATGCAATGCCTATCACTGCAGAAACAACATAACATATCATCAGAAAAATGATAGTTCGCCAGTAACGCAGGAAATACTTAAGTGTCCTTCCGAAGATCGTGCGCTTATTCGTACATTTGGGACAGACCTTCTTTTCCTTATCCGGATACATAGTCCCGCAGATCGGACAATAGAGGGACTCTTCCTCCTCTTCTTCCTGTTTTACGATCTCTTCTTCCGTACTCTGTCCGTTCTTAAGATTCTTAAGCTGTCTTATAAAAAAGAGCGCAGATTCAACACAGCTGTTCGTAAGAGCAGCTATCTCCGTCTTTTCTCCTTCATATTCCGCGATCAGGGTATTCGCACCGATATGGCGGTGAAGATGGATATGATCCAGCTTATCCAGATCATACAGCTTTAAAACTGCCTCTCCGGTATCTTCATCAGCAGGCGTATCCTGCTTTCTGGTCCCTCTGAAATACCATATATGATCCTCCGGCTGCTTTATGGATAAAACACCCAGCAGCTTATCGGTAAGAAACATGGTACCCGAAACATATTCGCAATCAAAGGAAAGATCAAAGAAGCCGGTACAGAGAATATCCTTTGTGTCCACATGAGCGGAGTTTATTTCACTTATAACACGCTTTGAAAGCTTGTCCTCTTTCATAACCCACTCATGTTATCACAAAAAGCCCCGGATGGCAAATTACCGGGCCTTCAGAACGGTTATGCCTGCGCCTTCAGAATGGCAATGACCTTATCGTAATTGTCGGGCTCATGAGGGAAGCGGCAATCCATGCAGCTCTTGATGGTCTTACCGTTTCTTTCGAGCAGCTCGTAGTTCCCTGGGCAGTTCTTCAGATTATATAAGGGGCAGTAACAGAAAAGGCAGTTTATGTGCTCATCCCCCTTATGGCAGGGATAATAGGCACAGTCGCGGTTCTCAAAATATCTGCTGCTGTTTTCATATGTCTTTTCATCCATTACGCATAACCTCCGCAAATTCCGAAACAAAGCCCGGGCATGAAGCAAAGTACATATGCGGAAAGCCCCAAACATGCCTGCCGCTTATATGCATGGCCTTCCAGCTTTTGTCATCACCTGCTTTTTTTACTATCATATCACATCCGCAGTCGGTACTGTCATAATAATGGAATTCATGTCCCTTCATTCCGTCAAGGGCATTTATCAGCCTACCCTCTCTTCCTTCAGCGGGACTTAACCCAACATAACCAAAGCGCTGCAGGCCGCCTTTCTTTTCACAGCTTCCCTTCACAAGCCCCGCCATATCATAAGCCTTACCTGTATCGTCGCTGATCTGCTCATGCAGATACATAAAGCCTCCGCATTCCGCAACAGACGGAATCCCACCTTCAAGCGCATTTCTTATATCCGCGATCATCGTTTTGTTATCCGAAAGCTCCTTCAGATAAAGCTCCGGATAGCCTCCTCCAAGATATATACCGGCTATATCTTTGGGAAGCTGTGCATCATGTATGGGCGAAAAGAATACAAGCTCTATCCCTCTGCTTTCCAATAATTTCAGATTTTCCCTGTAGTAAAAACAGAACGCCTCATCCTTTGCGACAGCCAGTTTAAGCACCGGACTCCCGGAGTGGACCGGCGCAGCCTCCCCCGATGCAGTATTAAGCTCTTCTGCATTTTCCATTATATCCATGATAGCAGGGACATCACAGAATTCTTCGATACCATCGGAGACTTTATCCAGCATCTCCCTAATGCCTTCCGTCTCATCCGGCCTCATAAGCCCCAGATGCCTGCTTTCTATCTTTACATCTTTAAGCTGCGGAAGATGCCCCAAAACCCTGGCTTTAAAACCTGCTGCAGAAAGCTCCTCATTTATACAGTGCGACAGCCTGCCGTAAAAGCCTTTGCTCACTTTATTTAAAATGATCCCTTTTATCAGTCCCCTGCTGTCATCCTCAAGGATCCCGCGTATCACAGATATGATGGTCCTTCCGGCCCCCCTTGCGTCCACAAGCAGCAGTACGGGCGTATCAGAAGCACGGGCCACATCATAACAGGAGGCCTTCAGATCAAGTCCTCCAAGGCCGTCATATATTCCCATCACGCCCTCTATAACAGCATATTCATGGCCGCAGCCGGCAACCGTATCCGCCATCTGTGCATCTGTGCAGAAGTAGGTATCCAGATTACCGCTGCCTATGCCCAGTACCTTATCATGAAACATCGGATCGATGTAATCCGGTCCGCACTTAAAACCGGTAACATCCCTGCCCTGCCTTTTAAGAAGGTTAAGCAGGCCGCAGGTAAATATGGTTTTCCCGCTGCCGCTTGAAGGCGCTGCGATAAGTATCCTTTTTATCCTCATTCTGCCTCCCCCACTGTAAAAGAAGCAATAAACACATTATTCTCCGCCTTCATGATATGATAGTTTCCCAGTTCTGCCGCATTGCTGCAGCCTATCTGTCTTATCTTAAGATCATGTACCATGCTCTCGCATTTAAGTGCCGCCATCTCCGATACAGCCTCCAGGCTCACTGCGCTCATCACCACCCTGACAGGCTTTTTCAGCCGTATGACAGCTTTCAGGATATCCTTAAACCTGCCGGTACTGCCGCCTATAAATACCGCATCGGGAGGCTCTAGACCTTCAAAGCTCTCCGGTGCCTCACCCTCCGTCAATGTAATGTTTAAGCATTGATGCTTCTGCACGTTGCGTCTGAACAGCTCACAGGCCTCCGGCTTTTTCTCAAATCCGTATACTTTCAGTGACGCAGACAGCCCTGCCGCTTCTATCGATACCGATCCGCTCCCTGCTCCCACATCATAGAGCACATCTCCCTCTTTAAGCTTAAGTTCCCTTATCACTTCATGACGTATCAGTGCCTTGGTCATGGGTACCTTACCACGCTCAAAATCCTCATCCTCCAGATAAGGTATAAGCCTGCGCCTCTGCGGCGTCTCGTTGCAGATCACCGCAGTATACAGGCCTTTGCCGGATATCTCTGATGCCAGGGAGAGGTTTAGTTTTCTTATCGCCTCATCCGGATATCCCAGATTGCTGCCCAGGATCATCTCTGCCTTTATCCCCATGGACATAAGCAATGAAGCCAGTCTGCCCACGTCATCGCCGCCGGAAAAGATCACAAAGCTTTTTTCCGATGCCGCTATCCTTTTTGCGGTTTCTTTAAGAGCAGATCCGTCACACCTGCCATGAAGGCTTATTATCTGCGCATCCGAATAAGGGATGGCGCACTTTGCCGAAAGACAGCTGACCGATGAGATCCCGGGAATGATCTTAATTACCGGTTTAAAACAGTCACGGTAAATATGTTCGAGCCTGCCTGCGGCAGCCGAAAAGGCAGACGCACCACTGCAGAACCCCGTATCCCCCGAAAAAAGCACTGCCACATTCTTTATCTTTTTCCCGCCGGCCACCAGTTCGGCTGTCTTCTTAAACACCTCTTCCGCACGGTATGCTGCGTACTTTTCCCGGCCGTCAAAAGGCGCTATAAGTCTTTCCGCCCCAAAGATCACATCAGCATGCTTTATGGCTTTCTCACCTTCAGGTATGAGATAATTTCCATCCCCCATACCCAGTCCCGTCAGTTCAAAATCTATCTGCGGAACAGATGCCGGCAAAGAAAAGCCTTTTGCAAACTCCCTGATCAATCCTGCTGCCGTCTCTACATCAACGCCTTTCTCCTCTGCAGGTCTTTTTATGACCAGTGCTTTTATATCAGCCTCCCTGCAGGCAGCTATCTTCTCTTCAAAGCCTCCCGTGATCCCGCTTTCCTTTGTCACCAGGCAGGAGATCCCGTACTGCTTTATCAGAGCAAGGTTCATATCCTTGGTAAACGGTCCCTGCATGCCTATGATATGGTCCTGTTTTATCCCCGCCTCCAGACAGGCTTCTATGGCATTTACGGAAGGCAGCACCCTTACATATATTCTGGACAGATCATCGATCTTTTCGCACATCGCAGCCAGTTCCTTGCTCCCGGTGGTAAAAAGTATCCTGCCCTCAGTTTTATCTGCGGCTTCCGCACATTCTGCGGCGCTGCCAAAGTAATCTGCGCCCGCAGCGTTTTCCGGCTTTTCGCCTGCTTCCCTGTATATTTGCAGTCACCTCCGTTGCAAAAGGGTGGGTCGCATCTGCCACCAGCAGCGTTCCTCCCGCAAACAGGCTGCACATCTCCCTTGCAGTCTTCCTGCCTTCCTCTATACAGACCAGCTCATCCTTTGGCTGCAGCTCCTCTCCGTATTCCGTTGCCACGCATACACTGTGGGCAATGCCGGCGGCTATCAGTGCCTCTGATAAGCGCCTGCCCTCCGTTGTTCCCGAAAAGATGATTATCTTTTTTCTATCATCAGACATTTTTATATCCCCTTGGCGTAACCATTTTTCCGTTTATGATACGGCTCTGCGAGTTACCGATGAAGACCGTTGTGAACATATCCGTCTCCATCTCCTTTAATCCGGAAAGCGTGCACACTGAAGCGCTTTCGCCTTCCCTGCCTATATTCTTCACCAGTCCGCAGGGTCTCTCAGGTCCTGTCAGTTCTTCAATTACGGCACAGGCCTTCTTAAGATGATCCGGCCGGTTTTTGCTGGAAGGATTATAGATCACTATGACAAAGTCACCCATAGCCGCATATCGCAGTCTCTTTTCTATCAGTTCCATCGGCGTCAGCAGGTCGCTTAAGCTTATAACGCAGAAGTCATGTCCCAGCGGCGCTCCCAGCAGTGCTCCTCCGCTTAAAGCTGCGGTAACTCCGGGCACTATCTCCACTTCCACACCAGATGCCTCCCCGGCCATCTCCAGCATAAGCGAAGCCATGCCGTATACTCCTGCGTCACCGCTGCAGATCAGGCTCACCGTCTTTCCTTCACGGACCTTATCAAGACACAGGCTGCAGCGCTCCGTTTCCTTCCTCATACCGGTAGTCAGCAGTTCCTTACCCGCATACATATCGCGGA
>CAMVRS010000198.1 GCA_947169935.1 uncultured Lachnospiraceae bacterium
CGCTATCCTATCTGCCATGATCCTGATCTCCTCTCTGTATTTATCCGTCTCAGTCCTTAACACATATCCGGACTGTCCCATAAATGTAACTTTGTTCCCAGTCCCAGTTTCTTTGCGTTTTCATAACATACCTTTCCCCACGCCACATCTTCCACCGGCATGCCTCCTACGGAATAAACAAATATCTGATCTCCGCTTACTCTCCCGGGTTTCTTGCCGAAAATGATATCTCCCAGATCCGTTATCTCATCCATGGAGATCACTCCGTCATGCGCCATATCGGTGAACTTTGAACCAATGATGTTATTTATTCCGAATGAAGGATAAGGAAACTCTTCCGCCCATGCCTGGTAAAGTTTGATATTATCCACCACCAGCGAACATGAAGCCAGCTCCTTCGCATCCATATCAAATGCGCTTAAGCCGATGATCACAGCTCCGGGTTTTACCCATTCCATCTTAACGAAGGGATAAGTCGAAGGATCATATCCTCCCGAATTAGCAAAAGAGATAACATCACAGTCCTTTACCAGTTCCTCCACAGTTTCAACCGCCGTTACCTTCTTAAGAGCAGGATACTTTTCTTTCACGTATGTAACGAACCTGTCAAGCGATGCCTTTCCACGCCCCTTAACCTTTAGCGTGTCTATCCCGGGACATACCGCCATAATAGCTGCCAGTGAAGTCTTTCCCATTACACCGGGGCCGCATATCCCACATACCCTGGCATCTTTTTTTACAAGATATCTGGCTCCGACTCCGGGTATCGCGCCGGTCCTGTATGCACTTAAAAGATTTGCGCTCATAAGGGCTAACGGTGCTCCGGTATCCTTATCGTTCAGCATCACAGTGAGTATTGATCTGGGAAGACCTTTCTCACGGTTAGCCATATTCGATCCGTACCACTTCATACCCATCAGATCAAAGGGGCCGCCAATATATGCGGGCATAGCCATAAATCTTCTGTCATCTCCCATATCTTTCGGCATATTGGGAAAAGCAGAGTCTTCCGGAAACGTAACCTGGCTTCCGTGTGAGTTATGATTCTCGCCTCCCATCACATAATCCCCGGAATTCAGGCATTTGATAACCTCTTCCATTGCTTCTATGCATGC
The DNA here is from genome assembly GCA_947169935.1 of uncultured Lachnospiraceae bacterium. GTDB lineage: Bacteria > Bacillota > Clostridia > Lachnospirales > Lachnospiraceae > NK4A136. The sequence goes on from CAMVRS010000198.1 coordinate 1,116, forward strand.
AGGCATATCCTTAACGCCGGCCTTTATCATGTCTTCCTCATTTAAAAACAGAAAATCAATTGCCGGATAGCTCATATCATCAACTCCCTTCTTAACGCGATCTATCTCATGTAAGGCTCGTCCCAAAGATTAAGCTTAGTACCTATACCGTTTTCGACAGCCTTTCTGTAACAGTCATATCCCCACGCCACATCCTCTATGGGCATCCCTCCGCTGCTGCAGAGCACTATCTCATCTTTAGAAGTCCTTCCCTGCGATATGCCGTTTACGATATCGCAGAGGTTTATCACCTGTTCTCTTTTAATCTTTCTTTCCCTTACCAGATGGATGAAATGTATTCCCATGATCACCCATTCCCTCTTGTTTCCAAGCTCATCCACAGGTCCTCTTGCAATAAAGTTGTTCATGTATTTGTCATACATGCCGTAGTTATCTACTACCATCGTAGTGCCCGTCAGCTTATCGAATTCCCTGAAAAGAAAGCTTCCCATCGAAAATACCGATGCACCTTTCTTAAACCATTCAAGCCGGAATTCCTCCGCTTTATCCGGACTTACGGACATTGCTTCACTTATCACATCTGCATCCATGCAGGCCTGCCCAAGGTTTTCGCAGATTTCGATCTCTTTAACCTGAGGATACTTCTCTTCGATAAATTTCTTAAACGCCAGGGTTGAAGCGGACGTCGGAGTACTTCCTTTTATCTTTATCTTTTTTATCTTAGGAAGAACAGCCATATAGCTCATCAACGCGCATTTATTTATCACGCCGGGGCCCAGTATCGAAAGCACTTCCGAATCACTGTTTGCCAGATAGCTTGCTGCCATTGCCGGCATGGAACCCGTCCTCATGGCGCTTAAGAGATTTGCCGACATATAAGCTATGGGAGCTCCGGTATCCACATCATTAAGTGTGGCCATAAGTATCGATCTGGGAAGTCCCTTCTTTATATTGTCATGATTCGATCCGTACCATTTCTGTCCCGCTATATGAAACCTTCCGCCCAGATATGCAGGCATCGCATTAAATCTTCTGTCCGGACCGTTATCCAGAGGAAAGTTTTCGATATCCTTAGCTTTGGGAAAGTTTATCTGAAGCCCGTGTTCATCGCCTTTCGGGCCACCCATGATATAATCTCCCTTTCCGAAAAGGCTCATTACGTCTCTCATGGTCTCCACACAGCCTTTGGCATCAAGCACTCCGGCATCGATCATGTCTTTCTCGCTCATATACAAAAAATCAATCGCCATAATCTCATCTCCCTTTTAAATCAAAACCCGGGACAGATCTTTGTCCGTCCCGGGCCCCTTTGCCCTGTTATCCAAAAGATACTTAAGGCTATTCTTTTAACTTAGTCCACATGTCACTGTAAAGTTCCAGAATATCGCTGTCCAGGTTCTCAACAAAACTACCCTTTGCGATAGCATCTGCAGGCGGATTCTTTGCCGGATTGCTGCTGTATTCTTCGCCCATTATCGCGATAGCATCGGTATTAGCGCAAAGATAAGGGAACTCTTCCAGTACCATCGCCATGTTTTCGGGATCCATCATAAAGTTCATCCACAACATTGCGTTATCATAATTAGGCGAATCCTTGGTCACTACCCAGTTATCAAAGAAGAGGTATGCACCTTCATCAGGATATATGACTTTTATCGAAGGTACTTCCGCCATAGCCATTGCTATCTCTGCGCTCCATATCATTCCTGCATAGCAGTCGCCGGATATCAATGCGCTCTTGGGTGAATCCGAATCATACAGAGCCACATTTTTCTTAAGCTCCATAAGCTTATCTGATACCAGAGCAAGCTTTGCCGGATCCGTTTCACTTAAGTCATAACCCATTGCTTTATTTGTCATACCTATGACAGCACGGAAATCATCCAGCACTACCAGCTTTCCTTCCAAGGAAGGATCGAAAAGATCTTCATAGGATGTTATATCAAGGTCCACCTTATCGGTATTTACCGCTATAGCTCCGGCGCCACCCATATAAGGCACCGAATAAACATTGCCGGGATCATAGCTGGGATCCTTATAGCTCTCACCTATGTGCGAGAAATTCGGAAGCCTGTCAAAATCAAGTTCCTTAAGCATACCCTGCGCAATAAGCTGTGCCACCATGTAATCGCTGGGTTGAAGCACATCATATGCGCCTGCCGCCTCTGACTTTACTTTTGCCAGCATATCCTCATTTGATGAATAGGTAGAAACATTTACCTTTATACCGGTTTCTTTTTCAAACTTATCCACCACCGAATCCGGCAGATACTCTGTCCATACAAACAGGTTCAGTTCCCCTTTATCCTCGGCAGTTCCTCCTGCTGCCGCATTAGCCTGTCCGGCTCCTGTCTCTCCGCATCCTGTCATACACATTACAGCCAAAGTTAATACTGATGCCAAAACTGATAATCTCTTCTTCATATTTCGTTCCTCCTTTTCCCGTCTTATTCAGACTTTATTATGCTTTCCGGATAATATGCCGCTCTGCGTTATGAACACCAGGCCGATCGTACCCAGTAATAAAAGCGCCGACAGTGCATTAACATCCGGTGAAACACCGCTTTTGATGCTTTCCATAACCTTCAACGGATAAGTCTTGGTCTGTCCGTTAACGAAGTAGCTTATGATCACATCATCTATGGAAAGCGTAAACGCCAACAGGGCTCCTCCTGCTATTCCGGGTGCAAGTATCGGTAAAGTGATCTCGAAGAATGTCACTATACGGTCAGCACCCAGGTCCATACTGGCCTCTTCTACCGATGCATCGTATCCCGAAAGTCTTGCTCTCACGTTGAAGATCACATATGGTACACAGAAACTCACATGTGAAAGGATCAGCGTAAGCATTCCACGCGGAACTCCGGTGTTTGAAAAGATAGTCAGCAGAGCTATGCCTATGACTATTTCCGGGATGACCACCGGTATATATAAAAGCCCGTTTATTATGCCCTTGCCCTTAAACTTGTATCTGTAGATCCCTACGGCTCCCAGCGTTCCGATGATCGTTGACAGCAATGTACTGAGCAGCGCTATCAGCATGGTGTTTCCGAAGGATTCCAGCAACGATGAATTACTCCAGAGTTTTACGTACCAGTCCAGTGTAAATCCCTTCCAGCTAAGATAGGGCTTTGTGGTTGTGGAGTTAAATGAATTTGCCACAACCACAAAGAGAGGTAGGAACAAGAACAGATAAACTGCCGAACAAAACAATATACTTAATCCCTTATTACGTTTTTCTTTTCCTTTCTTTTTCATAGGCACCTCTCATACTCCAAGACTATCCATGTCTCCGCCAAGCTTCTGATAGATCTTTACCAGCAGTATTGTTACCAGTATCAGTATGATCGAAAGCGCTGCACCAAGCGGCCAGTTATTCGCGCTCTTAAACTGTCTTTCTATCAGGTTACCTATCATATCGGTGTTACCGCCTCCCAGTATGTTCGATACGAAGAAGTAACCGAGACAGGGTATAAATACCATTATGCATCCGGAAAAGATACCGCCTGATGTCAGGGGAAGTATCACTTCAAATAATGTACGTACAGGTCTGGCTCCCAGATCGCTTGATGCCTCCAGCAGGCTTCCGTCCAGCTTTTCTATTGCTGTATAAAGCGGGAGTACCATAAACGGGACAAAGCAGTATACCATGCCTAATATCGTAGTCCCGGTCTTATACAGAAGATCCACAGATCCGTCCGCCAAATGCAGAAGCGTCAATATCTTTATAAGCCAGCCGCTGTTTCCAAGAAAGCTTCTCCATCCGTAGATCCTTATCAGCGAATTGGTCCAGAACGGGATTATCACCAGCATATATAAGAGCTTTTTCTTTTTGCTCTTTGTCCTGGCTATGATATATGCAAAGGGATATCCGATAAGCACGCAGATCAGTGTTGTGATAAAGGATATCAGAAGCGATCTGGCATATATCTTTACATAATCAACGGATAAAAGTTTTCCGTAATTGGCAGCGGTAAATTCATATACCACATTGTAGTACTCATCGGTCTTGCAAAAACTCATCACCGCTACCAGGATCAGCGGAGCTACCACCAGGAACAGAAGGAGCAGCGCCACAGGACCGACTGTCACAAGAGCCGGCAGAGTATTTGATCTGAATTCATGTTTTGATGCTTTCCCGCTCATATTCTTCCCTCCGCTCCCTTTTGTCATCCTGAGGGCTTTAGCCCGAAGGATCTTTTCCTACGCAAGCTTTATCTCATCTAATATCTTAAATATCTTATAGCTGTCATTATGTATCAGTACCGCATCTTCCGGCTCCCAGTAGGGATAGATCCTGCTTCCTATAGGCGGAAGCTCCTGTCCCGCAAGTCTTTCTATCTTTAATTCATTTCCGTTAGGCAGCGATACGATACATTTAAGCACTGCTCCCACATAGATATAATCCTTAACTATCGCTACCAGTTCAAAACCGTCATGGGGCGTTGTCTGAAAGCGCATCTTTTCCGGCCTTACGGAAATGGTCGCATATTCCAGTATCGAAAAACTGTCATCACACTTAACCTTTACCGCACCGTTTTCCAGTGTCACCGTTGCTACGCCTTCATGGATACTGGTAACGCAGCCGTCATAGGTATTGGTCTCTCCTATAAAGGTTGCTACAAACCTCGTAGCCGGGTGCTCATATATCTCGGTAGGCGTATCCAGCTGGTCCACTATACCGTCATGCATTATCGCTATCCTGTCGCTCATGGTCAGCGCTTCTTCCTGATCGTGCGTTACATATATGAATGTGATGTTCAGCTTTTTCTGTAGCCTTTTAAGCTCCAGCTGCATCTGCTTCCTGAGCTTAAGATCCAGCGCTCCCAGCGGCTCATCCAGAAGAAGTACCCGCGGGCGGTTGATAAGTGCTCTGGCTATGGCAACTCTCTGTTTCTGTCCGCCAGAAAGCTGTGACGGATATCTTTTTTCAAAGCCCGAAAGCTGTACCATCTCCATCATCTCCAGCACCCTCTCCTTTATCTCCGGTTTGGGAACCTTCTTCATCTTCAGTCCGTATGCTATATTGTCAAAGATCGTTTTGTGCGGGAATAACGCATATGTCTGGAACACTGTATTTACGTTTCTCTCATAAGGTTCCTTTTCCTCTACAGGTACACCCTCCACCTTGATCGTTCCCGTACTGGGTTCTTCAAATCCTGCTATCATTCTGAGTGTGGTAGTCTTTCCGCATCCGGAAGAGCCCAGGAGTGTAAGGAATTCGCCCTCATTCACCGTCAGGTTCAGATCTTTTACCACATGATTAGAACCGTATCTTTTATTTACTCCTATCATCTCAACTATAGTACCCATATGCGTACCTCCGGCTATAACGCCTTTACTCCTCTTTCTCCGGTACGGATCCTCACCGCATCTTCAACATCTTTAATGAATATCTTTCCGTCTCCCACATGATCGGTAGCACAAACTTCGCAGATATTTGATATTACGGTTTCAACATCCTTATCATTTACCACCACTTCCACCTTTACTTTCGGAAGAAGATTAATGGTCGTTTTATAACCCTTTATCTCATTTACGCTTCCTTCATCGGATACGCCCTTCTGGGTACCGCAGCCCATACAGGTCGATAATGTCATTCCTCCGCAGTGGATCTTATCAAGTACTGCTTTCACATCCTCAAGCTTTTCCGGACGTATAAATATATTTAATTCCTTCATCTTGTATCCCTCCTTATCTTCCTGTTTCAAAACAGAAAGGGCGCCGTATCACCGATACAGCGCCCTTGCCTAATTTGTATAATGTAGGACTTCTTTTATGTGCAATATAAACTATTCATCAATAC
>CAMVRS010000199.1 GCA_947169935.1 uncultured Lachnospiraceae bacterium
GCTGCTTAAATACCTTTCTCTCAATGAAAGTGCGGAAGTCTGGGCGCGTACTGCGGTATCGATGTCGGATAAATATAAAAGAGACGCCGGAGCCGGTGAAATGAAATACTGCGAAGCGATGAAAGCAAAGGGCTTTGACGTGGAGGCCCAGGTTATGGAGCTTCAGGAGATATATAAGGGATTGCTTGATGAGTACGGAAAAGATAGATAAGGTATTATTCCATATCTACAGTCTGGGTAAGGGCGGAGCCGAGCGTGTGGTCACCACCCTTGCGGGGGAGATGGCGCGCCGCGGGATGGATGTATGTATCGCAACCCTGGCGGTGGAGAAAGAGGAGTATCCCCTGCCGGAAGGCGTTCGTCGTATAGATGTCGGCCTTTCGGAAGAGGAGAATAAAAGATCAAAGCCTGCCAGAATGAAGCTGCGCATAAAGAAGCTGAGAGACTGCCTTGCAAAGGAGAAACCCGATGTGGTCTATGCCTTCATGCAGACAGCCAATTACAGGGCTATCCTGGCTGCAAAGCCGCTTAAGATACCCGTTATCATCTCCGTAAGGAGCGATCCGAGGGTGGATTATGCTTCTTCCCGCCAGAAACTCATCAGCGGCAGTCTTTATAAGCAGGCGGCCGGCGCGGTATTCCAGACGGCCCAGGCAAGGGATTTCTTCCCTGCGGAAGTGGCAAAGAAGGCTGCTGTCATATTAAATCCCATCAGCGAAAGCTATCTTAAAACGGAGCGGTCCGAAAAGATGCGCAAGGTATTTGCCGCTGTGGGACGTTTCCATGATGCAAAGGATTATATGACCCTTGTAAAGGCGTTTGAGATCTTTCTTAAGGATCATGAAGAATATACGCTGGAGATTTACGGCGGCGACAGCGGTGATAACAGTAAGCTTCAGGTGGCTGAATACGTCCATGCCCACTGGCTGGAGGATAAGATCATCTTTATGGGCAGCCGCAGCAATGTGGCGGACTGTATAAAAGATGTGACGGCTTATGTTCTCTCTTCCAAATATGAGGGCATGCCCAATGCGCTTATGGAGGCTATGGCTATAGGTCTTCCTGTCATCGCTACCGACTGTCCCTGCGGGGGCCCGGCCAGCCTGATCAGTGACGGGGAAAACGGTCTGCTATCGGAAGTGGGAAATCCCAAAGAACTGGCAGCTGCCATGTCAAAGATGGCAGATTACCCGGAAGAAGCGCAGCGGGTGGCGGCAGAGGCTAAGAAGATCAGGGATATGGCAGGAACGGCGCGCATCACTGATGAATGGCTGTCTTATGCAAAGAGGTGCATCTGATATGGCGAGGGAACTAAAGCGCATAGCTGTCATAGGACCCGTCTATCCTTTCAAGGGCGGCATTTCCCATTATACGGGGCTTATGGTCAGGGCTCTTTCCGAAACTCATGAAGTGGAATGCATATCATATTCCATGCAGTATCCCAGGATCCTTTTTAAAAAGGAGCAGAGGGATTACGGCAATAAGACCTTCGAGATAAAAGATACCCGTTTTATAATTAATACAGCCAACCCCTTTAACTGGGGCGGGGCTGCAAAGCAGATACGAAATCTTAAACCGGATCTGGTAATAGCCCAGTGGTGGCATCCCTATTTTGCGCCCTGTTATCAGGGGCTGTTCTCCCGCCTTAAGGGTATCCCCATCTTTCTGATATGCCATAATGTACTGCCCCATGAGCGTTTCCCCATGGATAAGCTGCTTTCCAAAGGAACACTTAAGAAAGCGGCAGGCTGTATCGTGCATTCAAAGGAAGACGAAGCGGATCTTAAGTCCATGCTTCCGTCCATGCCTTATAAAAGGAATATGCATCCCACCTATAACGCTTTCCGCTTAAAAGGAATAAGCCGCGAAGAAGCAAGAGAGCAGCTGGGACTTTCCGCTGATGACAAAGTGCTGCTTTTCTTTGGGCTGGTAAGAAAATATAAAGGGCTTAAATACCTGATACAGGCGGCACCGGCCTGTGTTAAAGCACTTGGAAATGTAAAGATCTGCATAGTAGGTGACTTCGGCGGCGCTAAAGAAGAGTATATGTCCCTTATAGATGCTTCCGGCGTTAAAGATCATTTTATGATAAGAGACGGCTATGTGCCGGATAATGAGGTGGAACCCTATTTTGCGGCTGCAGATCTGTGTATCTGTCCCTATATCTCCGCAACCCAGTCCGGTATAGTCCAGATAGCTTTCGGCTTCGGATTGCCGGTAATAGCTACGGCTGTGGGCGGTCTTCCGGAGGCGGTTACGGACGCATCTACCGGTTATATAGTACAGCCGGGAGATCCCGGGGCCCTGTCAAATGCCATAACGGAGTTTTTTGCCGGTGATCATGCTGCGGAGTTTAAAGAGAACATAAAGGCCGATGAATGGCGTTTCTCCTGGGAGAATATGGTCATGACCATCGAAGATCTGTATAAGGAGGTCTGTCCATGAAGACCGTCGTACTTATACCTGTATATAAGGATGCGTTTGATACTGATGAGGAAGCCTGTGTAAAACGGTATGTAAAGGTGCTTAAGAACAGGGATCTGGTATTTATACTTCCCGAAGGCCTTGACAGCAGCTATTATGCAAAAAACTTCCCGGCTGTGGGGCAGCGGCGCTTTGATGCCCGGTTTTTTAAAGGGATAAAAGGGTATAACAGGCTGCTGCTTTCGGAAGGTTTCTACAGGGCGTTTGACAGATATGACTACATGCTGATAGCCCAGCCGGATGCGGTCATCTGGCAGGATGAGGACCGTCTGGATGAATTCATAGAGAAGGGCTACGATTATTACGGGGCGCCCTGGGAGCCGGCACGCCGTATATGGGAATGGACCTTTATAAAGAAAAACGGATTTCCGGGGTTTAAGATACGCTGCTGCAAGGGCAGGAATAACGGAATAGTCATGGGAAACGGCGGATTTTCCCTGCGCCATATAGAGCATTGCCGGCAGCTGATACATAAATTCGGCTGGCGCAGGATATACTGGTTTACAAAACGCAACGAGGATATATTCTTCGGCGTTTTTGGCAGGGACAGCGGAATAGGCTTCAAACCGGCTGATCTGCTTACCGGCAGGGAGTTTGCGGCGGAGTATCACCTTCGCGAGAGAGCCGTGACGGGTGATATACCCTATGCGGTCCACGGCTGGAGCAAAGATTTCGCTGATTACAAAGATATGCAGGCGTATCTGAGGGATTACGGAGTGGATATATAACTTTACATTTTTGATTTATCGTGCTAAAATCATTTATGTGTTTTTATAAGGCATAAGTGCGTCTTGAAGGTATTTATTCTTATCGGGGAGGCCGTTTGAGGGGATGAACGAGGAAGAACTCCAAAACTACATTTCTGAAGTTTTGAAGGGAAACGAGGATTATTACAAGTATATCAGCGATTTTGCCGATAAATACGGGTTTGATCCTGCAACCATGGAGGAGCCCCTTTCCCAGTCCATAGGATATGTGGAGGAGGCCCAGAGACTCTGCAAGGATCATATACTCGCGCTTCGCAGCGAGGGGTCTGCCCAGAGCAGCAGTATGCCGCAGTTCATGGCTCTTGGAGATAAACTCGCAGCGCTTTTGCGCAATCTCCAGTCAGTAAGGAACAGACAGAAGTCTATCATCCAGGAATCCCAGGGAGGGTCATTAAGGGAAGATGTAAAGAAGCTGTTTGATGATCTTTTTGCCATCAAATGGTTCCCCGATTATGTGGGAGTTCCCAGCCTGGAAGCTCTTAAGAAATACAAGATAAAACACCCTTTTCTTAAAAAGGGAGCTCATACAAAGAATGTCAGCACGTATATGCTGGATCCCGCCGAATTCGATAAGCTGATCGAGGCGCTGGCCGAGTTCTATTTCAGCGAATCCCGTGGTTTTGATGAGAAGATGATCAAAGCCCTTGAGGCTGCTACGGAGAATATACGCAAGTCGGTGATAACAGGAGAAGATATACTGATGGCTAAAGCTGCCTTCAATAAATATGAAGGAGTATATAACTCCATTATAGGCAGCTAAGGGTTTTCGCATATGATCAGAGGACAGGAAGCGCAACGTCTGCATAAGCCGGACTGTTGCGCTTTTGTTACTTTAATAACGATATAGTTATACATGGAATAATATGCACTATTATAGTTTTACGGACCGGTAACGGAGGAAAGCTATGCCAAAAGGACAAAAAGATAAAAAAAGCACAGGCAGACAGGACCCCGGCCAGGAAATGGTCGAAATGCGTGAGATAGATGAGGTCGAGGAACGGGAAAGAAAATCTGCGGGGGAGGAACTGGAATTTGCCAGGAGCCTTTATGAGACCGAAGCTGTAAAGCAGGAAAGCAAGAAAGCTTTCTCCAAGATAAGTATGCTCCTTATACGCTACAACCGTCTTCAGGAGATCAGGAAGCGCCAGAGGGAAGAAGGCGAGCGTATGGAGAGAGAAGAAAATGCCGCTTTTGAAAGAAAAGTGAATGATATAAAGGCGTATTACGGGGAACTGCAAGTATCCCAGAACCTGACAAAGGAGCAGGCGGAAACTCTGTTCAATCAGGGTGATGAAATGAAAGCTGCATGGGCGTCCCATAAAGCGGAATTGGAAAAGGCCCGGAATGTGAAGGAGTACATGGGTGATGAGCTTCTGGACGGCATTGACAAGGATACCGGAGGCATAAGAGGGGCTCTTATGCTGGGCGGAGATACGGCTTTCGGTAAAGGCTATACCATGACTGACGGAAGCTTTGAGGACGTACAGAAAGCGGGTATGTATGTAGCCGATGTGGGAAGCGGAAAGGGAACACTGATGGAGCAGATGTCCCTTCTGGACAATGCTGTCAATACCGGCGGTATGGACATGGAAGCAGGCCAGGATAAAGATGGGGTTGCACACCAAAATCTTTCGCAGATATTCAGATCAATAACAGATGAAGAAGCGGCTAAACTTAATGCCAGAAATGGACTGCAGCTTAAGCTGAATATGGACATGATCAAGAAGAGCCGTGAAGATAAGTCTATGGACAAGCTTATCGGGAAGCAGAAAAGCAAGAAGACGATCAGTCAGGCAGCTGAGGAAAGAGGAGTTGCTTATACTGCCGAAAAAATGAAAGGCGATAATGTTAAGCTCAAACAGATAGGTCTTACTAAGGAGGCAGAGGAAAGAAAGAGCGGTCAAAGGATAGGAAAACTTGCCGGGAGCAGACTGCCTAAAATGACTTTATACCAGAGAATAAACAATACTTCCTTTAACAACAGGGGCCTGGGAGATCTGTGGTCTCTTGGACAGAGAAGGTCAAAGAGCCACGGAGGCAATGCGGAGGAAAGAAGACAGAGGATAAGAGCGGCCAGACTTAACTTTAACAAGGAAGTAGAACAATACAAAGCAAAGTATCGGAAAAAGAGATTTACCGAGGTAAATAAAACCGACAAGCTTGAAGATGAGATGAAGCTGTTTAAAGCCAATGAGCTCAAGAGCAAGGAAGAGCTGGCAGCGGCAGGAATGCTGGATAAGGAAAAAGTTGAAGAGTTCAAGGCCATGGATGATGTTACCATGATGCGTGAACGGCTTAAGGAAGCAAAGAAGAAAGATTCTGCAGGTCATATGCTGGCGGCTTATAAGATGATGGGAGCGTCTGCCCAGGAGCTGCTGGATTTCCGGCTGGCACTGATCGCCTATATGGTGCCTATCGGGAAAAGCACCGTGGCTGATATAATAAATGAATCACATGCCGTGGGAGTAGTGGGCGGCGAAGGTGATGCTAAATATGAAGATTTTCCCAATAAGAAGGATTTTTATGCCCTGCTTCTGAAGAAGGCTGATCAGGTTGAAAGAGAAAATGCCGATGAAGCCGAAAAAGCGGCGTATAAATGGGCAATCGATAAAAAGAAGTATAGGAAAAAGGATGATGGGAGCATAGAGGAAGTAAAGGAGGAAGAACCTGCAGCCAAACCCGAAAAGGACAAGGCGAAACCTGCAGGGGAGGAGAAAAAAGCCGGGGAAGGAAAGAAAGAAGAGAAAAAGGAAGAGAAGAAGGAAGATAAAAAGGAAGATAAAAAGTCAGCGTCCTGGCTGACGGTATCGGATACATTATTTTTGACGGCAAGTGAGGAAAACAGGGCACCTCTTTTCGGACCCGATAATGTGATAAGCGTTGAAGATGTAAAGAGGGGAGAGACCAACGACAGCTGGTTCCTTGCACCACTTGCGGCACTTGCGCAGTCCGATCCCGATTATATACGAAACGAACTGGTAAAGCCTAACGGAGACCTGGCGGCACAGGTACGGCTTTTCGATAAGGAGGGTAACCCTAAAAACATACTTGTGTCAAAATCTGCGGTGGCAGGAGGCTCAAACGACAGTGCGCTCTGGGTACGTGTTGTCGAAAAAGCGGCGCTGGCTCTGAAAATTGAAGACGCCGGCGGTAAAAAGATGGAAATGAAGTCTCTTGAGGATGGAAATACAGAGCTGGGAATGTCCATGCTTTTGGGAAAGAATAAGCTGGAACAGATCGCCATTCCCGAAGAGAAAGCCGGGGATAAGAAGGATGAGATACTTAAAGCGGTAAAGGATGCCCAAGGACAGAAAAAGATGCTGACGGCATCTGCAAGCCGTGGGGAGGAAGCCGAATTAAAGAAACTGGGATTGCAGAAATCACAGGCTTATACGGTCATAGGGGAAGGCAAGGATCCCGATACCATAAAGCTGAGGGATACCAGGGGCTTTGCCGCTGTGCAAAAGGTAAAGTATACAGCTACAAAGGGGAGTGATGGCGTTAAGGGGCACGGGTTAGCCAATGTTATAGCCAAAAGAATAGCGGACGGGATCCTGGAGATAAAGATCGATGATTTCCTGAAGTATTTTTCGGATCTTACCATAGGTGGTACTGCCGGAGAGGAAAAGAAGGAAGAAGCAAAGCCGGA
>CAMVRS010000200.1 GCA_947169935.1 uncultured Lachnospiraceae bacterium
AACCGAATGGGTTAAATTCGATAACAAATACTTGCGTCATGATATCGGAAAAGCCATAGATGATGTATAAAAAGGTCTTGAAGTTTACATAATAATAATATATAATAGTCTGCTGAAGGCGGATGAGCCAATATCAAGAAAGGGATGGAGAGATGGAAAGTAAGAAGTCGAATTATTTAAGCAGGTATGGTCTTGCGTTCATTCTGGTTGCTGTGCTGTTTTTTACCATGCAGCTTTTTGCCCATGCGACCGATGACGAGGCAACAACGGGTACGGCTACGGTAAAGGCTGGCAAGCAGAACGTAAATGTACGTGCTTCTGCGGTTGACGGAGCCAGCGTTGCACATGTTGCAGGCGGTGACAGCTTCACCGTACAGGGCAAGGTGAACGGAAGTGATAACTATGTCTGGTATGAGATAAGCGGTACCTCAGGTGGCGCTAATATTCACGGATATATCCGTGAGGATATGATAGATATCGTATGGGATGAGCCTTCGGGAGACTCCGGAGCCGAAGATGGCGGCGATCAGCCCGCTGATACCCCTGCTGAAGGCGGCGGAGACCAGACACCGGAAGCCACGGGGACCATGGGAAGCATCCTGGCTATGGATCCTCCCGCAGGTGAGGACGGAAGCGTTGCAGCACCCGCTTTACCCGATGGATTCAAGGAGACCCGTATCAAGGTTGGCGACAGAGAGGTACAGGCATGGGAGAAGGATGATACTTTCTATATCTTCTATGCAAATTCACCTTCGGGAAATGTTGGCTGGTTCCTTTATGACCAGGGTGAAGGCAGATGGATACGTTACATCGATTTCCTTGTTGACAACGGAGGCACCGCATCAGAGGCAAAGCCCGGCGGCGGAGCAAGCAAGGGCGTAGTAATAGCTCTGATCATAGTAGTTGTTGTACTTGCGCTTGCATGTGCATTCATGGCCTACAAGCTTTTCGCAGGCAAGGATTATGAAGATGATGATGACGATGATGATGACGATTATCGTCCCCGCCGTCCTGTAAATACCAAGCCCGCAGCACCCGTACAGGGACAGGGCAGACCACAGGGACAGGGCAGACCCGCAGCACCCCAGGGACAGAGACCTCAGGGACAGGGCAGACCCGCAGGAACACCCGGCCAGGTTCAGAGACCCAGCCAGAGACCTGTAGGCGGACCCAGACCCACAGGAGCGCCGGGACAGAGACCTCAGGGACAGGGCAGACCTGCCGGAGCACCCGGACAGCAGCCTGTAAGACGCCAGAGCCAGCCGGGAGCACCCGGACAGCGTCAGGCAAGACCTCAGGGCGGCCAGATGGCAAGACCCCAGGCAGGACGCCAGAGCAGACCCATCGATGACGATGATGATGAGTAAAAAATATCCTTGACATTAATGACCCTCGGTGTTATACTCTATCTATAACACCGAGGGCTTTTTTTCGGTTTTTTTGGAGGCAATAATGGCAGAAGAAGCATTTACGATCAATATAGATTTTGACAGTGAAGAAGCATTTTATATGCAGGTCAGGAACCAGATTATCACCCAGATCGCCTGCGGCAGGCTTACCAAGGGCGATTCCCTGCCTTCCGTAAGGCAGCTGGCTTCGGATATAGGCATCAATATGCATACCGTAAACAAGGCGTATTCACTGCTGCGTCAGGAGGGCTATCTTAAGATAGACCGCCGCAGCGGCGCCAGGGTGGAAGTGGAATACAGGAAGGGCAGCGATGATAAAGAGATCAGCAATGATCTGGCTCTTCTGGTAGCAAGGGCACGCTGCAAGGGAATAAGCGCAGAGACCCTGCACAGACTTATCGATGAAGAATACGAAAAGGTGAAGTAAGACATGCCTGAGGGATTTACCGCTAAAGCTAATTCAGCATTGGAACTTGCGGATATGATCTCCAGGGAGATGCATGCCGGCTATACGGGCACGGAGCATATCCTTGCAGGCATCATACGCGAAGGCACGGGAGTGGGAGCTGCGATCCTTAAGGAAAGCAGGATATATGAGAGCCGCATCATAGAACTCATGCGGGAGACCATATCACCTGCGGGCGGATCCACCACCCTTCTTAAAGAGCGCCACGATTATTCCGCAAAGGCTGCGGAAGTTATCCGCAAGGCACCCCAGATAGCAAAAGAAACAGGATCTGCCGAAGCCGGCACGGAGCATCTGCTGCTGGCTGTTTTTGCTGTTCAGGACTGTGTGGCACTGCGGCTTCTGAGCGCCTGCAGCCTTGATATCAACCGTTTTTATAAAGACGTTATCCGTTTTATGGGCAATGACTGCGCGGCTTATGTAAAGAAGGTCTTAAAGGCCGGCAACCGCCGCGGCGCCCGTCAGGAGAATAACGAGATGCTCTCCCAGTTCGGTAAGGACTTAACGGCCCTTGCCCATGAGGGGAAACTGGATCCCGTTATAGGCAGGACGGAAGAGATAAGGCGTGTCATCCAGATACTGAGCCGCAGGACAAAGAACAATCCCTGTCTGGTGGGTGAGCCCGGCGTTGGAAAAACAGCCATAGTCGAAGGCATAGCAAACGCCATAGCAGCGGGGGAAGTGCCGGATACCGTAAAGAACAAGCGCCTGATAACCATGGACCTTTCCGGCATGGTGGCGGGCAGCCGTTACAGGGGCGAATTCGAGGAGCGCTTAAAGCGCCTTATGAACGAAGTCATCGAGAGCGGCGACGTTATCCTTTTCCTGGACGAGATACATACGGTGATAGGCGCCGGCGGGGCAGAGGGCTCCATCGATGCTTCAAATATCTTAAAGCCCGCTCTGGCAAGAGGGGAGATACATCTGATAGGTGCCACCACCGTTACGGAATACCGCAAGTATTTCTCAAAGGATGCGGCACTGGAACGCCGTTTCCAGCCCGTCAGTGTTGAAGAGCCCTCCATAGAGGAGGCAATAGAGATACTTAAGGGCGTCGCTCCCCGCTATGAGGAGCATCATGGCATAAAGATATTGCCGGAGGCGCTGGAAGCCGCTGTAAGGCTTTCGGAGCGCTATATCAACGACCGTTATCTGCCCGATAAAGCCATCGACCTGATCGATGAGGCGGCGTCGGCAAAGAAGCTCCGCGGCATGACCGTACCGGAGAGGGTGCGCGAGCTCCAGGCGGAGATAAGCAAAAAGGAAGACCAGATAGAACGCTCCATCAAGATAGAGGCTTTTCTGCAGGCAGGCGAATTAAGACAGGCCCAGGAGCAGCTTAAGAAAAAGCTTGCAAAGGCCATAGCCGATGCGGAAAAGAAGAATAAGGGAATGAGCGATACGGTGGATGAAAACGCCATCGCCGAGGCCGTAAGCCTCTGGACAAAGATCCCCTTAAAGAAGCTGGCGGAGAAGGAAAGCGAGCGTCTCCTTAAACTGGAGGAGCAGCTTCATAAGCGTGTTGTGGGCCAGGAGGAGGCGGTCAGCGCCGTATCCCGCGCCATCAGACGAGGCCGCATAGGCCTGCAGGATCCACGCCGCCCCATAGGCTCATTCTTATTCCTTGGACCTACGGGCGTAGGAAAGACAGAGCTTTCAAAGGCGCTTGCGGAACTTGTTTTCGGATCTGAAAACGCGTTGATAAGAGTGGATATGTCCGAATACATGGAGCAGCATTCGGTTTCGAAGATGATAGGCTCACCTCCCGGATACGTTGGTTACGAGGAAGGCGGCCAGCTATCGGAAAAGGTAAGGCGCAATCCCTATTCGGTCATATTATTTGACGAGATAGAAAAGGCACATCCCGATGTGTTCAATATACTGCTCCAGGTGCTGGACGACGGGCATATCACGGATGCGCAGGGCCGCAAGGTATCGTTTAAGAATACCATACTCATCATGACCAGTAATGCCGGCGCCCAGCGCATCATATCGCCTAAGAACCTGGGCTTCACCGCAAAGAGCGATGAGAAAAAGGATTACGAGCATATGCGGGAAAACGTGATGGATGAGGTGCGCAAGATCTTTAAGCCCGAATTCATCAACCGTATCGATGAGATACAGGTATTCCATCCTTTGACAAAAGCCGATCTTAAGCGCATAATAAGCATCTTATCAAAGGATCTTTCAAAGCGCTGTCTGGATCAGATGGACATTAAGCTCACCATTAGCCAGACCTTGAAAGACTATCTGATAGAAGACCATACGGATCTTAAGATGGGCGCAAGACCGCTTAAGAGAGCGATACAGACCCAGCTGGAAGACCCGCTGGCAGAGGAAGTGCTTGCAGGCAGGGTGGTGCCGGGGGAAGAGATAACAGCCAGCCGCAAGGACGGAAAGACCGTATTTATCAAAAAGAACAAAACTGCAAAGTCAAAATAAAACACGGAGGAAAAAAATATGTCTGGAATTAAGGAATTACTGCGTTCGGAAAATGACGGAAGCATCAGCTTCGGCGATCCCTCTCTTGACAATAAGTCCAAGCTTGAGGATTTCAAGCATGCGGGAGACCTTTTAAAGGTAAAGACCTTTAAGGAGATCACCAGACTTGAGAAGAACGGAAGCTTTCTGTATGAGTCTGTGCCCGGAACCGCAGTATCAAATTTCAAAGAGACAGCAGAAGGCATCAGCTTCACCGTAGAAGGACCCGAGGACGCCATGATCACCGTTGGTCTGGCAGAGGATTCCGAATATGACGTAAGAGTCGGTGATGCAGAGGCAGGCCGCATGAAGACCAATCTGGGCGGCAAGCTGGCAATGAGCGTTGAGCTGGCCGGCGCAGGTGCTGTTAAGGTGGAGATAAAGAAGATCTGATGGCGTCATCAAAGAAGAAGATCGTCTTTTTCTGCAAGGAATGCGGCAATGAATCCGCCAAGTGGATGGGACAGTGTCCCGCCTGCCACGCCTGGAACAGTTTTACGGAACAGGAAGTCAGACCGGCTTCGCCTTCTATGGGACGTATAAAGACCGGTGTTGAATCCTCAAAGCCCACGGCGCTGGCAGATATCAGCCTGACGGAAGAGGACCGGGTAAGCAGCGGTATAGCCGAGCTTGACCGGGTACTGGGTGGCGGCGTAGTGCCGGGATCCATGATACTTGTGGGCGGCGATCCGGGCATAGGAAAGTCCACGCTGCTGCTGCAGGCCTGCAGGGAAATGGCGGCTGCCGGACAGAAGCTTATATATATCTCCGGCGAGGAATCCCTTAAGCAGATAAAGATGCGTGCCGACCGCCTGGGCGAATTCAAAGGCGATATCAGGCTCTTATGCGAGACGAACCTTACAGCCATAGGCGACATACTGCGCAGCGAACGCCCCGACATAGTGGTCATCGATTCGATCCAGACCATGTATAACGAGGAAGTAAGCGGAACGCCGGGCAGCGTATCCCAGGTAAGGGAGTCCACGGCGGTGCTGCTGCAGCTTTCGAAATCCCTTGCGATATCGGTATTCATCGTGGGACACGTAACAAAGGAAGGTACGGTGGCCGGGCCCAGGATACTGGAACACATGGTAGATACCGTGCTGTACTTCGAAGGCGACAGACATGCGTCTTACCGTATACTGCGTGGCGTAAAGAACCGTTTCGGATCCACCAATGAGATAGGCGTATTCGAGATGTACGAGGGAGGACTGCGGGAAGTATCGAACCCTTCGGAATACCTGTTATCGGGAAGACCGGAAAACGCCAGCGGAACAGTGACAGCCTGCTCGATAGAGGGCACAAGGCCCATACTGCTTGAGATACAGGCGCTGGTCTGTCAGACGGGCTTCGGAATACCCAGGCGTCAGTCTTCGGGAGCGGATCTTAACAGGATCAATCTGCTGATGGCGGTGCTGGAAAAGAGGCTGGGACTTAAGCTGGGAATGTGCGATGCTTACGTTAATATAGCGGGTGGCATGCGCATAGCGGAACCGGCGCTGGACCTGGCGATAGCGATGGCGGTGGTTTCCAGCTTCATGAATGTTCCCGTAAGCGACAGGCTTTTAGCCTTCGGAGAAGTGGGACTATCCGGAGAAGTAAGGGGCGTAAGCCAGCCCGAGCAGCGTATCAGGGAAGCTGCCAAATTAGGCTATACGGAATGTGTGCTGCCCAAGGTATGTGCACAGCGGACAGGTGAGATAAAGGGCATAAAGCTCTATCCCGTGGAAAGCGTGCGGGACGCTATAGCCCTTATTAAAAAATAAAGTAAAAGAAAGAAGGAGTAAAGAAATGGGACTGCTTGATCAATGGCGTGCAATGGCCTATGACACAAAGAATAATGACAAGGCCAAGATCCAGAGGCTTTGGAATGATTATTTTAAAGAGGAGAAGAGAGTCTACGAGGAGCTCTTAAAGAACCCTGATGAAGAAGTTAAGGGAACCGTTACCGAGCTCGCAGAGAAGTATGATCTTTCCATCATGTATATGACGGCTTTCCTGGATGGTATCGATGAGAGCCTTAAGGAAAAGAACCCTATCGAGACCATGGACGAGAATACCGAAGTAAGCCTGGCTTTCGATAAGGAAAAGCTCTACATGAACATGGTAGATGCAAAGGCTGACTGGCTTTACAATATCCCCGCATGGGAGACCATCTTCGATCAGGAGAAGAGGGATGAACTTTACAAGGCTGCAAAGAGAGCCGGCATCGTAAAGCACGAGACTCCCAAGATCTATCCCAACGATCCCTGCCCCTGCGGAAGCGGAAAGAAGTACAAGAAGTGCTGCGGTAAGACTGCTTGAATGTCATCCTGAGCGTAGCGAAGGATCTTTACAGAAAGAAGGAAATAAAAAATGACTAAGATAGAAGTTATCTCCGGTTTCCTGGGTGCCGGAAAAACAACCCTTATCCAGAAGCTTTTAAAGGAAGCATGGGCAGGTGAGCAGGTAGTGCTCATTGAGAATGAATTCGGAGAGATAGGCATAGACGGAGGCTTCCTTAAGGAAGCGGGAGTGGAGATCACGGAGATGAATT
>CAMVRS010000201.1 GCA_947169935.1 uncultured Lachnospiraceae bacterium
CAAAGATCTCATAGAACACACGCCTGTTCAAGAGAGGCCTCCACGATATCCTCCGTAAGATCAAAGGCTCCCGGGGCTGCCGTCTCAGCGTCTGAGCTGACTATGCGCCCGTCGGGAAGCGTATGCTGTCTGTTATGCGCTGCCCCGGCTGCACTGCGGCTTATATCAAAGAGTTCACCCCTCTTTTCCCTGAGTCCCTTTATACCCAGCAGGTTATCCACATCCGTTGCCAGTCCGTTCTGAAGAAGCTCGCCGTAAAGTTCAAGGGGAACCTGGGCAGCCTCGCTCATATCGTTCTTCGCCGCCTTATACATTGCCGTCTCTATCTGTGCAGCGATATCACGCTCCACGCTGCCTTCCATACCCTGCAGACTGTCATCCACGCTGACATCCATGCCGGCAGTCTTCCTGCTGCGGACCGCAGTCAGAAGGTTCTCAAAGCTTATCTCTCTTTCCTGATCGATCAGGCTGCCTATGGCAGCTCCGTCCCTGCTGCTCACCTGATGCAGCATACGGTATACGCCTATAAAGCTTTCGCGCTCATCCGCGGTAATGCGGTTCTTCTGCTCCATCCTTACCAGGAACTCACTGTAACTCTCGCCGCTCTTTGCATTACGGACAAGATAATCATCCAGCTCCTCCATGCTCATCTTAAGGGGATTGACGCCGTCCCTTATCATCTGCAGGGTGTTTTCGGGAGTCATCCTGTCCATGATATCATCCACTATACTGCAGGCATCCTTAACCCTTTCGATATTTGTCATGCTTATCTCCATGCTGTTATAACCCAGTATACGGGTGGCGCGGAGATTCTCCTCACTGCTCTCTATATGCAGCTCGGCCAGCAGGCTTTCCGCATGGGTAAAAGCTTTTTTGATATTGTCGCCCAGATCGGAACGAACCTGGGTCTGCATGGTCTCATAGCTTATGCTTGCAGATTCATACTGCAGCTTAAGTGAAGCTCCCGCAGCGGTAAAACTGCTCAGAGATGAAAAGCTGTCCGATGCATCCTTAAGGAAATCTCCAAGAAGGGATACAGGCATGCCCGGTATCTGTCTTATGCTCTCCATTGCCGTATCAAAGATCCCGGCCCTGCTCTGTGCTTCCTTCGCATCGGAAGTGTTATATCTGCTGCATAGCAGCTCCTGCTCCGCATTCTTAAGCTGATCTACAAGGTCTGAAAGCTCCAGGGTATCCACATTCACCCCGGCCTTTAACATGTGATAGCTTACCTGTACTGTCATGGACAGACGCACTTCCTCCAGCTGGCGCCTTGCGGTTACTGTCCTGGCTTCCATGCTTATGGAAATGCTTATGCTGGCAGAGGATACACTGCGGCGTGAAAGATTCTTAAGATTCAGGGGCAGATCCTTCGCGATGGCTTCATCGATCGCTTCGTCCTTTATGCCCGCCGCCGTCTCACTGAGAGCCACAGCCTCTTCCAGCAGAGTGCTGTCCCTGCCCATATCGTAATCTGCGGGATGCAGCCCGTCGGAAAGAGCCATAGCCGCCTTATCTGCCGCTTCCCTGACACTCATGGGCAGCTTAAGACTGTCCAGTTCCTTCATCAGAAGGAAACTCTCCTCTGTTAAAGGCAGGCCTTCCTTAACCATTTCTTCCGCAAGGGCGATATTCTCATCACTTACTTCTTCCCCAGCACGCTCTATCAGTTTCTGCATCTGGCCCTTTAACTGCTCAAGCCCCGCCGCATCTGCTGCCGCGGTCTTTCCCACATAAGAGCCTGTCTGTACATAACCCTGCGCACTGCCTTGAACGGTGCTTCCGCTGTGGGCAGCCTTATAAAGAGCGTCCGGCGTGGGCTTCAGCTCATTCTCGACCATATACGCCTTTGCCCCGCCATCAAGTCCATCGATGGAAGTAAGCTGGTCTATGGCTTTCGCCGCTTCCTTTGCGTTGCCCTCATTAAGAGGCACGCCTTTTTCTTCAAAAGACCTTGCGATCTCCTGCGCATAAGCCGCGCTGCCCGTTATGGCTTCAAGCTGCTCCGCGCTCAGATCATCATTATATCCGGCTATCACCTTGCCGCTCTTTGCCATGGCAGCCTTTATCTCATCAACGATATTAACGCTGTCTTCGGGATCCAGCTTCCCGGGATCAAAGCCCTCTTCCTGCATTTCCTTATATGCCTCGGGGCTTAATGTATTGGACATAAGGATCATCATATCCTGATGGTTCTTTGCATCCGCAGGACTTCCGGCTTCTATCAGCTCCTCGGAAACCTTTTTCTTATCGCCCATGATGGGAGAAAGGCTGCTGCCTATATCAAGAGAAAAGCCGGCGGCATTCTTCAGAATTTCGGTCTTCTGTACCGGTGCAGCTTCGCTGTACCGGGTTCCGGCTGCTTTTATGTTTTCATCAGAGGAAGGGTTAAATTGTATATTCATATATTCTCCTTTATAAAGATCCTTCGCTTCGCTCAGGATGACAGAGGCGCTCAGGATGACAGAGCCGCTCAGGATGACTAACGTAAAAAGTCAGATGCACACTTACACATCTGACTTTTATTTCGGCATAATATTCCAAAGACTTTAATATGAGAATGAATAAACGACAGCTCCGTAAGGAGGCAGATTGAACTTGATAGCGTACTGCCTGCCGTCACATTCGAATTCCTGGGCTTTTATCTCCTCGGGAAGCTCTGCACCGTTTCCGGCAAAACGCTTCTCATCGGAATTAAGCACCAGCTTGTATTTGCCCTTCTTGGGCACGCCCACATAATAATCATCAAGGGCGATAGGCGTCATGTTCAGAACGAATACCATATTGTTCTTTCCGTCTTTGCTCTTGCGGATAAAGCTGTAGGTGCTCCTGTAGGAATCGTTTGCATTGATCCATTCGAAGCCGTCCCAGGAATCATCCAGTTCATAGAGACAGCGGTTCTCCCTGTATACTTTGAGGAGTTCCTTCACGTATTCCAGCATGCCTTTATTGAGGTCTTCTCCCAGAAGGTACCAGTCAAGCTCTCTCTCTTCACTCCATTCACGCTCCTGGGCGAATTCCTGGCCCATGAAGAGCAGCTTCTTGCCCGCATGTCCGAACATGAAAGCATAACCCACGCGCAGATTCGCATATTTATCAACCTGATAGCCGGGCATCTTGTTGACCATGGAACACTTAAGATGCACAACCTCATCATGGGACAGCGGCATGATATATTTCTCCGCGCAGTTATAGCTCATGGCAAAGGTCATCTTATTATGATTATCCTTACGGAAGTAAGGATCCAGCTTCATATAATCGCAGAAATCGTGCATCCAGCCCATGTTCCACTTGAAGGTGAAGCCCAGTCCGTCATCCTCGGGACGTGCGGTAACCTTGGGCCACGCCGTGGATTCTTCAGCTATGGTCATCACTCCGTTATTGAGACCGCGGATCACGGAATTCAGATGCTTAAAGAATTCAATGGCATCCAGGTTCTCATTTCCGCCGTACTTATTAGCCACCCACTGGCCATCACGCTTGCCGTAATCCAGATACAGCATGGAAGCCACTGCGTCCACACGCAGACCGTCCACATGGAACTCTCTTATCCAGTACAGCGCGTTGGCTATAAGGAAATTTCTTACCTCTGTCTTTGAATAATTGAATATCTTGGTTCCCCAGTCCGGATGCTCACCCAGTCTTGAATCGGGATGCTCGTAAAGAGGCTCACCGTCAAAATCCGCCAGTCCGAAGGCATCTCTGGGGAAATGCGCAGGTACCCAGTCAAGGATAACGCCTATGCCTGCATTATGCAGCTTGTTCACAAGATAAGCAAAATCCTCCGGCGTACCGTAACGTGAGGTAGGTGCATAATAACCTGTCACCTGGTAGCCCCAGGAACCGTCGAAGGGGTGCTCTGCTATGCCCATCAGTTCCACATGCGTAAACTTTACTTCCTTCAGATAATCCACCAGACGGTCAGCAAATTCCCTGTAGGTATAGAAGCCGTCCTTTGTTCCGTCCGGATGCTTCATCCAGGAGCCTATATGACATTCATAGATAGCTATGGGATCCTGGAAATGGTTCTGCTGTGCGCGATCCGTCATCCATTTCTCATCAGACCATCTGATCTTTCTTATATCGTATATAACGGAGGCCGTGCCGGGGCGCAGCTCCGCATAATTCGCATAAGGATCGGCCTTATATATGCCCTCTCCGCTCTGGGTTGTGATAAAGAATTTATACAGCTCGCCTTCGCCCACTTCGGGGATAAAGCAGGTATAGATACCGCCTTCGCCCAGACGGGTCATGGCGTGGGCGTTCACATCCCAGTTATTGAAAGTACCTACCACATGTACTTCCCTTGCATGCGGTGCCCAGACCGCAAAAAAGACGCCCTTCTTCCCATTCTTCGTACAGGGATGAGCGCCCAGTTTTTTATAGATATCATAATGTGAACCCTGACCGAAAACATACTGGTCAGCTTCAGAGATGAATACTGTTTCCTCCTGCAGGGAATGAGTAGCCTTTTCCTGCTTCTTTGGTGCCATATTGTAACCCTCCATGTCTTTATTTATAGTAAAACCCCGGGAATCCCTCCCCGAGGTCTTATTTTACCACAAATCCCATAAAAAGGAAAGTCTTACTTATGAATGAAATCCTTTTCGCGGAGTATTATCATATCCTCATAATCATAGCGTTTTCCGCTCAGGACCTGAATGAAAGCGGCCAGCCTGTGCTTCTTTGAATGCTCTATCGCTTCATCCACGATATCTTCCACTTCCCTGGTGGTAACGTTATGCTCGCCTATCTGAAGCTCGCTTATTCGCTGATGCAGAGCCAGCACTCCTCTTTCCTCATCTATCTTATATTCACGGGAATAGGCGTACTTTTTTGCGTACTCTACCAGGGCGTTGTTGTTCATTGGGGCTATATCGATACGCGCGTTGAAATAGCCTGTTATCATCTCATACTCTTCAAGCAGGCGGTCCATTTCCTTACGCTTGTCTATCATCACAACGAACAATCCCTCTGACATACTCTCTAAGGTCTTTGCCATGGTCTCCATTGTTTCCCTGCTCATTTCGGAAGCATGGTCGATCATCAGGGCACCGTTGGAAAGCTGGTTGAGCATCATCGGGATATCCCTGCGGTTCATCTTTGTACCGCTGATCTTCGCTATGCGGCTCGAAGCAAAATTAGCGTCGATCATCTGGATCTCTTTGATCAGATTCTTACCCAGTTTCAGAGCGCTTTCCTCGTTATCACCGGTGATTATCGCATTTCCTACATAAGCGGCAAGGCTTATCTTATCGATAACCTCAAGGAGCTGTGAGCGCATCTTTTTAGAATAAAGGAAATCCGCAAAGAGCTTCTTTTCTTCAAGGCTCAGCTCATCTTCCTCTCCCTCTCCCGGAACGTACTCGTCATTCATCTCATCAACGGTCTCATGTCCCACACGGTCCGCATCCGCCTCAAGAGCTCCGGATATTTCCCTGATCAGCGCGGTGTTCATGCTGCTGCCCCAGCTGCCTTCATCGGAAGTATCATTAAGCTCTGCGACTATGGCAGACATATCAGCCGTCTTTGAGAAATTGTCATCATCATCCGCATAAGGATCTGTCTCCGTCTCTGCCTCAGCCTGATCCTCTGTCTCTTCTTCCGCACTCCGGTCTCCGGCGTACTGATCATTGTCTTCGGGATAATACTCTCCTTCTGCGCCTTCCCCTTCTTCTGCGTAATAGGTATTTTCTATATATTCCCCGTTCTCATCATAATAGCCTTCGATGTAGTTTCCGGCTTCATCATAATAGCCCTGAACATAGTTTCCGCTCTCATCGTAATAGCCTTCGATGTAGCTTCCGTTCTCATCATAATAGCCGCCGATGTAGTTCCCGTTTTCATCATAATAGCCTTCTTCGGCATACTCACCCTCTTCCGGGCTCTCATCCGCAGGATATTCTTCTATGGGATCCGCTGCCTCCTGATCACCTTCGCCGTCTGCTTCGCCTTCCGCCTCCGCTTCAGAACCGGTTCCGGGATTCTCTTCTGCCGTTTCTTCCTGCACATCTGCAGCAGCTGTCTCTTCTGCAGCTCCGCCATCTGTTCCGGCTTCCTCACCGCTTTCTTCATCCTCAGCGGTGATCTCTCTCATCATATCATAATTCTTGGTATCGAGAAGGCTGCTGCTGTCTGCCACAGCCGCATCTTCCAGGCCTACGGCCCCACCGTTTTCTTTCAGCTTATCCTGTTCAATAGCGATAGCCACTTCATCCCAGATAGACGGTGCCGGATCCCCGCCGATCACAACATCTCCGGGAACTGCCGCTTCACCGGCAGCTGCTTCTTCCGTCACTTCTCCTGCGGCGATCTCTTCATTTATGTCATCAATGCTCCGCAGCTCTATATCATCCGCCTGGTACTTATCTTCAAATATCTTCTGCTCACGCTGGAGTTCCTCGATAAGGCCGTTCCTGTTGGACTCCTCATAATCCTTAAAGATAGGACCTGTACGCTCAAGCAGATTGCGGTGGATCTCTTCATCCTGTTTAGCGCGCTGGCGCATCTTAGCCTTTTCCCAGTCAGAGAGATACTCATTTATATGTATCTGGCCTGTGATCTGCTTCTCCACGGGAGGACGCGCGGGAACAGCCAGTCCCAGCTGTCCGTCATCTCCCAGATAGAACATATTCTCCATCCCCGGCTTGTCGGTACGTACCGTGCGTCTCTCTACCTCTCCGGGTATATTCTGGACACGAGCCAGACGTTCCTGCTCCTCTTCCAGCTGTACGGCGCGTGCCTTGCTGCGCACGCTCTCGTAATCAGGATTGGTATTGGACGGCAGATTGTCTATAACTATATCATCGGTACGGTCCTCAAAGAACACCTCATCGTTATCCTGTCTGCTCTCGGCACGTAAAGCCGACATATTTACGGGATTGAAATACA
>CAMVRS010000202.1 GCA_947169935.1 uncultured Lachnospiraceae bacterium
TGCGGATATAGCAATGATAGGCTCCATGTATCATGAGAAGTTTAGGTATTTTGGTAAGTATACAAATTTTGATGATTTTCTCCGCGGCTATCTGGACGGTGTGGTAAGTGCACAGGAACAGCTTTACGGAGTGGATATACTGGAAGCATGTCTTACGCCGGAAATTATGGAGATGGTTAAGAAGACTGTGCCGCTTTCAGAGGAACGCGGGGACAGCTATGAAAGCGCGGCATGGAAATTTGCAAACTATTATCTGGCGATGCGTGTGACGGCGGCAGAGCGGGAGCATATATTGCAGGCACTGTCTGAGTATTTTGATGTTGCACTTTATACTACAGGGGAGACGCCGGCTTTGACACGTGTTCGTAATATGGGAAATGTGGAGTATTATAAAGAGGCTCCGCTGGCAATGAAATGTGCTAAAATAAACTTAAATGTTACTCTGCGCAGCATACATACCGGGATACCGCAGCGTGTAATGGATATTATGGGCTGCGGCGGTTTTGTGCTATCCAATTATCAGGCGGATATGTGTGAAGCCTTTGTGCCGGATGAGGATTTCGTGTACTATGAAAGTATAGAGGATGCCGTGGAAAAGGCAGGGTATTATCTGGAACATGAGGATGAGAGGCTTAGGATTGCGGCAAATGGATATGAGAAAGTAAAGAAAGAACATGATTATAAAGAAAAGTGCAGATTTATGATAGAGGAAGCATGTAAAGATCCTTCGCTGCGCTCAGGATGACACGGAGAGGGCGCTCAGGATGATATGTTATGAGTACTCAGGATGACAGGAGGAATTATGATACCCTTAGCTATGCCCAACTTGACAGGGCGGGAAAAAGAATACCTGGATAACTGCATAGATACAACTTATGTATCTTCTGTGGGTGAATATGTTACACGGTTGGAAGATATGTGCAAAGAAGCCTGTGGCTGCGATTATGCGGTAGCAGTATCAGCCGGGACAACAGGGCTTCACGCGGCGCTTACGGCAGCAGGCGTGGGGAGGGATGATCTGGTGATGATCCCTGCTTTTACTTTTATTGCCAGCGCCAATGCCGTACATCACTGCGGAGCAATGCCATGGCTTATGGATGTTGATGAAAATTGGACCATGGATGCCGATAAGGTTGAAAAGGCACTTAAAGAAGAATGCGAAATAAAAGATGGCAAGGTACTGCATAAAGTTTCCGGCAGGCGTGTGGCAGCAATAATGCCGGTGTATACGCTTGGAAATATTCCGGATATGGATCGATACAGAAAGCTGGCTGATGAATATGATCTGCCCCTGCTTGCAGATGCGGCATGTGCCATAGGAGCGACATATAGTGGTAAGAAACTTGGCGGTTTGGCTGATCTGTCTGTTGTATCTTTTAACGGAAATAAGACTATTACCTGCGGTGGTGGGGGAATGGTGTTTGGCAATGACGAAAAGATCGTGGGGCTGGTCAGGCATCTGACCACTACTGCCCGGGTCAATGCTGAATACGAATTTGATATGGCAGGCTTTAACTACCGCATGACCAATCTGCAAGCGGCCGTGGGATGTGCACAGATGGAGAGGCTGGAGGAGTTCGTATCAACGAAAAGACATGTGCGTAAGTTTTATGAAGAGAAATCAGGAGATCTGAAAGGGGTTTCTTTCTTCCCGAAATCGGAAGGCTCATCCTGCTGGTTTTCCGGAATAGTACTGGATAAGGTCGATGGACTAGATGATGTAAGGCGGATCTGCAGTGTGCTTAAAGAAAAAGGCATAGAGGCGCGAAGTTTCTGGAAACCTGTGCATCTGCAGCAGCCATACGCTGATGCACCTTGCGGGAATCTTTCGCGCACGGAAGGTTTATGGAACAGGATAGTGACTCTGCCATGCTCAACTAACATTACCGAAGAGGAGCTGGAGTACGTTGCAAAGAATGTAAGGGAAGTGCTGGGAAAGATAGGGTAAGAAATGACAGAACCGAAATACGACACATATATTATTATCACCCCTAAGGACTTTGAACGTGTCCAGAAACAGTACGCCTGGATGGTAAAGATGCTGCCTGCCGGCAGACTTATCTTTGTTGGAAGCGCCAAAGTCGGGGAGCTGGTCAAAACACTCGATCTTGGTGAGCAGGTTGGCTTTCTCAATGAGGATGATCTGCTGCCTTTTCAGGATGTTTGGGATGTACTTAATGACCACATGAGCGAGCTGCTTCAGGGAGATACGGTACCGCGCCCCGGGGTGGGCTGGTATTACCAGCAGTTCCTTAAGTTTGAGCTGGCAAAGCAGTGTGAGAATGAATACTATATGACCTGGGACGGTGATACCATTCCCTGCAGGCCGGTCAAAATGTTTTCGGATGATGGCAAGCCTTATCTGGATAATAAGAATGAATATCATGAGTTATACTTTACGACCATGGCAAAGATACTGCCGGGATCACGAAAACTGATCCGCAGTTCATTTATATCGGAGCATATGATGTTCCATGCGCCGACCGTGAAGGATCTGATCTCCGTGATCGAAGGCAATGCATCTCTTAGGGGAGAGACCTATTGGGAAAAGATCCTAAGGGCTATCGAACCCATGCAGGTACATCAGAGTGCATACAGCGAATTTGAGACTTACGGAACTTTTGTGGCACTGCTTACGCCCGGCAGGTATAAGATCAGGGAGTGGCATTCCTTCCGGCTGGGAGGGGAATTCTTTGATCCCAATACTATATGTGAGAGGGATTATATCTGGCTTGGTAAGGATTTTGATGCCATATCTTTTGAGAAGGGGCACAGCATAAAGGAAGGTAACGGAAATCTTTTTGATAACCCTGTATACCAGGAGAAATTATCTGCGCGCAAAATGCTTGAAGTGGCGCAGGAAGGTGCAGGCGGATATATCGAAAGATGGGACGGAGGCGTTGGCAGCGATCCCCTGGCGTAGGAAGATCATATGAACTTTTCAACAGATTTTTTCAGAGATGAAGTGCGGTGCGGGTTTTATATCCCGACAGCTGTCAAGCAGGCCTGGGCAGCAGAGCTTGAGGTGCTTGCGGAAATAGATGAGATCTGCACGAAGCATGGAATAAAATATTTTGCGGACTGGGGCACCATACTTGGGGCGGTGCGCCATGGTGGTTTTGTGCCCTGGGATGATGATCTGGATATCTGCATGCTCCGGGATGATTATGTGCGCTTCAGGCAGGTGGCGGATGCGGAGCTTCCGAAAGAGTATGTGATACATGATTATGAGAGGCAGGAGGATCACTGGCTGTTTCTGGCGCGCGTGGTTAATAATAAAAAGATATGCTTTGAGCCGGAGTATCTGAATGCACATAATAATTTTCCCTATCTGGCCGGCGTGGACATATTTGTCAAGGATTATCTGTACAAAGATCATGATAAGGAAAAAGAGCGCGATGATGAAATAATGCATATCCTGGCTGTAGCCGACGGTATAGTGGCCGGAAGCCTTAAGCAGGAGTCGACGTATATATGGCTCAAAAAATTCAAGGAACAATATGGCTTTTCGCTTGATCCTTCATTAGACGCACGGCATAAGGGAATAGAGCTCTATCGCCTGGCTGAAAAGCAGATGAGCCGTGTGAGTGCGGAAGAGACTGACACGATAGGGCAGATCTTTCCGATGATACTTAAAGGTCAGCCCGGACAGGCAAAGGCCTATTATGATGAGATAGTCCGCCTTCCTTTTGAGAATACTACGATACCTGTTCCGGCAAGCTATGATACCATATTAAGGAGCCGTTACGGGGATTATCTGACGATACGCAAGGTATGGACAGGTCATGACTATCCTTTCTTTGAAGGCCAGCGCGCCGATATGCAGGCGAAGGCAGATTTTGAATTCCCGGAGTATAAGTTTGACAGACGTGTATTTGAGGAATGGAAAGAAGGAAAAAGAGTATCCGATCCGGATCCGGACAGAGTGCTTTTCCTTTGCGCCGGTCCCCTGTGGTGGAAAGCATACGAGCCTTTTTATGAAAAAGAATGTGCAGCCGGGAAAGAAGTGTATGTGGTGGCATTGCCGCTGCTTTTTAAAGACTGTTATGGGAACATAAATGCGTCGGATGAAGAACTGGCTATGGCGGCAAAAGAGGATGAGTATCCGCCTGAGTTGACGCTGACGCCATGGTATGAGATAGAGATATCCGAATTGAAGCCGGGGCGTATTTATATCCAGGATGTCTATGATGAAGAGAATCCATGCATGAGCATTCCGCCTGTATTTTATTCTTCGGAGTTAAGGCAATATACCGGAGAGCTTATCTGCGTTCCTGCGCTGCATGGAGATGATTTTAAACCTGAAGACCGCAATGATGTTTATAATCTTAAACACAGGGCACTTAAGCCCGGGATAGTATATGCGGATAAGGTTTTGCTTGCCACGGAAACATTAAGGCAGCGTTATCTTGAAAAGCTTCTTGAATGGGCCGGAGAAGATACCCGGGAATACTGGGAGGATAAGCTTGATCTGAAGGAAGAAGAGCATAAGGAATCAGCTGTGGAAAATTCGGACACGGATGAGGCTTGTGAAGAAGCAAAAACGTCTGATTCCTCTCAGGATTCACCCCCCCGCAAAAAGAGGGTCCTCTTTGTTGTCGGGGCAAACGAAGTGGCCGAGTACCATGAAAAAGCAGTGGAGCTGCTTAAGAAAAAAATGGAAGTATTTGCGGAAAACGCGGAAAAGATAGAGGTAAATATCTGCCTGTATCCGCCCATGATAGAAGAGTGGGAAGAAGCGCTTGACGGTAATGCACAGGTGTTTATAGATGAGCTTGAAAAAAGCATGGAGCAGGAGGCAGTAGGTTTCTGTGATCTGGCTTCTGCTACTGAGGAAGAGCTGGTAGATTATCATGATGCCTATTATGGCAGCGCATCCCCGCTGGTCCATGAATTTGTCCGTGCAAAGAAGCCGGTTATGATAGCTGATTATTCTGTAGGAGAATAGTAGATGAGAGAATGCATAGCCATACTGTTATCAGGGGGAACCGGTACGAGACTTGGAGTGGAAATCCCCAAGCAATATATCGCGACCTCCGGTAGAATGATGATAACCCGCAGCCTGATGGCTCTGGCTGAATGCGGCATGATACGGGCGGTGCAGATCGTTGCGCAGGAAGACCGGCGCGGAAAAATATCTGAAGAATGGAAAGCTGCGGGAAAAAGGCCGGAGTTTATAAGCGGATTCTCTGACCCCGGTGAGACCAGGCAGCTTTCGGCTTTAAACGCCATGGAAGATATAGTATCGCAGTATGGGGAAGAGGTTATAGTACTGATACATGATGCTGCCAGACCTTTCGTTTCACGTGACACGCTGGAGAGCTGCATACTGGCATGCGATGAACATGATGGTGCCATGCCGGTACTGCCCATGAAGGATACGGTATATTACAGTGAGGACGGCAGGAGTGTAAAAAAGCTTCTTGAAAGAGAAAAGATATTTGCAGGCCAGGCGCCGGAAACATTTGTGCTGGGAAAATATCTGAAAGCGAACAGGGATCTTCTTCCTGATAAGATATTTGATATTAAGGGATCTTCGGAACCTGCGATAATGGCGGGCATGGATATTGCCCTGATCCCCGGGGAGGAAAAGAATTTCAAGGTGACCACTCTTGATGATCTTAAGAAATATGAGCAGATAGTACTGTCCGGACAGTAACAGGAAGGAAAGCTGATCATGAAAGCATGGGTACTGCATGGGATAAATGATATACGATATGAGGAAGTACAGAGGCCGGATCCTGCCGATGATGAGGTCCTGCTTAAGGTCAGGGCAGCCGGCGTTTGCGGCTCTGATATCCCAAGGATATATGATACAGGAGCTCACAGGCATCCGCTTATTCCGGGGCATGAGTTTTCCGGAGAAGTTGCAGAAGTCGGGACAGGCGTGGACGGATCGTGGAAGGGAAAACGTGTTGGTGTTTTCCCGCTTATTCCGTGCGGGGAGTGCACTGAATGCAGAAAGCAGCGTTATGAAATGTGCAGGCGGTATGATTATCTGGGGTCGCGGAGAAATGGCGGCTTTGCAGAATATGTTTGTGTACCTGCGTGGAATCTGGTGCCGCTTCCGGATAGCGTGAGTTTTGAAGCGGCAGCCATGCTCGAACCTATGGCTGTGGCTGTGCATGCAATGAGGATAGGAAATCCGCTTAAAGGTGAGAAGGTTGCGGTATGCGGGCAGGGTACTATAGGGT
The DNA here is from genome assembly GCA_947169935.1 of uncultured Lachnospiraceae bacterium. Taxonomy (GTDB): domain Bacteria; phylum Bacillota; class Clostridia; order Lachnospirales; family Lachnospiraceae; genus NK4A136. Next base: position 6,195 of record CAMVRS010000202.1, read on the forward strand.
TGCTGCTGAGCATGTTCCTTCTTGACAGAGGGATTTCGGATCTTTTTGTAATAGGAAATAAGGAGTTTCAGCGGCAGCAGGCCATGAAGATCGGCATATCACCGGAAAACTATTGTGACAGCAAAAAAACGGATCCGGAAAAATGGCTGATGGACAGGACAGAAGGTCTGGGAGCTGATCTGTATATTGAATGTGTGGGACGGAACGAAACGGCTGAGCTGGGGTTAAATGTGACGGCAGCAGGCGGCCGGGTTTTAATGATGGGTAATCCTCATTCGGATATGAGTTTTGCGAGAGACAGTTACTGGGAGATCCTTCGTAAACAGCTGAAGATCCTTGGCACATGGAATTCCACGTATCTGCCGGATGAAGATGATGACTGGCATTATGTGCTTAAACGGTTGGAAAAAGGTTCGGTATCACCTGAAACGCTGATCACACACAGGCTGAGATTATCAGAACTGGAGCAGGGGTTAAAGGTAATGCATGAGCGGACTGAAGATTACTGTAAGGTGATGGTAACGGATCTCTGATCCGGAAATAACAGAATGATATGCATGGAGAAGGTCTATGGAGATATTATTTTACAGATACAATTCAATCTGCGAGCCCGACGTGATAACTGCATTCCGAAAAC
>CAMVRS010000203.1 GCA_947169935.1 uncultured Lachnospiraceae bacterium
TCCGGATCCAGCTCGTTCATTCTTCTTGCCAGCTGGCCGATAGGTATCACTATAGCATTCGGGAATCTCTGTATAGCTCTCTCGTGAGGCTCGCGCACATCCACGATAGTCATCGGATCTTCGTTCTCTATCCTCTTTGCCAGCTCTTCCGGTGTAAAGCCTTCGATGGGGATCTCTTCCTCAGGCTGCTTTAAACCGCAGAAATCTTCGTAATCGAAATCCTGTACTCCCTTGATAGAAGGATGAGCACCGCAAAGCGGGCATTCCTTTTCTTTCTCAAGCTCCAGTATCTTAAAGCGCAGATACAGACTGTCCACACTCAGTATCTTTCCTGAAAGATGATCACCTATGCCTATTATCAGCTTTAATGCTTCATTGGCCTGTATGCTTCCGATTATTCCGGGAAGAGGGCTGATCGCTCCGCCTTCCGCGCAGGTAGGCACCAGTCCGGCCGGTGGAGGCGCGGGAAATGCACATCTGTAGCAGGGTCCGCCGTTGTAATTAAATATCGTGACCTGTCCTTCAAACTGATATATCGCACCGAATACTACAGGTATGTCACAAAGATAGCTTGCATCATTTATAAGATATCTGGCCTTGTAATTATCGGTGCAGTCGATCACCAGATCGTAACCGTCTATAATATCTACAATGTTCTCTGCCTCAAGCTTTGTATTTTCGGCCTCGAAATTGATCCCTCTGTTTATGTTTCTTACTATATCTTTTGCCGATGCCACCTTGGGTCTGTTTAGATCCCTCGATGTATGTATCACCTGGGACTGAAGATTCTCCAGCGCAACATCGTCAAAGTCGACTACTTTTATAGTTCCAACACCGGCTGCAGCCAGGTACTGTATAACTGCAGATCCCAAAGCTCCCGCTCCGGCTATCACCACTCTGGCAGCTTTGATGCGCTTCTGTCCTTTAACTCCTATATCGCGGAGCATCAGATGTCTTCCAAAGCGCTCTATCTCTTTATCGTCAAAGGCTACCGCCTTCCTTCTCTCCTCCGGTATGATACTGTCATTTTCCGGCGCCCCACCCGCTATGGCGGGAAGCAATAATACTTCCGAATCTTCAGACAACTCTGTATCCCACTTGTCTTCGGCTGATCTGTTATCATCACCTACATATATGCGGATAAAGCTTCTGAGCTTTCCGTTTTCATCAAACAAAACTTTTTCCGATTCGGGATATTCGTCTTTAAGCCATTTAAGGATATCCTTTATACTTTTAGCATCTGTTTCAAGCCTTGAATTTTTTCCAAAGAAGTTGCGCAAAGTTGCCGAAATATATACATTCAATTTTTCATACCTCCCATATCGATACCCCGTATACTTTTCCGTCGGGTTCGTCCTTCATATAACCTTTGATCTCTCCTATACCATACCTGCCGGTTGAAACCACCACATAAAGCATTCCGGGTATCATATACTGCTTATCTTCCTTTGAGAGGATCGCAGCTTTATCCGGATGTGAATGATAGAATCCGGCAACTGCCATCCCCCTGCTTTCGGCTTCATTTTCCAGCTTATACAGTTCTATCGGATCGATCAGGTAATGTGATGTTTTTCTTTCTTCTTCTGCTGAATTATCTATGCTGCTGATACTCTCTACCATACCGCTGTGTTTATTTCCCAGCAGTATCCCGCAGCCTTCATACGGATAAGCATTTTTAAGATGCAGCATTATCGCCGCATAAGTTCTTTTGCTGATGCTTACCGTATCTATCATATTCACCCTCCTGTATCCGAGTTATCTATTGCTTCTGTAAAATCTTTTATCAGATCTTCGGCATCCTCTATGCCCACGCTCACGCGAACCGTATCTTCAAATACTCCCGCCGCTTCTCTTTCCTCAATACCGGTATGTATATACAGCGTTGAAGCGGGATGTATTACCAGTGTTCTCAGATCTCCTATATTGCTGGCTATCAGCGCATACTTAAGTGAATTGATCATTCTGAAAGCCTTCTCTTTCGACCCTGCCCTGAATGTAAGTATGCCGCCGGCGTATCCGTTAAGCTCTTTATCAACATATGCATGATAAGGATGATCACTGAGTCCCAAATAATTAACCTCTATGCCTTCACTGTGTTCAAGAGCTTTTGCAAGCTTTAGCGCATTATCGCAGATCTTTTCCATCCGCAGTCCCAATGTATCCAATCCGATATAGCTTAAGAACGCATTCGCCGGAGCCATACATCCACCGAGATTCTCCCACAGATCGGTGCGCAGTCTTAACAGAAAGGCCATTTTTCCATACTTTCTGAATTCCGAAAGAGCACTGTGTTTTTCAAAATCCCAGTTAAACTTTCCCCCGTATACGATCATTCCGCCGATGGCATTTCCGCCTCCGTTTATGTACTTAGAGGTGGAATGCACTACAATATCAGCCCCCATTGATAAAGGTCTGGCAAGATAAGGAGTAGCTGTCGTGGAATCTACGATCAGTGGTATACCGGCACTATGTGCAGCCACAGACGCTCCTGCAACGTCCATCACGTTAAGGGAAGGATTGCTTATGAGTTCACCGAATACTGCCCTTGTCTTCTCATTAACAAGCTTTTCAACATTCTCACGGTTTATTACATCAGCAAATACCGTATGTATCCCCAGCTTTTCAAGATCATGAAAAAGATTTATACTGCCGCCGTACAATCCCCTTCCGGCTATGATCTCGTCTCCGCTTTCACACAAAGCAAGCAATGCACAGGATATCGCTGACATACCGCTGCTGCAGCAGACAGCGCCCGCGCCGCCTTCCAGCTCATTTATCCTCTGTTCAAAAGCCGTAAGCGTAGGATTTCCTATGCGTGTATAAGCATATCCCATGCTCTTATGCGCAAAGACTTTTTCAAGCTCCTCCATGCTTTCGTATGAAAAAGCAGTAACCTGTGAGACCGGGGGCAGGATCTCTCTCTGGGAGTATCCTGTCGAAGTCTTTCCATGAAGCAGAGCTGTATTAAATCCTGAATATTCCATCTTCCCAAAACTCCTCAGATAACATAATTATCCCAGCCACCGGCAAATCTGTTCCGGCATTGTCCGGCAAAATCGCTCAGTTTCATTTCGCCGGTATATTGATTCAGATTTTTATTGATCTCTTTCCAGAAACAGTTCTTGATGATCGACCTAAGTCCGTCATTTCTGTTATCATCATCCATGTCTGCCAGAATGGTATTATCAAGGGCATTCAGTACCTCTCTCATGCTGATCTTATCTGCAGGCTTTGCCAGAGCATATCCTCCTCTTATGCCTTTCTGAGCTATGATAAAACCGGCCTGACGCAAAAGCAGCAGGATCTGCTCCAGGTACTTATGTGATATGTTTTCCCTCTGTGCTATATCCGGTGCGGAAACAGCAGAACCGTTCTCTCCATATAACACAATATCAGTCAGAGCGATCAGTCCGTATTCAACTCTTGTAGATACTCTCATTTGTACTCCTCTCCCGGATTTAACTAATCATATATAGCATAACTAACCTACTATGTCTATAGGTTTTATAATATTTTTTATGGCTGCCATTGGCAGCCATAAAACAGGATTACTTATCAGATATCGGTTATACTATCACTCAGTAAACAGAGCCGTTGAATAATATCTGTCGCCGCTGTCGGGAAGAAGCGCAACGATGACCTTACCTTCATTCTCGGGCTTCTTAGCGTATTCTATAGCAGCGAAGAGCGCTGCGCCGGAAGAAATACCTACGGAAATACCTTCCTTCTTTGCCAGAAGCTTTGCTGTAGCAAAAGCATCTTCGTTTGATGCCTTGAAGATCTCATCATAAACCTTGGTATTCAGAACATCGGGCACAAAACCTGCGCCGATACCCTGGATCTTGTGCGCGCCTGCCTTGCCCTCTGACAGTACGGGAGAATCTGCCGGCTCCAGAGCAACTACCTTCACATTGGGATTCTGCTCCTTTAAATATTCACCGGTTCCGGTAACCGTACCGCCGGTTCCTACGCCTGCAATGAATATATCTACCTTACCATCGGTATCCTTCCAGATCTCGGGGCCGGTAGTAGCCTTATGTATCGCGGGGTTAGCCGGATTAACAAACTGTCCGGGGATAAAGGAATCAGGGATCTCCTTTGCCAGCTCCTCAGCCTTTGCGATAGCGCCCTTCATGCCCTTTGAGCCTTCTGTCAGTACTATCTCTGCTCCGTATGCCTTAAGGATGCTGCGTCTTTCAACGCTCATGGTCTCGGGCATGGTAAGGATTATCCTGTAGCCCTTTGCTGCAGATATGGCAGCCAGACCTATACCGGTATTTCCGGAGGTGGGCTCGATGATAACCGAACCTTCCTTTAAGATACCCTTCTGCTCAGCATCTTCGATCATCGCCTTTGCGATCCTGTCCTTTACGCTTCCTGCGGGATTGAAGTACTCAAGCTTTACCAGCACGGTAGCCTTAAGCTCAAGTTCCTTTTCAATGTTGGTAACCTCTACAAGAGGGGTATTTCCTACAAGTCCCAATGTTCCTTTATATATGTTGCTCATCTTTTATTTCCTCCTATCACCTGCTAACTATTTTATACCGCTGCAAAACCTTTTTCAAGGTCTGCGATGATATCGTCAATGTGCTCCGTACCGATGGACAGACGGATGGTATTTCTTCCGATGCCCTGATCTGCCAGCTCCTCATCATTAAGCTGAGAGTGAGTGGTTGAAGCGGGATGTATAACAAGGCTCTTAACATCGGCAACATTTGCCAGAAGAGAGAAGATGCTTAGGTTATCGATGAACTTCCATGCTTCTTCCTGGCCGCCCTTGATATTGAAGGTAAAGATCGAAGCTCCTCCGTTGGGGAAATACTTCTTATAAAGTGCATGATCGGGATGATCGGGCAGTGAAGGATGGTTTACCTTCTCTACCTTGGGATGCTTGCTTAAGAATTCAACTACCTTCTTTGTATTCTCTGCGTGACGCTCAAGCCTTAAGGACAAGGTCTCAACGCCCTGAAGAAGAAGGAATGCATTGAAAGGTGAAATGGTAGCGCCGGTATCACGCAGGAGGATCGCTCTTATAAAGGTAACGAATGCTGCGGGACCTACTGCATCATAGAAGGATACGCCATGATAGCTGGGGTTGGGAGCTGCAATATTGGGATACTTGCCGCTTGCCTTCCAGTCAAACTTGCCGGACTCAACGATAATGCCGCCAAGAGTGGTTCCGTGACCGCCGATAAACTTGGTTGCGGAATGTACCACTATATCAGCGCCGTGCTCAAAAGGTCTGAACAGATAAGGAGTACCGAAGGTATTATCAACTACCAGGGGCAGTCCGTGCTTATGAGCTATTTCTGCGATAGCATCGATATCGGGAATATCGCTGTTGGGATTTCCGAGAGTCTCCAGATAGATCGCTCTGGTATTTTCCTGTATAGCGCCTTCAACCTCTGAAAGATTATGAGCATCTACGAATGTAGTATTGATGCCGTACTGGGGAAGGGTGTGAGCCAGCAGATTGTAGCTGCCGCCGTAGATGGTCTTCTGGGCTACGATGTGGCCGCCGTTTGCTGCCAGCGCCTGAATGGTATAGGTGATAGCTGCTGCTCCGGAAGCAAGTGCCAGCGCTGCGCTTCCGCCTTCAAGAGCTGCCAGCCTCTTTTCAAGGACATCCTGGGTTGAATTGGTAAGACGTCCGTAGATGTTACCTGCATCTGCCAGACCAAAGCGGTCTGCTGCATGCTTGCTGTTATGGAATACATATGAAGTTGTCTGATAAATGGGCACTGCCCTTGAATCTGTTGCGGGATCAGCCTGCTCCTGACCTACATGTAACTGTAATGTTTCAAATCTATACTCGCTCATTTTTTTATCTCCTTTTTTGTTTTTTATATTATTGGGGGGTAATTTATTTTGTTTTTGGTATAAAAAAACCGGGGCTTCTTCTTGGGCTCCCGGACTACTGGTCTTTCATATGGCATCAACATCGTGATCTGTCAGAGCGGACGAAGATACGTTCATACGCTCCGGCCATTGTACCAGCCCGGGAGTGACGCATTCGGCAACAACACATTATGCTATTTATCTTCTTAAACTCTGTTCTAAACATCTTTTTCTCCTTTGATCGATCCGCATTCCTCAGCGGATGGTTGTATATTAACACGACTAACCCACTATGTCAATAGGTTTTTAATATTTTTTTATTTATTTGTGTAAACCCCTGCAATTAAAGGATTTGTACTTGATTTGCCTATTTATCACTAGTATAATTGGATTGATCTTAAGGAGGCCATTCTTGCGAAAAAGGAGGGAAAATAAATGATCTCAACAAAAGGCCGTTACGCAATACGTGTTATGCTGGATATAGCCCAGAATGATGATGGCAGCTACATTCCTTTAAAAGATATAGCAGAGCGACAGGATCTATCAAAGAAATATCTGGAGATAATCGCAAAGGAACTGGTGGCCGGCGGGCTTCTGATCGGCGCCAGCGGAAAAGGCGGCGGCTACAGATTAAGCCGTGATCCCGACAAATATACCATCGGCGAGATACTGGAACTGATGGAGGGCACCCTGTCTCCGGTAATATGCCTTGCAGACAAAAAATACAAGTGTAACAGAAAGAAAAAATGCAATACTCTTCCCATGTGGCAGGAATTTGACAAACTGGTGCATGACTTCTTTCATAATAAGAAACTGAGTGATCTGCTGTAATAAACTATCAGAACACAAAAAAAGATCCTTCGCTGCGCTCAGGATGACAAGGACTTTAATCTTTATCATCCTAAACGTTAGCTAAGGATCTTTTTAATTTCAGTTCTGTCCGTAATAAGCGTTTGCGCCGTGTTTACGGAAGTAATGCTTATCC
>CAMVRS010000204.1 GCA_947169935.1 uncultured Lachnospiraceae bacterium
AAAGGGCGCAGTTAGCCTCTGCTCTGCTCTGCTCTGCTCTGCTCTGCTCTGCTCTAAGGAGTGTATGTCTGTTCTGCATAGCTGTCAATACCTTCCGTGGTTATTCTGCACTATTTTTCCTATTGTAACACACTCACTGTTTATTTATATCGGCATTTTAACGGTATTTATTTAGCCATATCTTTTTAACCCGTCTCATCCCTTTTTCAGCAGGGGAAGATAGGTTTTCTGATCTTTGGGAGCAATCTTCCGTTCTCCCTGACCTGCATATCCAGTACCCTGCAATAAGCGATATACTGGCTGATCACGTCTTTAAACTGTCATAACACACTTTTCACCATAACCATCTAATAACCCATCGTGTGTTATCAGTATCATATTCTCTGTCTTTGCCTGTGCTATAAGCACCCTGTCAAACGGATCATGGTGCTCCGGTTCTCCCTCTCTTCTTTTTAACTTTTCCACAGAGAGGATCCGGATCATTTATACACTTTAGCGCTTCTTCCGGCAACTTATCTTCAGCACTTAATGCCCAAAACAGGATATGAGTATCCAAAAGATATTTCATACACCTGCTCCCATAAACATCGCCGTAATCTCATCGTTAAGATCATCAAAATGTTCATCGAAATCAGCAGGAAGATTAAAATCGGATCTTCCCGTCCTTTTATCAGGAGCTATGTAATCATTTGTATTACTCTCCAAGTCATTATTCATTACGTGTAGCAGCTCCAATACCAACTGCTGCTTTCTTCTTGGCATACGTTCCATTATATCTACTGCCTCTTGAACTAAAGTCATATCTTCAGCTCCCCATCTAATATGCAACGCCCCCTTCCCTCTGATCGGAGGCATATCGGTTACTATAATCCATGGAAATTGTACCACAAATCAGGGCTCGGTACAACAAAATATCGTGAAATTCGCCAATCAAAAACTCATTCAGATATCCATTTTTGAAGATTCATCCTGTATTCCTCTTCGGCAAGTGTATCACTATATCTCCGTCATATGATCTTCCCGTCATTCATCATGTCCTTTAGTTTGGCAAGGGCTTTCTTCTCTATGGTCCTTATATATTTTTCCGTAAGAGTAAAGTATGCAGCCACCTCCGGCAGGCTCTTTACCTCATTGTTACCCAGCCCGTAATGGTATGCCAGCAGCTTCCGTTCGCGCTCTGAAAGGCACATAAGGCGGTTACCCAGCTTCTCAAGCATTACATGAAGCACGGCTGTATTGCCTGTGGGATCACGATGATTAACGTCACAGCCCTGCCCATTTATGGCATCCTCTGCCTCCTTCCCTGCATCGATGAACAGATGTTTCTGGCCCTTCTCTGTCATGCGTCTCTCGTAAGAAGCCTGACAGCTGTCGCACAGATCTGTCAGCGCATTCCTTATCGTCTCACATGCAAAAGTCGAAAACCTCACATTCCTGGACTCATCAAATGACCTGGCAGCATTCAGCATAGCTATCCTTCCCACCTGTATAAGGTCATCTTCATCTATCCCGTCTGATGAAACTATCCCTCGCCTGGCTTTTATATCCATAGCCATCTGTATGATAAGACCGTCATTTTCAAGCAATATCCTTGTTTCAGCTTCCGGGTCCCTTCCCCTGATCCGGCGGCACAATTCTATATTTCTTTTGTTTCTGTTGATGCCCGTCATTTTGTTTTAAATAGATCCATCAATGTTGGCATTATGATATCAATAGCCTTATCATGCTGCTCCAGATCCTCTTTTGTAAGTTCCGTATTACACCTTATCCCCGCCTTAACCGCAGAGATAACATATCCCTTTTTCTCCTCATAGCTTATATCGTTCAAGTCACCATGAGCTAAAAAATCAGCTTTTACAGCTTCAAGGACCTCTGCTGAGTATACCTTGTTAAAATCCGTGCTCATCTCGTCGGTCACTTTTTTCTTTATCTCCCTTACAGCAGCCATGATATGGACCTGGATCTTGTTGATCTGATAAGGTTCCGACTGCACCTTGCTTGCCCTAAGCCGCTTTTTGAGATTATTCATTTCTTTATCCTTAGGCAGTCTGCCGGCATTGGTAAAATCTGTTAACAGATCATGGCAGAAGTCATACAGATTATTATTTGACCTTAGCACTGCGGAAAACACATCACTGAAATATAACGCCATCTGCCTTGTAGCCAGCTGGAACTTTTCGTTGACCAGCAGTTCGTTGACCACACGCGGATCGGCATTCTTTGAATACAGATTACCTGCTGCTTCCACTGATAAGCCAAGCTCCCCAATATCGTAATATGTCCTTTCCGGTACATCCGATATCCCCAGGATATAATCCGTAGTGACGTTATATAATTCAGAAAGCTTTATCAGGATGTCACTGCTGACAGTTTTGGTCGCACCGCTCTCCATCCTTCCGTAAGTCGATTTATCGATCCCAAGCTTATCCGCCAGCTCCTGTCTGGTACCATACCCATTAGCTTCCCTTAATTCTCTCAGCCTCTCCTGCAAGTTACCCGGTAAATATTCTTTCATTTTATCCTCCCGAACATATGTTCTGTTTTGGTTAGTATAACATATCATTTGCAATTTTGCACCAGATTTCTCAAAAAACCTTCTTTTTTTTTCTCAAACGGTGCAATATCCTGCAATAATAAGACCACTGCTCTTTTCCTCCGTATCATTACACAGAAATGAAAAACAAGACTCAGCAATCCCCTTATCTTCAGATAAGGGCGCACTTCTATACATCCTGAAGGATGTAGTGCGTTCTGCGAAGCAGGGATCCGGCTGAGGCCGGGAGTTTTGCCTCCGCTGCGCTGCGGAGAATTTAAAAACTGAATACAGGCAGAGTTAAGAGAAGCGTTTCGGATGACCGGAGCGCTTTTTTATATTTCAAAATTCAAAGGAGGAGAAAAGTTATGAACGAAGGATTTGAAAAGATCACAAAACTGAGGGAGGAGGTAGACAGGTTGAAAACGGAAGAAGAACAGGCAGGGCATCAGGCTGTGCGTTATGAAAACAAGATCGATAATCTTGAAAAGAAAGAACGCACGAAGCGTACTCATCTTCTGTGCTCCAAGGCCGGATACATTGAAAGCATCTTTCCGGTCATAAAGGATTCGTCCAAAACGGACTTCATACAGTTCTGCGAAGGGCTGGTAAAGATCCCGGGCGTCATGGAGTATGCGAAGCATTTTAAGCCGGAGCCGATCGGGGAGGTGATGAAGTGATGGCCTTATATCATTTTCACGTAACGCAGATCTCGAGGGGAGCCGGTCAGAGCAGTGTTGCTGCTGCAGCATACCGGGCCGGCGAAAAATTGAACGATAACTACTACGGCATGGAACATGATTACACAAAGAAAGGCGGCGTTGTCATGTCGGAGATCCTTTTACCTGCGCATGCCCCTAAGAGGTTTTCTGACAGGCAGACTTTGTGGAATGAGGTGGAACAGATTGAGAAAAACAAAAAGGCCCAGCTGGCTTACTCATTTGACTTTGCACTGCAGAATGAACTGAGCATGGATGAGAACATCCGCATAGCCAGGGAGTTTATCGAAGAGAATTTTGTGACCAGGGGGATGATCTGTGATATAGCAGTACATGATCCCGGACGCGATCCGGGTGATGTTCAGAATTCTCATGTGCATGTGATGGTACCGATGAGACCGCTCAATGAAGACGGCAGCTGGGGAAACAAACAGCACAGGGAGTACATACTTGATGATGAAGGCAACCGCATCAAAGGACCTGACGGTAAATACATATTCAATGCGGTAAAGAACACCGACTGGGGTGAACCTGAGACCTTAGACTTCTGGCGTGCAAAGTGGGCCGAAAAAGTAAATGAAGCGTTTGAAAAGAACGGGATATCCGAAAAGATCGACAACCGCTCTTATATTGACCGCGGGATCGATCTGCTTCCCCAGGTACATGAAGGTCCGGTCGTGAGGGCGATGGAGAAAAAAGGGATAAAGACAGATAAGGGCGATTGGAACAGATTTATAAAAGCCCTTAACGATGGTCTCCGTAATATCTTCGATATGATACGCGCGATCATCGAAGTCATTGAAGATGCCAAACGTGAACAGGCTGAAGCCAAAGCTGTGGCGGAAGCCAACTGGAAGGAACTGCGGGCCGCGCTTGATGAATATGAAACTGAGTTAAGGCAGAAATACACTTACGCCCACGGAAGGATCGCATCACAGAAGATGATAGATCTGCATTGTTTCGTAATAAATAATAACATACGCAGGCTGGATGACTTCGAGGATGTGGTAAAGATGCTGTATGGAAATGTCAGTGATGCCAGACGTGAGCTCAAGCAGACTGAGGATGAGAAAAAAGAATGCGACAGGATCATCGATCTGTGGGATAAGCTGCAGGAGAACCTTAAGTATTACAAAAAATGGTACAAGATCTCCGATCCGGAAAAGAAAGCTGCTTATGCCGAAGCACATCATGGAGAGCTGAATATCTACCATATGGCAGCAAGGGAACTCAAAAAGACCTATCCTGACCTTGCAGTCCCGATAAAAGCCATAAAGAAGAAAAGGGATGATCTTAAAGAAAGAACCACAGGCCTGAGGGATAAATATAAAAAATATGAAGCCGCGGCTAAACAGGCGTATGCATTTAATAAGCAGGTCTACGGAAAGCATATGGAAAGGAAGCGCACAGCAGAAAGGAGCAGATAAATTTGAATATGTTTAAAGAGATAAAGGATGCGGTATCCGTCAGGGATGCAGCATCCTTTTATGGTTACACTGTTGGAAGGGGCGGCATGATGTGCTGCCCCTTTCATGATGATAAGCATCCCAGCATGAAAGTCGATAAACGCTTCCACTGTTTCGGCTGCGGGGCAGACGGGGACGTGATCAGCTTTGTGCAGATGCTGTTTTGTCTGGATGCGAAGGGGGCAGCCTTAAAACTTATAGATGACTTCCGGCTTAATATCGACACCGGACATAAAAAATCCGCAAGACGGATGAACAGGTGCACCCGTCAGACGCAGGAAAAAGCTTATGAACATAAGGTGCTCCTTGCCTATGAAAAGGAACTTGAGCACTTTAAGGAAAAGATGGCCTGCATATCTTCCACCCTGCTCACCTGGGAGCATGAACACGCCCCCACCATGGAACAGTGGGAAGCAGATATGCCTGACGAGCGCTTCATCACTGCAGTCAATAACAAGGATCCCGTTGAATACATCCTGGATACCCTGACAAATGGTACAGATGATGAGATCTATGAAGAATACAGACACAGAAAGGAGATAATAGAAAAATATGAAAGAAAGATCACCGAAGTTACAGAAAGATCAGCTTGAAGAGGTAGCTAAGGAGCTGCTCCCTGAAGACAGTATAAGGGAAGCTCTTGCACGGAACGACAAAGGCAATCCCAAGCCAAGCATCGAAAATATGGTAATGATACTCGAAGAGGATCCTTCCCTTAAGGGAGCCATATGTTTAAACGAACTCACGGGGAGGACGGATATCGTCCGTGATCTTGGCTGGAAGCGTGACTGCGCTGCCTTAGACGACACTGACATGGCATACCTGGCTCTTTACATAGAAAAGAACTATGGCATCAACTGCAAAAGCTCTCTTGAAGACGCCATCAGGGTAGTTGCCCTTCAAAACTGCTATCACCCCATCAGGGATATACTTAACAGCCTTGAATGGGACGGCGTGCCCAGACTCGATAACATGCTCTTCCATTTCTTTGGAGCAGATAAAAGCGAGCTTATCATCGAATCCCTTAAGGTTTTCATGATGGGCGCCGTATGCCGCGTTTTTGATCCCGGATGCAAGTTTGAATTATCCATCTGCATCATAGGCGATCAGGGTGTAGGAAAATCCACTTTCTTCAGATTTCTAGCCATAAAGGATGAATACTTTTCCGACGATCTTAAGAGGCTTGATGATGAAAAGATCGTCGTCAGACTCCTGTCCCACTGGATAATCGAGATGTCCGAAATGCTTGCTGTGCTTAACTCAAGAAGATATGAGGAATACAAGAGCTTTTTGAGTCGCCAGAAAGATACATACAGGACACCATATGAGAAACACCCCAAGGACCGCTTAAGGCAGTGCGTATTTGGCGGGACTTCCAACAAGCTTGAAATACTCCCTCCGGATAAAAGCGGCAACCGGCGTACCATTCCGATAGAATCCCACATGGAAAAGGCAGAGGTACATATCATGGATGATGAAGAAGCATCCAGGGCTTATATCATGCAGGCTTGGGCCGAGATCATGGTCATGTACAAAAATGGCAACCGCCGCACCACACTTCCGGAGCACCTTGTGCGTGAGCTTGAACAGCAGCAGGTAAGGTATACCCCTGAGGATCCCGAACAGGAAAGCATAGAGGAATTTCTTGCCGGTACTAAAGAAAAGCTCGTCTGCATCAAGATGCTGGCATATGAAGCCCTTGGATACCCGTTATCAGAACAGCTCAGCAAGAATGACTGCAACAGGATAGCGGAGATAATGCATCACATTCCCGGCTGGGAGTGCATAGGGACCAGAAAGGTCGGCAAATACGGAAAAGCCCGTGCCTGGAAAAGGACCGGAGAAACAGTACCCGAAGATACAGAAAATCCTTTTATAAGCTAAACGTCAGCCCCAAAGTCAACTGACTACGGCAACCTTCTAAAAGACTTTTTTGAGAATGTTGAACATTCCGGAAGCGTCTTTTAGCGGTTGCTTTTTTTTTATTCCCAAAAACCAACAGATACACGAAATACCGGAGGTAATTCATTTGATAACAGAAAAC
>CAMVRS010000205.1 GCA_947169935.1 uncultured Lachnospiraceae bacterium
CATGCTCATCCATAAGCATGTCTATCTGTTCTACTTTCCTTGCAAATCTGTCCATTCTCTCCTTTCTTGATCATCATTAACAGCTAACAACTACATAAAAAGGGCCATTACCTCTTAATGCACTATGTTGCATCTATTTGCAACGCCTTGCATCGTAGTGATACTATATCAAATTCAAAATAATTAGTAAATAGTTTTTTGATGAAAATCAAAAAATATTTTTATGCACACAAAAAGGCCCCGATCGGGGTGATTGAGGCCTTACTAACTCTGCATATTATTGGCTGTCTGCTTATCTTAGGATATCTCTTAAAAAAATAACTACACTCTCTTTTTCTATAGAAGATATTTCTCTATTATTTCTTGAGCAAATCTCATATCGCGTTCTAATACTTTTTGAATCTCATCAAATGATATATCAGTAAGACTCCAATATTGATGAATGAAAGTATAATCGTTATTCTTATTTCCCATTTGATGATATGGTATTATGTCTTTTTTCCTGTCTTTCGGAATCGATTTTCCTCTGACCATTGCTGTTTCTAATAATTCATTTGTTATGTGGTCTGTTATCTTTCTCTGTCCATTTATTAAACTATCACAATTATAATCAACAAACCATCCCCAATCACGAACTTTACAAAACAATCTATCAGTCTCTTCTGTATATTTATCAAAAACACCATACCACTGAGCACACCATCGATACTGGTATCCCTCAATCTGTATTCCAATCAATTCAAAGTCCCCTGTTTTTATAAGTTCTTTAGTTTTTGACTCTTTCTTCGTATCATCATCAATCACTAATTTGTTTACATATCTTATATCTATACCAGCGCCACCCTGACCATAGTATTGCTTAATTATCAATTTATAATTGCCCACCTCTGTATTTATAGAAATATCACCCTTTATAATATTTTCTAATCTAGCACAAACAAGTTTGTTATATATATCATTAATTCTTAACGCTTCACAATCCCTATCAAATGGCACCCATTTATTTCCATATGCAGAGAGTTTCCTATCAATAACTTCATATAGATCAATTATCATCTCGCTATATTTGAAAATCGTCTCTTTTTCAAAAGTATCATTTGTTTCAACCGATTCTGCGACTTCCCGTATTCTTTCTCCAATTCTTTTATATGATATAAATGACCATTTGAATAATTCATCATCATCTATAAAAACAGGTTTGTATAGGCCTGTCACAACTCCACAAATAAAGCTTTTCCCCTTTTTATTCTCAGGTGCCTCTATATCTTTTTGATATCTAATTAGCTGTTCTTTGTATGGTAAAGACTTAAACTTATTCTCAATAATAAAAGCTTCATCTCTTTCCTTTTTATTTCCCTTCTGCCAAATCGTCACATCTCTATTTTTTTGTTCCCGCTCAACATCACCTTGTATATGTTGCAAATTAGGGAAAAAAATTCTTGCATATTCAATATTTCTTTCAAATAACCAAGCCCAAAAATTTGAATGAAATAATTCTTTAGACGACAACGACATAGCATAAATAGGGTTTTTCTTAAGATTTTCAACTATTTCTTTCATATATATTATCTCCTCTAATTAATGTATTTAAATATACGCATTCTCTAATTTCGACAAGACTTTAACTATCACATATATATCCAGACTACTATATATTTATAACGCCTTTCTGAGTTTCTCATTCTCTTTCGGCGTCTTGTCAGTCATTACGTTGAATACTACTGACACTAGGTTTCAGATATCAAATATACTCATCTGCCTATACTTATCCGGCAATTCCTGCATGAATCCGAAACACTCATCCGGAGTTGACAGGATTCCGTTATCTTTGCAGATCCTACGGAGTATCCCCATCAGTTCTTTTGCATTCGGGCTTGGCAGTTCATATGCATTACCATACTGTTTGATGTACCGCTCTTTCATTCCGGAGAAATGCTTATCAAGCGCCGCGTAATAGTATTCCCTGTCGCCTTCACGGAGCGTCAGCCCCATGCCAAAGTCAATAATACCCTTCACGCCAACTCTGACACATTCATTCAGGATTGCCGTAACATTTTCCGCTGTATCATTGATAAACGGAAGGATAGGCGTAAGCCATACGACTGTAGGAATGCCTTTTTCCTTCATCTTTTCCAGCACTTCAATCCGGCGCTTTGTATTGCAGACATTCGGCTCCAGTATCCGGCACAGATCATCATCATAAGTCGTGAGCGTCATCTGCACCACACATTTTGCAGACCGGTTGATCTCATCCAGCAGATCGATATCCCGCAGGATCATATCGGATTTGGTCTGGATCGCAAGTCCGAAGCCGTTTTTCAAAATGATCTCCAGGCAGCGTCTTGTAAGCCTTAAGTCTTCTTCACAATGCATATAAGGATCCGACATAGCGCCGGTTCCTATCATGCACTTCTTTCTTTTGGACTTAAGCGCCGCCTCAAGAAGCTCAGGCGCATTCTGCTTCACCTCTATATCTTCAAAAGGATGCTTGAACTGATAACACTTGCTGCGGCTGTCACAGTAAATACAGCCGTGAGTGCATCCCCGGTATATGTTCATTCCAAAATGTCCGTTGCTGCCGGTCAATATCCCTTTAGCATCAACAAAATGCATTATATCCGTTCTCCTTCGCTTTGATCGGATGCTTTATTACACCTTCAGATCTATCGGCGGCATGATGTTCTTTATCATCCCCTTCAAATAATCCATGTCTGCTTTGACCATGGACTTGCTCTCAGATGTACGGTGTTTTATCTTGAGTTCCTTTATTTCATCCTCACTCATATGCGGATCTATGAACTCCATATTTTCCATAAGTTCCATGGCTTCCTCAAGCTGCTCAAGCTCCTCTTCACCCATATCCGCAAGCATCTTATTCAGTTCCGCCAGCATATCCTCGGCAGATCCCGCTCCGCTTTCACGGATCTCTTTTGCCGCTTCGTCCATTATATCCTGACGCGATCCAAGTATCTCTTCTTCCTTACCGGTGATCTTTTCCTCTTCGGCGCTGACCAGCGTATTCTTAAGCCGCTCTGCCGTTTCCTCTGTTTTTTCCTGCACTTCGTCCTGCTGCCGCGTACGTTCCGCCATTTCTTCCAGTTCCAGATGGCGTTTCTTTTTTCCTGCCACCAGTTCCATACTCCTGGCGTGGTTCAGAGCCAGCTGAAGTTCCTCCGGGTCACCTTCTTTGGCAGCGATCTTTCTCCTGATCTCCAGAGTCTTTCTCTTGGCCGCCAGAAACGCCTGTCCGGCGCTCACAGATGTTTTTGCCCTCTGTATCTTATTGGATACCTCTTTATAATTATAGTTTACGGGCTTTTCGATCTTTTCCTCATCTTCTTCATCATCGGCCAGCGTCTGCTCTATCAGACTCTTTGGTTCTGATAAATTACCGCTCTCCTGCCCGGAATTACTGTGGAGCTCCCGGACTTTACGCCTCATCTCCTGATAATCCTTTATGCTTTGATTCTTAGTTTCCAGTGCTGTCATGGCAGTCCGGGGTATCGACTCCTTCTTCTGCGTCCGGGATGAAACCGGCATAAGCGGAGAATGCAAACCCTCCTGTCTGCGCTTTTCTGTATTATAAGAATTACTGTATATATCCTGGGAATAAAACGAAATATTCATATCAGCTTACCTCCGTGTGCTTAAAAATCCGAAATCCTTTTCGGCGTCAGTTGATATAAGAAAACATATCTTATTCGGGTTATCGGCATAATCTGCCGGACTCTTAAGGCCTTTTTAAAGCTTTTTCAGGAAAAACCTGTTCATGGTCGAATGTACAACCTCTGCAGGCTTTTCGATCAGTTCATATCCGGACTTCTCATAAATATGTATGGCGGCCGGAAGATTGGTATGGGTCTCCAGATACATCTGCTTATAGCCCAGTTCCCGCGCTTTATCTTCTATCATCCGGATCAGGACATATCCTATGCCGCTTCCCTTAGCGCTGTCTTTAAGATATAGCTTCTGAAGTTCGGCGCAGTCATTAATAAAATCCAGCTCTGCCAGTCCTATCCCGCCCAGCACCTCATCACCCTGAAAAGCTATATAATAAAATCTCTTAGCATGGTCTCCGCGATAGAAATCACTAAGATGATCCAGATTGTCATCAAAATAAACCGTTCCCGGCAGATCCAGCGCATGCGCCTTAAGGTTTTCCCTGATAATGCCTGCAAGCGCGGCATCATCCGCCCGGGTTATCTCCCTGTATTCCATCTTCATCTCATTCTCCGGCTGCATTTACTTTATGCTGGGGACAAAGCTTATAGCCTGTTCAGGCGGCAATACTGCCAGTTTTCCTCAACGCCCTCAATGGCCATCTCCTTGTTAAGATCATGAATCAGCCTTATCACATCATCTATAAAAGCATCCTTGCCATCCACCAGATAATTATCTACCAGTGTTTTATCCAGCTTGATAACATCCACCTTGGGCTGATAGACCATATAAAAACCTTCGTTATCAAAGGCATCTATAAGTTTTTCCCTGACGTACTTTTCTATCCTGGCCTTCTCCTGAAGCCTGTCACTGTAGAACAGCGGACCGGATCCACGTTGATACGTGAATGTCCCTTTTCGTCCGCAGCAGTTGAAATACACGCCCCCATAGCGCTGCATACATTTATACATTTGTTGCAGCCAACACAGTTATCGTTTGTAAAAACGAATTCCTTTGCCATATCTATACCCCGGGGAAGCTTTTCAACTACATCTTAAATTATACCACATGATACATTCAAAGCAAAACAATAAGAAAATAATCCTCGGGAAAAATTTCCGGAGCTGTGATTTTCAAAGAACTATCATATTGAATGTTTAACAGCAGAGTTATATGATGTTATATGAAAACCCGATAAGGAAATGTAAAATATGAACGGATTATGTTTGATAATAACCGGGGGCGAATACGCCGCTATACCGGATGATATAAGAAATGCAGACTATGTGATCGCATGCGACCGCGGATGGCAGTATGCGCAGCAGATGGGGATAAAGCCTGATCTGATAATAGGTGATTTTGATTCTTCGCCACGCCCTGAAACGGATATACCCATCCTGCAGTTTCCTTCGCATAAGGACGATACCGATACCATGCTGGCAGCACGTGAAGCCTTAAAACGCGGATATAAAAACATCGCTATATGCTGCGCCTTCGGCGCAAGACTGGATCACGCCATGGCAAATATACAGACCGCCGCCTTTCTGGTCTCCAACGGAGCTAAAGTCAGGCTGTCCGGAAAGGATACGGAAGCCTGGGTTTTTACAAAGGGTGATCTGAGCATTCCGCAAATGTCATCCTATTCCCTCTCACTTTTTTCCATCTCAGACAAGTGCGAAGGAGTATGCATAAAAAACGCCGAATATGAATGCAGTGATATTACGCTGACAAACGCCTTCCCTCTTGGCGTAAGCAATAAATGGACCACGGGTGATGTAAATATCAGTGTAATGGAGGGTATACTTATGGTGCTGTGTTCCCGTATTTCTCTTTAGGGCTCTGCCGTGAACCACTGATCCATTGCCGGTCCCGCATCTTCGTTGGGTCTTTCCCTGAACCCGAATTTCTTATAGAAAGCTTCCTTGCCTTTGGCGGAATTCAGAGTAAGTTTCACTTTAAAGCCGGAAGGCATATCGGCTTTAAGCTTCTGGATGCAGGCTTCCACAAGCGCCCTTCCTATTCCCTGTCCCTGATACTCGGGAATGACGATAACATCCGACAAAAAAGCTATATATCCTCCGTCCCATAAAAGCCTTACCACGCCTATAGCTTTATCATCATCTCTCGCACACAGAACCAGATATGCTTTCTCAACACATATCCTGGCTTCTTCGAGAGGAAACTGCATCCAACCCACAATGTCACGTAATGCCATATATTCTTCGGCAGTGATATCATTTGTATATCTGATCATTTGTACTCTACTCCTTTGATATCCGATAACATACCCACCAGTTTTTCCACGGTATCCTCAACGAATTTCTCCGCTCTCTCCGGTGTTAAATATGTATACTCCCTGTGCAGATCACCATGCTGATCTCCGCGGTAAAAACCGCAGATATATTGTCTCCTGTTTTCAAAAGCATCCTTAGCAAACAGATCCATAAGATCATTCTCATAATCCACTGCGTTTTCATAAATGGAAAATGCCCTGAAATCCGGATGCTGCTCCAGATATAAAAAGTCAAGGTCATACCAGTCGCCTTTGGCAGTCCATATCAGTTTATTCTTGTCCGCCTTCGTTTCTTCCGGATAAGCCTTTAACAGTTCATAATAGATATCCCTGGTCCACTCTACGTCAGTCAGCAGATGTATGTAATATCCAAGGAAAAAGGAATACTGCTTTTTACTGTATGTCCTTATCAGCTCATCGTTAAAGTATTCCGCGCAGAATTTATCTATATCAAAAAACAGTTCATCATCCGGTCTTGTTTTAAAATGCGAAATTACTTTAGGCGGATTGAACTGTGACCAGTCCTCATTAGGCACTCCGCTGTCCGGAGCAATGTTCCCCATAACAAAAGCCGTCCCGTCTATATCCTTAAGTTTATCAAGCATTTTATCTGTCCCTTTCCCTGTATTATTTTTTTTCTGTATGATGACTGTCATACAGGATGTTTAAGCTCAGGGGAGATTCCCCTCTGCTTCAAATTTTGCTCATCTGTATGTGGGGGCAGTTGAACCACAATACCAATTGTCATTGTGGCATGATCTCCCCTATTAC
>CAMVRS010000206.1 GCA_947169935.1 uncultured Lachnospiraceae bacterium
AAATGCTGTTATATATGAGGCTCTTATTCGTGTCTTATACTTCCCCGTCATATTGATGAGGCTGTGCATTATCTTTAACATTGATCTTACACCTCCTTGATCTTCCAGGTACTTGCGGATACAGAAGCTTCCCACAGTTTCTTATATTCGGGGCAGCTTTCAAGAAGCCTGTCATGTGAATCGGCCGCTATGCATTTACCTTCCTTCATCACGCATATTTTATCGGCGTTCTTTATAGTCGATAATCTGTGTGCGATCACAAGAACGGTTTTATCCTTAATGATCTCGTCAAGAGCCGCATTCATCTTTTCCTCATTTTCAGGATCCATAAATGCTGTAGCCTCATCAAGCACTATGATCGGTGCATTCTTTAGTATTGCTCTGGCCAGTGATATTCTCTGACGCTCTCCTCCCGATAACTGCTTTCCTCCGTCTCCGGCCTGTGTATTAATGCCATCAGGCAGTCTTTCCAGGAATTCATTACACTGGGCACGCTGTGCAGCCTCCAGAACTTCTTCCCTTGAAGCTCCCGGTTTTCCAATCAGTATGTTTTCATAAAGGCTTGTATTAAACAGAAACTGTTCCTGCGATACATACGCCACCTGATCATTCAATGCTTCCAGCGACATATCCGTGATATCCTGGCCGCCGATCGTTATGCTTCCGGAATTCAGATCGTAATAATGGACCAGCAGTTTTGCCAGTGTAGATTTACCGCTGCCGGACTCCCCTACCAGTGCCGTTGTTGTCCCCTGTTTAAATGAAAGATCCACACCATGGATCACTTCCTTATCGTCATATCCGAAGTGAACATCCTTAAACTCAACATCCAGGCTGTTTCCCTTAAATGCAGCTGTTCCTTCTTTGATGGGAGGATGATCCATCATTTTTTCAAGCTCAGTGATCTTATAATCCAGCTGAGGAAATTTCCCTGCAAAATTCAACGCTTTTAAAACAGAAGGTCCTACCGCAAACGACATGCAGAATACCAGAACCATTTTATCAAGTGTGACAGTACCGCCCAGCACCATCATCGATCCGAATGGCAGCATCAATAATACAAGACAGGGCAGAACACTCGTATATATTGCCATCCACGGCCAGCATACCTTATACCAGTCTAATGTAAAGTCCCGATAACTTCTTACCACATCTCCGAAACGTTTATATGAATCCCCATCTTTATTGAAGACCTTAACAACCTCCATGCCGTTTACATATTCGATGATAGTATTGTTCATCCTTGCAGCCGATTCATAATAGTCATTCATTTTTTCCATGCCGGATTTCATCATCATACCCATGGCAAACATTCCGACAACCAACGGTACCAGTGATAAAAGCCCCAGCCTCCAGCTTGTAATAAACATAAGCACGATTATGATGATCGGGATCAGTATATTTGCAATCCCCTCCGGGATTGCATGTGCAAGCAGCAGCTCTATCTGATCGATATCATCCGTAAATACTTTTTTGATACGTCCTGTTCCGAGTTCCTGGATATTTCCGAGAGGCTGCTTCTCCAATTTTGCCTTCAGCGAGATACGCAGGTTTTTCAGGGTATTATATGCACCGATATGTGAAAACGTAAGTCCCTGTACATACAGTATAGAAAATAAGATCTCACAAACAGCTACAGCGATCACCCTTACCAGTATATATGAAGCATCAATCTGCTCACCTCTGGTCAAAGGCGAAATGATCTGGTACAGGAAGAAATACGGCAATACATTTGCCACAATACCAAGAGTCATCAGTATCGCAGCCCATACCGTGTACTTCCTGTACTCTCCCATATAGGGAGCTACTTTTTTTAACACTTTTTCATCCTCCTTTTTCTGCGTTAGCATTTGCTAACCCATATTTATTTTTTATGCCGTCAAAAGACGGCATTAAGAACATTTTTTATTCCAGCCCTATTGCCTTGCTCCAGTCGAAGTACCTGCACAGGATACGGCAGTGCTCTTCTATTTCCTTCCAGCTCATTTTGTGTACAAAAGGCTCACAGATCGACTCCCAGAATGATGTACTCAACACATGCATTTCTGCTTTACTGATCTCTCCCTTTACCATTCCCCTACTCTTAAGTTCACTATAGTACTTCATATTCAGCTCTGTCAGATGAAGCGCAAACTCGTGCCGATAATTTTCGTATATGGTTCCGGCGGATTTTTCCAGCAGAAGAACGAACCCCTCTCTTACCTTCCAGAGAATGCGGAACAATCCAAGCATACTATCCTCCCTCATGCTCCAGACATAGCGCATATCATCATCACTCATATCTTTAAGTGAAGGTGCTGTGTTGTTTTCCACATATGCCTTCAGCGTATCAACTGTCTCCTGTACCACTGCACAGAACAGTTCCTCTTTTCCCTTATAGCGTTTATATACCGCGCCTGTAGTCACACCGGCATTCTCGCAGATAGTCTTTAGCTCTGCCTTGATAAAACCCTGCTTTAAAAATTCATCACGTGCGCTCTTCAACAGCCGCGGATCAATACTTATATCACGTACCGACATTTTTTCCTCATAAGACATTTTATGTACTGATAATCCGTTTATCGGTAATCAATTTATCACTCACCTATCAAAATGTCAACCCTGTTTTAATCTTCCAGGATACTGCTTCTTTTCTCTCCGAAACAAAATCTTTATAGATTCCATCTGTAGCCATCAACTCTTCATGTGTACCCCTTTGTGTGATCTTTCCGTTGGACACCACAAGGATCTGATCAGCGTTTCTCACGGTCTTTAACCTGTGCGCGATCATTATGATAGTCTTATTTTTTGTCAGTTCCGCGATCGCTTTTGACAGTTCAGCTTCATTTTCCGGATCTACATTGGCTGTTGCTTCATCCAGGATGATTATCGGGGCATCCTTCATTATCGCCCGGGCAATCGATATACGCTGCTTTTCCCCTCCTGAAAGAGATGCGCCACCTTCCCCTATAACGGTATCGTATCCTTCCGGAAGACTCATGATAAAGTCATGACACCTTGCTTTTTTTGCAGCTTCAATTACCTTTTCAATCGGCGCATCCGGCTCACCGAAGCGGATATTGTTTGCTATGGTGTCTTCAAAAAGATATACCCGCTGGAATACAAAACTGAAGTTTTTCATCAAAGAATCGAAACTGTATTCCTTTACATTACGTCCACCCAAAAGTACTTCTCCGCTTCCTACATCCCAGAATCTTGCCATTAGATTTGTAAGTGTTGTCTTTCCTCCTCCTGACGGTCCTACTATCGCTGTTGTGGTATTCCCCGGGATCTTAACCGATATATTATCGATTATGGTTTTGTCTTCATATGCAAAAGAAACGTTTTTCAATTCTATATCCATCTTCTGCGGTATGATATCTTCTCCATCAATATCCATGGGAGGAATTGAAAGTACTTCATTTGCCTGGCTTACTACTATATCCACATTTCGCATAAGGGCCGAAAATCCGCCCATCAGATCCAGGCTCTCATATACCATAAATGAAGATATTATCATCAATATCGCATATAAAAGCGGCATACTCCCGTTTATACAGAAGTATATCGATGCCAGAGCCATTAATACGCCGGTAAGTTTTGTTGTAAGCCCCTGTAAAAACATGAAAGGGATTACCGTATACTCCAGTTTTGTATCCGCAGCCTGTTTTTCTTTGATCGCAGACTCAAGCTTTCCGGCTGTTTTATCTGTCAGATTAAAATTCTTTACTTCGGCAATGCCCTGTATATATTCAATGACTGCAACCACCAGGTTTTCATCTGCACGTGATTTCCTTGGGGCAACCGGAAGGGTTGCCTTCTGCATCATTGCATTAAAGAATGAAAACAGACAAAATCCTGCCAGCAATATCAATGCTATACGAACATCAAAGATCAGCATACATACAAAGATCACTGCTGTAGTGATGATACCCTGTGTGGAAATCATGATCACAAGGGTTGCAACATCGGCAAGCATTTCCATAGTATTCGTTGTGATATTAGTTATCCTTCCGAGACTGTTCGCATTAAAGAAGCCCATGGGAAGGTATCTTAAATGTTCTGCTATCTCTATACGCTTAGCGCTGCAGGTATTATATCCGCCTTCTGTCTGAAGCATGGTAGTTTTTAACCCTACCAGGATCTGCCCCAGAATGGAAGCTCCCATTATAGCCAGTGAAATCCAAACATTCCTCATGCTCATATCATTATTAAGTATACCTTGCAGTATGACTGCTATCGCAGGGATACGAAACGCCGCAAATATAGCTTTAAATACGCCAAGAAACATAGCAGTATATAATTTTTTACGATTCTGTTCATTGCAAAATCCAAAATACTTACTGAGAGTCTGAAACATCACGCCACCTCCGAATCTCTGTATGATACATGGGCATTCCACATATCACTATACAGTGTACAATCATCCAGCAGTTCTTCTTGTGTCCCGACAGCTTCCACTCCGCCGTCGTTGATCACGATTATCTGATCGGCACTGACGATAGTTGAAAGACGATGCGCGATAACAATAAGAGTCTTTCCCTTAACCAGTTTGGCAACGCTGCGCTGTACAAGTGCTTCGTTTTCCGGATCGGTATAGGCTGTAGCCTCATCCAGAATCACAACCGGCGCATTTTTAAGCATAGCCCTGGCGATACTGATCCTTTGCCGTTCACCTCCTGATAAATGTCCGCCGGCACCTCCGGCAATGGTATTGTAGCCTTTTTCCAGCTGCATTATAAAATCATGACATCCGCATGCTTTTGCCGCATTTATCACATCCTCATCCGTCGCACCGGGACGGCCCATGCGAATATTCTCCATTACTGTCTCATCAAACAGATAATTGTCCTGTGAAACATAAGCTATATATTTGTTGTATTCGTCAAGCGGAATATCCTTTATATTTACACCGCCGTATTCTATTTCCCCGCTGTCGACATCCCAGAAAGAAGCAATCAGTTTGGCAATGGTAGATTTACCGGATCCTGAAGGACCGACCAGCGCGTTAACGCTGCCTTCTTTGATCGTCAGGTCGATCCCGTGTAATACTTCCTGTTCTTTATATCCAAAATGAACATTCTTAAACACTATATCCGATCCCTGCGGTACAGTTTTCATCTTTTCGGGGCGATCCATTTCCCTCTTTTCCAATATGCTTGTGACTTCTCCGATAATGGCGCTCATCTTGCCGATATTATCCAAATGTCCCGCTACTACCATAAAGGGTGATACCAGTCCGAGCGCCAGGATTATCAATAAAAGAGCATCCGCTCCGTTCACACGACCGGTCATATAAAACCAGGCTGAGAACGGAAGAAGTGTAAGAAGCTGGGCAGGCAGAAGCGCCATGGCAAAATTCTGTACAATATTACATCTTCTCATCCATTCAATAAAACAGTCAGCACCTTCTTTTGCAGCTTTAATAAACTTTTCATAAGATGTTTTGGTCTTGCCGAAGGCCTTGATCACTTCGATACCGTTTATATACTCGACCGCGGTATCATTTAATGCCTTAGTCTTATTGATGGTATTCTGAAAGCTTTCGGTTGCACCTACCATCATGAGACAGTAGAAGATCATTCCGACAGGAACACTTATAAGCGCCAAAAGAGTCAGTCTCCAGTCGATTTTAAACATCAATACAAGAATACCGACAGGCACTATTGCATTGGATATCACTTCGGGTATTACATGAGCCAGTGTAGTTTCTACTGAATCGACGCGTTCAACGATAATGTTTTTATACGATCCGGATGCATCGTCCAATACATCGCCTAAGGGCATTTTACTCAACTTCTTTGTTAATCTTCTTCTGATCTCCGCCAGCACGCCAAATGTTGCTTTGTGGGACATTGTTGTTGATATACTGTGAAACAAACGGTTTATAAACCAGCATACAGCCATACATCCGCACTGTGTCAGATAATACTGCATATCCCTGTTTCCGCCTATCAATGCACTTATCGTTTTTGCCACAAACAGGTACGGCAAGAAGCCGGCTATAACACTCAGTATAGCCATAATAACGCTTATCAGATAGGCGTTTCTGTTCATTCCCGCAAATTCCAGAACCCATGCAAGAGTTCCTTTTTTCTTTTTTTCAGTTTCCATTTTTTTGATCTTTATCCTCCTTATCATGGTTAGCATTTGCTAACCTCTGTGTATAATAAAGGCCTGTCAATAAACAGGCCGATACTAACCTTATAACCCTACGATACTCTTCATTCCGGCAATGCAAAAAGATGAGGCCAGATAAGTTTCTCTGATGGTTTCCTCCTCCGTCATACCATTTATAAAACTGTCAAAAACAGCAGATACGGCAAAATAACTCATGCGCTTTACAACGCCTGCTGTAATATTCTCCGGATGTTTAACAAACGGACGGCATTTTTCCAAAAAGATCATTGTATTTTCTGATTCAAGCTCAGCAAGTTTTTCAGAATAATCTTCATATTTTGTTCCGGCTCCTGCCGTAAGAAGTAACAAGAATATCTCCGCATGTTGATACAGATAATTGATCAGAAGTGTATTAGAAGAAAATGTCTGTTTTAAAACACTGTTAGCTTCTTTGGCTGAGTGAATACCAAAATACTGCTCATTCTCCGTTGTGTACAGATCCTGTAAGCCCTCCAGAACGGGCTCGACAATCTTATCAAACAGATCTTCCTTACTTTCAAAATGAGCATAAAATGCACCGTTCGTTACTCCCGCATCTTTACAGATCTGCCGTATCGAAG
>CAMVRS010000207.1 GCA_947169935.1 uncultured Lachnospiraceae bacterium
TAATAGGCTCCCTCTCCCATATCATCTCTGCAAATCTGCTCTCGATAACTCCAAGTTGTATATCTGCCATGATCAACCTCCTTATTCAATACAGACCATTGGCGATGGTCCGTTTTGAGACTATCACTAATGGTCTGTTTTGTCAATAGTATTTTTCACTGATTACTTCTTTTTCGTTTCACGCACATCATTCACTTCTATAACGGCGATACTATAGAAAATATTGCGGGTAGTTTTTACAACGGGCGCTGCAAAAAATCATTTCCCCATCAGCCATTGCTTTAGATCATCCTCTATGCGGTACTCCGTAACCATATCCTTTACAGCAGTGGGCTCCCCGTCCTCAGTATAAACGATCTGATATGTAACCGTCATATAAGGTGCCGATGTATCGGTAACTTCCCAGCCACTCCAAAAATGCATGTGTTTGGTCATCTCTCTTATCTTCTTATCAAACAGGATATCCGATTCACTCTGGCTTGAACGGTCCCAGCCATTTGCCTTAAGATCCATATGGGTTGCCCACACGGATGATGAAAGGAGCGCTGCCTGAGCCTCATCAAGATCCGTACCCTTTGTAAATTCGGGGCGTATATTACAGAACTCCACCATTACATACGATTCTGCGACTTCACCCTCATGCCCTCCTTCCGGAAATACCGTTTCAGCAAGCTCCTTTTCACTCTCCCATTCCGTATAATCCGTAACAGCTTCAGTAAGTGCATCCGGTTCCCGGTCCGCTTCATGATCATTTACAGTGACCAGTTGTTTTCTTCCGTCTTTTAATGTTACAAGTGCCGCCTGCATCCTGCGCGTAGATATGCCGGTTATCTCACTTACCAGTTCCGTAAAGTTCTGATCTCCATACTCATTAACGCCCTCACAATAAAGCTCATAGGCCTTATCAAAATCACCGCTGTCTCTCTCTACCGTATAATTACTGCCGGATATCATAATGGATGATATATCATCCTTATCTACCGGTTTCAAAAAGATATCACGATAAGCACTGTCTTTTCCCAGCAGCGTCAGAACATGGTCAAGATCCGACCTGTCGATCGCTACATAACGTTCCTTAAAGAAAACACCGCCGTCAAAAACAAGCCTTATACCTTCAGCAATTTCATCATGCGGCTCAAAGCGTACTTCTTTATTAAGTGCCTCACAGAGAATATCTATAACTTCCCTGTCCGTGATCTTATAATCCCGCATTTCGCAACAATAATAATCCTCTGTATCCGAAAAGATGTAATACCCGTTCGGCTGATATGTCATTGATATGCTATGTACTTTGCCGGCATTCACCATATCTTTTTCCGCAAAACTCTTTCCGTACCATACGATCGTGACAAATACGACGCAGAATAACAGCATATATAGAATTCCGGGTAAAGCTTTAATGCAGTCATGTAAGCTTCGCGTAAGGATGATCTCATATAACAGAGATACCGCAACTGCCAGCAAAAACAGCAGTATTATCGATTTCCATTCTGAATTGCCTCCCAATATTAATGCCACCGGGATCAGACATACTGCACAGCCAAGCAGCGTGCTGAATATCGTCTGCACACGCTCTGATACCGCTGCATGTTCTGCAGTCTCCGAAGCACGCCGGCCATGCAGATAAACAGCCAAAACGAAGATCAGTATCCCAAGTATAAGAGTATATATCAGGCTTGCAAAACTCCTTATAGCAGGATATGAGAAATTAGATAAATGGGTTCCAAGCAGGCTCGTGACTATATTCAGCCTTTTGTCGAGTATTGTTCCCCTTAAGCCCTGAGGAATAGTCGAAATATTATCAAACACACATATCTCCCCTACCAGCAGGATCAGCCTGGGTACTACCAGAAGGATCGCATACATGCACAAAGCCGAAAGCCATGTTCCGCTCAGCGAAAGTGCCAGCAGCATAAGTGCCGTGGTGAATACCGATGCCGCCAGATAACAACCAAATGTTAAGAAAAAACGATTATCATTTCCAAACTGAATATACGGAAGGATCAGTGCCAATGCTCCAGTGAGTATCCCTCCCAAAAGAAGAATACCGGTATCTATCGTGAGTACCGCCGAAAAAGAGGAGAACGCCAGACATCTCTTAGTAACCGGTAACGAATGAAAACAGTCACTCCCGGTCCGCTTATTCTGATACCGAAACAGAAACAGGAGCATAAGCGGTGAAACCACCAGGAATATTGAAAGCATCGGCCAGGACATACGGACAACAGTCTGATAATAGGATTCCAATACGTTTTCCCCAAGTTTTACAGCTTTTCTATCTACATCGACGACATATACGATTTCAATCAATGCCAGCAATACGGTGATGGCTGCAGCCGGAAAAGCCAGCCTTCGCAGTGCATCCATATATGCCCCTTTATGAAATAAAGCATTACCTTTCTTATTCATCTCTTTCATCTCCTTCCTCCCCGATATCAAATGAATAGCCCAAAGTCTGCACTTCACAGAGGAACATCTCCTCAAGTGTCAGCGGCATGATCTCCAAAAGCAGCGGTTGCTTTGCTTCTATCTGTCTGCGTATATGATCTTCAGTCCCACGTACGACAAGATTTGCCACTGTTCCGCTCTTTTCGTATCTCACTATCTCAAAGCCCTCAAAGATACTGCGGTCATATTCCTCTTTAAAAGCTACCTGCACCTTGAGCATTTCAATCCCCACCGCATCGGTATGCTGATCCAGGAGGATCTTACCGCTATGTAAAAACAGAAGCTTATCACACAGATCCTGAAGCTCACGCAGTGAATGGCTGCTTAATAATACTGTCATTCCCCTGTCAGCCACTTCGCGGTACAAAAGCTTTCGCATTGCCTCCCTCACTACAGGATCCAGACCGTCAAAACTTTCATCCAGTAAAAGCACCTCAGGTCTTGCAGCAAAAGCCAGTACCATTGACGCCTGACGCTTCATCCCCTTTGAAAAGCCCTGAAGCTTTTTCTTCGGATCCAGGCGGAAGCTTTCACAGAGCGAATGAAAGTATGCCATATCATATCCGCTGTAATAAGATGCGTAGAACTTTGCCATATGCTCCATATCCGCGCCACCGGGAAAATATGCTTCATCCGCAAGGAAAAACAGCTTCTGCTTTGCGTCTGCATTCTCATATACAGGCTCACCGTCGATACGCACTTCACCTTCCTGCGGTTTATATACTCCGCTCACGCAGCGGAGCAAAGTGGATTTGCCTGCACCATTTGAACCTATCAGTCCGCATATGCTGCCTTTTTCGATCTTTGTTCCCACGCCTTCAAGTACCATATGATCATTAAAAGATTTTGACAGATTACTGATCTCTATCATTCCTCATCACCTCCGTAAACCTTTTCCACACAGCCAAGGATCTCTTCTTTGCCTATCCCCGCCAGGCGGAAGTTATTAAGATATTTCTCAAGCTCTTTCAGTTCCTCCCGGTGTTCTCCGGCAAGAACCTGTTTTGCTTCCTGTGATATAAAACTTCCTTTACCCGGTACCGAGCGTGTGATCCCCCTGCGGTCCAGTTCCGCGAAAGCTTTCTGTATCGTATTGGGATTTATCGAAAGGCTGGCTGCCAGCGTGCGCACACTGGGGAGCTTATCGCCTTCACGCAGAATCCCGGTCAGGACATAGTTTTCTACCTGCCGTATAAGCTGCTCATATACCGGCACATGACTCAGATTATCGATCTGGAACATAGCGCCTCCTTTCCTATCACGTATCAACTGTATTACTTCGCATAGTACGGTTTAGTTAAAAATATCACAGGACCTGTATGATGTCAAGCCCCGTTTTAATGTTGCTTATATATCCCCCCGTTTATCTTTTTCCGTCCTGCAT
This sequence comes from uncultured Lachnospiraceae bacterium, assembly GCA_947169935.1. Lineage (GTDB taxonomy): Bacteria > Bacillota > Clostridia > Lachnospirales > Lachnospiraceae > NK4A136. The sequence goes on from CAMVRS010000207.1 coordinate 3,833, forward strand.
ACTTCTTTTCCACTCCAGAAGGTTCACCGCAGCTATGATACCGAACATACCAAATACGATAAGTATCGCAGCTCCAACCGGCCACGCAAAAACATATCCCTCTGCTTCGGCGGCATCGATTATCCATTTTTGAAATACTATATAGCTGAGCAATAAGCTTATAACCACTCCAAGCAATGCGGACACAGCTACTCCGAAGCCATGCTCGACAAGCATCATCTTAAGCTTCTGTACCGGTTCCATACCAACCACATCATAAAGCCAGAGCTCCCTTTTCCGTATACGCATGTCTGCCTGAATGGTATTGATCACCTGTATAAGGCATACGATAAGTATAAATATGCATATAGTTCCCCCTGCTACAGTTATCACGTTCAGCTGTTGCACATCCTCATAATAGCCGCCGCCATATCTGCAGGTATAGCGCAGACCGTTATCCTGCGCAAAAAGCATCAGTTTATCATCAAGTATATCCATATCCCTTTTTACGCCAACCTCGCAGCTATAACAAAAGCGGTAATCACTCAGAGATAAAGCCGTAAAATCATATCCGTTCTTTTTTCGTATGGCGCCGCTCTTTTCTGCAAGATATTCAATCCGTCTGTTTATGCTCTCTACAGGATATATAATGCGCATATAGTTACTTCTCTGCATGCTGTTTATCCCACCGTTTTCATAAGCCTTACCCGAAAAAACTTCCTGTGAGATAATACCGGATATCTTTATGGTGTCAACTTCACCTTCATCAAATAACAGTTGTCTGACACATTCAATTATGCCTCCTATTCTATAATTGTCCTCCGGGCGTAAATGTCTGCATTCATATCCGGCTTCTTTCAATGCCTCAAACACTGCATCTTCAAGTTTATCATAATCTTCATTTTTCTCCGCATAGCTTCTTTGGAATCCCATAAGCGTTTTAATGCCCTTTTCGTTTTCATCAGGGATTCTTACTTGTTTTTCGCCGTTCTCAAAATAGACCAGACTTATTTTCCCCTGATCCATCTCATCCCAGGCAGGCATCCCCAGTTGTTCCGATGCCCGTGCAACCGCATCGTTAAAGATCTTACGCGCTTTAAGCGCACCATCCACACTGAGTATATCTATAGTATCACCGGCATGAAGGTCTGTCCTGCGCCTTCCGCTTTCATCAGAAGTGGTTATGTCACAAAGAAGCACACCATTTTCCTCTACCATCTTTTCATAGTCGATATCACCTTCCATCAGATAAGGACGTTCCTTCTCCATGTTTTCCTTATTGCAGCCCAATTCCAGTATCCAGGCCACATCACCTTTTCCTCCATGGCTCAGTTCTTTCATCTCATCACTGTAAAAATATGGGGAGCCGGCCATGGAACTTATGCTCGAATAATGATCATTGCTTATCACAGGAAATACATCCGTAACGCTGTCACCTTTCAACAGGGCATTGCTCAGGCTTTCCATCTTTTCATCATCATAAACCGGACAATCCACTCCCCCTGAAAGCTCTATAACCTCACAGTATTCGGATGCTTTATCCCCCATACTTTTCTTAATGGACGCTTTATAAGAATCCAGAAACGAAAGTACCGTAAGCATCAGCGCTACAGAGATAAAAACAGCTATAAATACAGCCTTACTGCTCCCCCTTCCCCTTAAGGTATTTCTTTTTGCGTAAAATCCCGGAACCCCGAAAAGTCTTTCGGCTATGGAAGGCTTTTCTTTCTTCTTTGTCTTCTTGCCCGTTATCTTCCCCGCAAGCAGTTTAATCGCCTTGCCTACAGTTAGTTCTTTTGCCATGACTCCATGCAAAGCTTCCAGAGGGGATACTTGTGCAGATAATCTTGCCGGTTCTATAAGTGAAAACAAAGTAACCCCCATACATATCACCGTAGTGTAGATCGCAGCTTTGGGGTAAAAATGAAAAGCAAAGAATGATTCCAGCTTAAGCATAGATATAAGCCAGGGTTCTGAAAGCTTAAGCAGTTCAAATCCAAGCCCCATGCCCAGAAGCGATGCTATAAGGCTCATCAGAATACCTTCCGTCAATAGAAGAAATGTATTCTGCGATTCAGACATACCTACACATCTGAGCAATCCGAAATCTCTGCTGCGTTCCGTTACCGCTATCATCATGGTGTTTCTTAAGATAACCACCGAAAAAAGACCAAACGCCGTAGCTGCAACAGTCAGAAGGAAGTTAAGAAGAGCTGTTTCAACTGATTCATCTTCGCGAAGATACTTTTCTATGTATTTATACACCTCAAGACTAAGCCCATATTTTTCATTAAGTGAACCGGCCTGTGCACGCAGGTTCTTCATGGTCTTCAACTTTACTTTTAACCCGTAGTTTTCCCCCTTCTTTAGCTGGGAACTGAGTACCAGGCGCTTACCATCCGAACTATAAGTATATATACAGAGGGCTTCCACATCCGGATCCTTCTCAAGCTTAAGGACCTTATCTATCATATCATCAGAAAACGCATCATTCCCCACGGAATACAATTCGTACGGATCAGACGCATATACCGAATAAAAAATATAATCCCATATGGAATACCCCACAGTCAGGATACTGAAGCTCAAAATGTAAGTAAGCGCGATACCAAGTACCGAGTACAGGGTCCGCGCTTTATTATGCCACATATACTGTTTTGCCAGATGAAGATAGTAACCCATTGATGCCGCCTCCTATACCAGAAAGTATAGCAGTGAGGGGCGCAAATTCAACTTACAGTTTTGTAATAATCCTTATGATTTATTTCACCTTAGGAGACCTCGTTCGAATAGTGCTATTCCGTTTTTACATTTTTTTCACAGACACCATTAAAAGCTTCATTATTTCCGCTGATCCTTTATCCGGTTTAAGCTGCCCGGTCAATATTTT
>CAMVRS010000208.1 GCA_947169935.1 uncultured Lachnospiraceae bacterium
CTCGCAAAAATGGCGGTAGAGGAAACCGGCATGGGCGTAGTAGAAGATAAGGTTATCAAGAACAATTATGCGGCTGAATATATCTACAACGCATACAAGAATGTTAAAACCTGCGGAGTCATCGAAGAAGACAAGGCATTCGGAACCAAAAAGATAGCTGAGCCTATCGGCGTGATCGCGGCAGTTATCCCTACGACAAATCCTACATCAACAGCTATATTCAAAACACTTATAGCTCTTAAGACCAGAAACGCCATCATCATTTCTCCCCATCCCAGAGCTAAAAAGTCTACTATAGCAGCTGCCAAAACAGTACTTGACGCAGCTGTAAAAGCAGGAGCTCCCGAGGGTATCATAGAATGGATCGATGTTCCGAGTCTCGATATGACAAACCTTGTAATGAAGGAGGCGGATATAATCTTGGCCACAGGCGGTCCCGGAATGGTAAAAGCCGCATATTCCAGCGGTAAGCCCGCACTCGGAGTAGGCGCCGGAAATACACCCGCGATCATTGATGAATCGGCAGATATCATACTTGCAGTAAATTCCATAATTCACTCAAAAACATTTGACAACGGAATGATCTGTGCTTCGGAACAGTCCGTTATCGTCCATAAAAACGTATATGATGCGGTACGCGAAGAATTTGCACGCAGAGGATGTTATTTCTTAAAGCGTGACGAGATAGAAAAAGTAAGAAAAGCCATACTGATAAACGGTGCCCTCAACGCCAAGATAGTAGGTCAGCCGGCTTACAAGATAGCAGAGATAGCCGGAGTGAAGATCCCTGTGGGATCTAAAGTACTGATAGGTGAGGTTGAAAGCGTGGACATTTCGGAAGAATTTGCTCATGAAAAGCTTTCACCCGTACTTGCGATGTATAAAGCAAAGGATATAGAAGACGCGTTTGACAAGGCAGAACATCTGATAGCCGACGGTGGATACGGCCACACATCCTCCATATATATCAACACCGCGACCGGACAGGAGAAACTCGATGAGTTTGAAGCACGTATGAAGACCTGCCGTATTCTGATAAATACACCTTCTTCCCAGGGCGGCATCGGTGATCTTTACAACTTCAAGCTTGCCCCTTCGCTTACGCTCGGATGTGGTTCATGGGGCGGAAACAGTGTATCTGAAAATGTTGGAGTAAAGCACCTTATAAATATAAAAACAGTAGCCGAAAGAAGGGAAAATATGTTGTGGTTCAGAACACCTGAGAAGGTATATATCAAGAAGGGATGCCTTCCTGTTGCACTCGATGAATTGAAGAACATAATGGGAAAGAAGAGAGCGTTTATCGTAACAGACAGCTTCCTGTACAATAACGGATATACAAAACCCATATCGGACAAACTCGATGAGATGGGAATAGTTCATGAGACATTCTTTGATGTTGCACCCGATCCTACACTTGCGTGTGCAAAGGCCGGAGCAGAGCTCATGCGTTCATTTAAGCCCGATTGCATTATTGCGCTTGGCGGCGGTTCAGCTATGGACGCAGGAAAGATCATGTGGGTTCTGTATGAGCATCCCGAAGCAGATTTTATGGACATGGCTATGAGATTTATGGATATCCGCAAGCGTGTATATACTTTCCCCAAGATGGGTGAAAAGGCTTATTTTGTAGCCATTCCCACATCAGCTGGTACGGGTTCCGAAGTTACACCTTTTGCGGTTATAACCGACGAACAGACAGGCGTAAAATATCCCCTGGCAGATTATGAACTTTTACCCAATATGGCTATCATAGACACAGACTTCCATATGTCAGCACCCAAAGGACTTACCGCGGCATCGGGAATTGATGCAGTATCGCATGCACTTGAAGCTATCGCTTCGATAATGGCCACCGATTATACCGACGGACTCGCAGTTAAGGCATTACAGACCATCTTCACATATCTGCCCAGAGCTTATGACAACGGACCTGTAGACGTAGAAGCACGTGAAAAGATGGCAAATGCAGCCACTATGGCCGGTATGGCCTTTGCCAATGCTTTCCTCGGAGTATGTCATTCCATGGCTCACAAGCTTGGCGCATTCCATCACATCCCCCATGGTGTAGCAAATGCCCTGATGCTTGAAGAAGTTCTAAGGTTCAACGCTGCGGAAGCACCTGTAAAGATGGGTACCTTCAGTCAGTATGATCATCCTCATACACTTGCAAGATATGCTATGGTAGCAGATGAGTTAAAGCTTGGCGGAAAGAATGATGAAGAAAAACTCGAAAAACTGATCAAGGCTGTTAACGATCTGAAGGCAAGAGTAGGTATTAAACCTGCTATAAAAGATTATGTAACTGATGAAAAAGACTTCCTTGACCGTCTTGATGCCATGACAGAACAGGCATTTGACGATCAGTGTACCGGCGCAAATCCCCGTTATCCTCTTATGAGCGAGATCAAGCAGATGTATCTGAATGCATATTACGGAGAGAAACACTTCGAAGAGCCCGAAATGCCGGAAAAAAATATCGGTGAAGAAGTGGATGACGTACATAATTTCAAACAGTCATACCGTAGAGCAAAAAGCGGTCTCAAGAAAAACTAAAGGAGGGAAAACGAGATGGAATTAAACAGGATCATAGCAGTAAGAAACAATAAAACAGTATATCGTGAAGGGAAAAAGGTATACAAAGTATTTGACCAGTCTTATTCAAAGGCAGATGTATTAAATGAAGCATTAAATCAGGCAAGAATAGAAGAAACGGGTCTCAATATCCCGAAAGTGCTGGAAGTTACCGTGATAGACGGGAAATGGACGATCGTTTCCGATTATATAAAAGGAAAAACACTTGCATATCTTATGAAGGAAAATCCCGAGAAAAAGGAAGAATATCTGAATCTGTTTGTGGATCTCCAGCTCACCATGCATTCAAAGGTCTGCCCGGGTCTCAATAAACTGAGAGATAAAATGAACCGTAAGATCAGTGAGACCGATCTGTCAGCTACAGCACGTTATGACCTTCATACCAGACTTGATTCCATGCCGAAACATAACAAGGTATGTCACGGAGATTTTAATCCTTCAAATATCATCATAAAGGATGATGGAACACCCTATATTCTGGACTGGTCCCACGCTACCCAGGGAAATGCTTCAGCTGATGCAGCCCGTACATATCTGCTTTTCTGGCTGGACGGGGATATTGACGGAGCAAAAAAATATCTGGATCTTTTCTGTAGGAAGAGCAATACGGCAAAGCAGTATGTTCAGAAGTGGATGCCCATAGTTGCGGCTTCACAGATGGTAAAAGGTAATGCACATGAACGTGAATTCCTGCATTCATGGATAGATGTAGTAGATTACGAATAAAACAAAGCGGAGGTTAATATGAAGGTAACGGTATGTATAGGATCTTCCTGCCATATCAAAGGGTCCAGGCAGGTGGTTGAACAGTTGCAGTATCTGATAAATGAAGCAGGCGTTGGCGATGAAGTGGAGCTTGCCGGAACATTCTGCATAGGAAAATGCCAGCAGGGTGTCTGCGTTATGGTTGAAGATGAATTCCATTCGGTAACACCGGATGGCGTAAAGGAATTTTTTGAAGAAAATATATTAAAAAAGGTGAGATAAGATGATCGTTCAGATTTGTGTTGGTTCTTCCTGTCATCTGAGAGGATCCGAAAAGATCATCGAGAAATTCCAGAAGGCCGTTTCTGACAATGATCTGGACAATGATATAACACTTGCCGGGAGCTTCTGCACCGGCAAGTGTAATCGTGTAGGGGTAACAGTTACGGTGGATGATGATGTATATACCGGGATCACACCGGAAAACTTCAGTGATTTTTTCAGAGAAAAGGTTTTGAATCCTATAAAAGAAAGTAAAGGATAATATTATGGAATGTTTGGTCCTCAAAAAATCTAATTGTAAGAACTGTTATAAATGTATCAGGCATTGTCCCGTAAAATCGATACGATTTTCAGGCAATCAGGCGTATATCATAGGTAATGAATGCGTTATGTGCGGACAGTGTTTCGTAGTATGTCCCCAGGATGCAAAACAGATAGTTGACGAGACTGAAAAAGTAAAGGTACTTCTTGGCAGCGGTTCACCTGTAGTGGCAAGCCTCGCTCCTTCATTCATAGCCAATTATGACGGAATAGGGATAGAGTCGATGAGAGACGGGATGAAAAAACTGGGATTCTATGACGTGGAAGAGACTGCCATCGGAGCTACCATCGTCAAGAGTGAATATGAGCGGATCTGCGATCAGGAAGACAGGGACAACATCATTACTTCCTGCTGTCATTCGGTAAATCTCCTGATACAAAAGCATTACCCGAAACTTCTTCCTTATCTGGCAGATGTAATGTCTCCGATGCAGGCACACTGTAAGGATATAAAAAGAAGGATCCCCGGCGCTAAAACAGTATTTATCGGACCCTGTGTCGCAAAAAAAGATGAGGCACAGTATTACGAAGGAATAGTGGATGCGGTTCTTACTTTTGATGAACTGACGGCATGGTTCAAGTCTGAAAAAATAGTACTGGAACAAAAGGTAGACAGTGAAGAACACAGCAGGGCAAGATTTTTCCCCACTACCGGAGGAATCCTGAAAACCATGGCGCTCGATAATCCGAAATACACTTATCTGGCAATAGACGGCATGGAGAATTGTATAGGAGCGCTAAAGGACATAGAATCAGGGAATATACATAATTGTTTTATAGAGATGTCAGCATGCTCAGGCAGCTGTATAGGCGGACCTGTCATGGAAAAATTCCACCGGTCTCCCGTAAAGGATTATGTAACGGTGGCAAAATATGCCGGTCCGAAGGATTTTTTAGTATATACTCCTTCAAGAAAAGAGATAGAAAAGGAATTTACTATAATAGATCAGAGAAATACAGAACCGAGTGAACAGGAAATCCGTGAAACACTTCATCAGATGGGAAAAATGAAACCGAGCGATGAACTGAACTGCGGTTCATGCGGATATAATACATGCCGGGAAAAAGCTGTGGCGATACTTCAGGGAAAAGCTGAAATCTCGATGTGTCTTCCATTCTTAAAGGATAAAGCAGAGAATTTTTCTGATACCATAGCCAGAAATACACCTAACGGACTTATAGTATTAAACGACAAGCTGGAGGTACAGCAGGTAAATAAGGCAGCGTTAAAGATTCTGAATCTAAGAACGCCGTCGGATATTCTCGGCGACCAGGTGGTACGTGTACTTGAACCGGGTGATTTTATGTCAGTTTTGCTGAACGGAAGAAATATCCATAATAAGAGGGAATATCTGGCTGAGTATGAAAAATACGTTGAAAAGACCATTGTTTATGATGAGGGTTACAGACTGATACTGTGTATCCTGCGTGATGTGACCGAGGAAGAACTTCAAAAGGAGAGAAAGGCGAAGATAAGCCGTCAGACAGTAGAAGTCGCAGATAAGGTGGTGGATAAACAGATGAGGATTGTTCAGGAGATAGCATCTCTACTGGGAGAAACCGCGGCCGAAACCAAGATAGCCCTTACAAAGTTAAAGGAGTCCATAGAAAATGAATAATCTATGTGCCGATATCGATTGGAAGAGTATTAATCATGAAGGAGAACAGCTCTGCGGAGACCATATAGATATAGTCGAACAGGATGAGAATTCATCCGTGATAGTTTTGGCAGACGGACTTGGGAGCGGAGTAAAGGCGAGTATCCTGTCCACCCTTACTTCGAAGATCATATCTACCATGATGGCGGCAGGGATGAATCTGGAGGAATGTGTATCGACCATAGCGGCGACACTGCCCATATGCTCTGTAAGAGGAGTGGCTTATTCGACCTTTACCATCATACACCTGATAGAGAATGAAACTGTAGAGATCATCCAATACGATAATCCGTGTGTCATATTCTTGAGAAATGACGAGATATATGATTATACGAAAAATGAGCTGAATATCTGCGGAAAAAAAGTTCTCAAATCAGTCGTAAAGCTTCAGGAGGGTGATATACTGATAGCTATGAGCGACGGATGCCCGCATGCGGGTATAGGCATTGCATATAATTTTGGCTGGAAATGGGAAGACATAGCCGATTATATGAAGACCATATCACTTGCCGGTTATACGGCCAAAACACTGGCTACCATGCTGGTAGATCAGTGTAACAAAGAATACGGTTTTCATCCGGGTGATGATGCAACGGCATGCGTGGTAAAGATCAGAAAAAGAGAACCCATGAACATCTTGTTTGGACCGCCACGCAACAGAGATGACTGTGACCGCATGATGTCATTGTTTTTCTCAAAAGAAGGCAAGCATATCATATGCGGCGGAACCACTTCGTCAATAGCGGCGAAATATCTGGGAAAACCTCTGAGGGCCAGCCTGACCTTTGAACGGAGTGATGTACCGCCGATCGCGGAACTGGAGGGTGTGGATCTGGTGACTGAGGGCGTGATAACGATAAACAAGGTCATAGAATACGCAAAAGATGTACTGGATAAGAACGAGCTGTACGAACAGTGGAGCTTCAACCATGACGGCGCTTCTCTTATCTGCCGTATGCTGTTCGAGGAGGCTACTGACATCAATTTTTATGTGGGCAGAGCAGTAAACCCCGCTCATCAGAATCCCGAACTGCCTATAACATTCAATATAAAAATGAACCTGGTGGAAGAACTCTCGGCATGCTTAAAGCAAATGGGCAAAAGAATTAAAGTAAGTTATTTT
>CAMVRS010000209.1 GCA_947169935.1 uncultured Lachnospiraceae bacterium
CTCATCCTTCAATCTCCTTCTGGATTGTGGTACAATCGAACCGGAGGATATGAAGACAGTCCAGAATATAATAATGAATGGACGAAAAAAAGAACTGGAAAAGATCTTTAAGGAAGCCGGATGCCCGGAACTGCTTAAGTTTACGTATTGTCCCAGTGATGAACGTTACAAACTCAGGATCCCGGTATCCATTAAAAACAAGTATGATCTGAAACCGGCATATAAGGCAAGATCAGAAGAAGATATCATAAACGCTCTTTTCAACGATATTCATAAGGTTCAGATGATGAGCATTACCCTTGACGGGCTGTATGAGCTGTGGAAACCTGCAATGATAGAGAAAACCAGGCAGAGAGACAGATCCATGCATACCGCGGCCAAGCACATCGAAGCTTATGAGGCGCTTGTAAAAGGGACTTCATTTGGAGCTAAAATCTTCCGCACCATACGGCATGATGATTTTGATGACTTCTACTGCACCTGTGAAGGCATGCATATCACCAAGTCCAGGGCAAACGAGATAAAAACGACTCTTAACAAGATCTGGGATTTCGGTAAAGCAAAAGGCCTTGTGGAAGTTAATCATTCCAAAGAGTTCTCGATATCGGAATACAGATTTCAGCCCAAAAAGGCAAAGGCAGTCAAGACGCCGGAGGAAAGAGAAAAACTGATAGCCTACTATCTGGATCTGGATACCGTCTACGGCTATGCCTGTGCGCTTATGGAATGTCTTAACCTGCGCGTCAGTGAGATAAAGGCGCTTAAATGGTCAGACATTTATCTCGAAGACGGACTGATCCTTGTAAGCCATATGGTAGATCATGACGGGAAATATTGTGATTACACTAAAAATCACGATGATGAAGGCAGTCACTATGTCCCCCTCTCGCCCAGAGCCTTAAAGATCCTTATGATCATCAAAGAAAAAAACTACAATTTCAGGGATGGATTTGTTTTTCTTGGTAAGACAGGTAATTTCTTACTTACCCAGGAATGCAACAACAACATCCAGGCTGCCTGTAAAGCCCTTGGCTTCCAGAAAAAATTCAGCACCCATGACTGCAGGCGTTATGCCGCAACACAGGCTGCACTGAGCGGTATGTCAACACCGGCTATGCAGAAAGCTTTCGGCTGGAAGGACAGGGATACTGCTGAGAAATATGTACAGGTAGCTGCAGCCACCAAAGAGCACGAAGAAATGCTTGTAAACGTCTTAAATTAAGGGTTTTTCAGCCTCAAAAAAGGCCTGGACCACTCCCGGACCACTTTTTTAGGGCATAAAAAAGCCCGCAAACGCAATGTTTACGGGCATTTCCAGCGCAGCTCGTAGCGGAATCGAACCGCTGTTTTCGCCGTGAGAGGGCGACGTCTTAACCGCTTGACCAACGAGCCGTACAACATTAGGTATTCTACTACATGTTTTTAAAAAATACAAGACCTTTTTTTCAAAAAATCCGATTAATTTTTGAGCAGCCCCACATCAGGGCTTAATCGCTCAATTTTATCCCTTTGCCTCACGCCCCAGCTCCTCTGCCAGTTCGTAAAGGGTCCAGCCCAGATTAGTGGAGGTAACAACAGCCTTTCTGCTTATCCTTTCCTGCCCTGTCAGCTTATATGCATCCAGAAAAAGATCCAGGTCCTTATCGTCCAGCCCAAAGAAGATCAGCATCTCCGGCAGTACGTACAGCACAGGCGCTGTCCTGCGCGCAGCTTTTCCGTTTGCTCCCACAGCCAGCGGCACATTACAAAGTGCGGCCAGTGTCTTATTGACATCAGAAAACTTTATGCCGTACAGTTCTATCTTCTGTTCCCGGCATATGCCTGTAACGGCCTCCAGTTTATTCCTATCCGGTATATTTGCGTAGATCCTCTTCATCAATCCTTAAGAATATCCTTAAGTGAGCTCTCAACACTGCCTGCAACGTCCTGCATGATATCTACAGACGCTGCTGTTTCTTTAGCCGCCGATATCATCTCACCGGCGCTTCCGTTTACAAGCTCGACTATCTCAACCAGCCTTGCAGATTTAAGTATAAGCTGCTCAACTGTAGTCCTTATATCATCATTGTTTTTGTTGCTGTCGTCGGCAGTTGCCTTTGCGCTTTCTGCCAGTTTCTTTATCTCGTCGGCAACCACCGCGAAGCCTCTTCCTGCTTCACCTGCACGTGCAGCCTCTATCGACGCATTCAGCGCCAGCAGATTTGTCTGGGACGAAATAGCAATAACATCCGTATTGTTCTGGTCGAGTTTCTTGAGATACTCCCCTATCTGTGCCAGCACGGAATTAAGTTCGGTCGCAAAGCTGTCCACTTCTGCCATCTGATCCGTGATACCTGTTGTGGATCTGACATTATCATTGCTGGCAGAGCCTATCTGCCTTATGGAATCACGCAGGGTATCAAAGTTCTCGCTTATCTCCTCTGCCAGTACAGCCTTCTTCTGCTTCATCTCCTCGTGCGCCTTATTTACTTCATCGCTCAGTGCTATGGCACGATCTTTTTCCTCATACGCACGGTCTTTGATATAATGGACACAATTGTGATGGTGATTGAATCCGTTAAAGATGGCTATTGCCATCTGTCTGCAGGAATCATAGCCGCAGCAGCCGCAGTCGATCGTCTGCTTCTCACGCGTGTCCTTATTCATCTTTTTATAGACTTCCTGAAGTTCCCTGTCAGAGGGGATCTTATATGCACATTCCCTGCTCCTGTCGGTATACTTGCGTACGAAATCATTAAGCTTTAAGTTTTCAAACTGCTTGTTCAGAGCGGCTATACGCTTCTCCGGCGGGATATTCCTGCCCCATGCGGATCTCTTGGACTCATTCTTGCTGGACTTTTTGATACGCTGTATAGCCATGAATACATCTTCGTTCATATCAGCCCTGACATCAGTTCCGGTTCCGTACAGACAGCCGTTTGTGCAATTGAGCGCGTCGATGAACAGGTAAGGCGTATTGCCGGACTTGATGCGGTCCTTATTACGTTCCAGGTACTCATACATATGATGCTCGCCTTCCATCTGACGTACGAAGGCGTCCTCACCCAGCAGCCAGTATACATTTTCCTTAAGTCCGCCGGGCATGGGGTAAATGGAACCAAGTCCGTATTCTATCTCATCTTTATAAGGGCTTGCACCGCTCACCGGGTGCTCCTTAAGATATTTGACCAGATGTGAAAATGTAAGGTTATAGGACACATAACCATGGTTGTTGGGATCATCTATCTCGTTCTTCTTTGCTATACAGGGACTGATAAATGCCAGCTTATCACTAAGCTGCATATATTTCTTTGCATATATCGCAGCACACATCATCGGCGACTGCACAGGCATCAGCTTGGGAAGAAGCTCAGGTACATACCGCTCAATATACCCGACTACTGCGGGACAGGGCTGCGATATGCTGCCGTAATAGTTATTCTCGGTAATATATTTGATATACGCCCAGGTAGTTATATCTGCGCCAAAAGATACGCTGATAAAACGGTTCACGCCCATTTTCTTGAGCATTCCCAGATATCTCTCATATTCATTCGGATAATTTGCCAGAAAAGCCGGAGCTATGAGAACCGAGATCTTAGTTCCCTTCCTCAGATCCTCAAAGAAGCGGTCAACATCATCAACATACTCTCTTGCATTATGCTCGCACACATCCAGACATGCGCCACAGGCTATACACTTAGCCGGATCTACATCTATAACGTTTCCTCTGCCCCTCTCAACGGCAACATTAGCGCCCATGCTGCTGCATACTTTGATGCACCGGTTACAGCCTATACAGTTATCGTTAGTTTTTACAAGTCCCATACTGAACCTCCATCGATTGTCTGACCTATGCACCGGCTATACTATTTACCAAACAGCCGGTACGGGACAAAAGCATGTCTCTTTTATATAGTTTAACCATATTTTTCACACAGTCAAGCACCCTTTATGCATACTCTCTCAGCTTCTCTGTGCCATCTGAAGTCTGTAGTATATACCCTTCTGTTCCATCAGTTCCTCATGCGAGCCTATCTCCGCTATATGATGCTTATCTATAACCATGATCCTGTCGGCATTCTTAAGGGTGGAAAGCCTGTGAGCTATGGCAAAGGTTGTCTTGCCGTTTGTAAGACGCGCCAGCGCCTTCTGTATCATATACTCGCTCTCCGTATCAAGACTTGCCGTAGCCTCATCCAGGATAAGCAGCCTGGGGTCCGTCAGCAGCGCCCTTGCTATGGCTATACGCTGCCTTTCGCCTCCGGAAAGGGAATAGCCTTTCTCCCCCACGTAGGTATTATAACCGTTGGGAGTATCGCTTATAAAGTCGTGGGCGTTTGCCAGCTTGGCAACCTGTATCACTTCTTCATAAGTAGCGTCAGGTTTGGAGAATCGTATATTATCGAGTATAGTGCCGGAGAACAGGAAAGTCTCCTGCAAAACAACGCCTATCTGTGAATGATAGGATCTGCTGCGTATGGTCTTTATATCCTTTCCGTCTACCAGCAGCCTTCCGTCATCCACTTCATACAGTCCCATCAGCAGATTGATAAGCGTCGATTTACCTGCACCGGAAGCACCCACTATGCCTATCATCTCGCCCGGCTTAACAGTCAGGTTAATATCCTCTATGACAGGCTGATAGGATTTGTATCCGAAAGTAGCATGATCAAAGGTGATCTCGCCTTTTATCTTAACATCCGAAACCGCTGCCTCATCCTGTGTTTCCACGTCCTGCGCGAGTATATCGTTCACTCTGTCTAGGCAGGCCGAAAGCTGGGCAAGCTGGAGCGGCAGCCTGTTCATCCATGAGATATACTGGAATAAGAGCTGCGTATAAGTAACGAATTGGTATAACTCACCGGGTGTCATATCCCCTATCAGAACATCCCGGCCTCCGAAAAGAACCACAGCCAGCACTCCCAGGCCCATGATAAGCTGCATTATAGGCGAAAAGACAGCCCAGAAAGTTTCGTTGCGCATGTTTATCCTGGCATATTCATCAGACAGCCGCTTGAAGCGCTCTGCCTCCACCTTTTCCTTTCCGTAAGTCTTTACCACGCGCATACCGGAAAGAACATCCTGCAGATCGCTGGAAACATCATCATTCTTTCTGAACTGCAGACGGAATATCCTGTTTACGGTCTTGCGGAACGCCATGGTGATAAATACAGCCACCGGCACAAACAGGAAGGTGATCAGTGAAAGCTTAAAGTTCAGCACCATCATGAAGATCACATCCCAGATAAAGATGAACAGCACGGCAAAGAGATTACAGAAAACATCCTCCATAAACATACGGATGTACATGGTATCTCCGGTTATCCTGTTCAGCAGTTCACCCGGCCGTCTGTCATTGATAAAGCTTATGGGCAGTTCCTGATATTTCTTGAACAGCTTGGACCGCAGATCCGCGGAGATCTTTGCCCCCAGCTTAGCCGATGCATTGCTCTTTAAAATATTTACGATAACGATGCCCACACTCAGCGAGAACATCATAGCCAGAAAAGCCAGAGCCTTTTTCATGCCGCCGTCACCCTTGAGCACATCATTTATCAGATGTTTCTGAAGCTCCGGATTTAAGAGCGTGGTCACCGCTGCCAGTATCATCAGGATAAAGATACCGAAGAAATCCTTTTTATAAGGCTTTGCCATCCTGACAAAACTCTTAAGGAAGCCGCCCTCTTTCGAGCACTTGGGGCAGTTCTTTGTTCCGGGCATGGCGCAGCCACACTTGGGGCAGGTGGTCTCGTATTCCCTGCTCTCCACTTCCTCATCACGGCCGGAGATAAGTATATTTATCCCCCTGGCGATATAGGCATAACGGGTAAGATGCTTTGCGGAATAGTGAACCACTATCTTATCGATCCCGTTATGGCAGATGATCAGCAGGCCGCCGCCGATACGCGGTTCCGCCTTGGCCATGGTACAGTCTTTTATCTCATAGACAGGCCCGGCCTCACCCTCACGGATCACGATGATCTTTTTCGTAGTGACCACCAGATAAGATTCATTGACCCAGCCCGCTTCACGGTCAACGTCAAAAGGAACCGCATAGTAAATGCGCTCGCCGCCGGAAAGCTGTATAGTGTTTTTTATTTTTTCAGGCAGATTATAATATAATATCATTCAATAATAACCTATACATGTGTAAGATTCTTCGGGCTTCGCCCTCAGAATGACAGTAACCCTTCACTCTCAAAATGACAGTAACCCTTCACTTTCAAAATGACAGTAACCCTTCACTCTCAGAATGACAGGGGACTACAGGAACAGATCCAGCTTGCGCCTCTCCTTCATGGTTAAAGCATTTACATCTCTTATCTCAAAACGATTTTCATCAAGGTCGGTGATGACCAGGCGGTCATCGGAAAGCTTGGTCACAGCGTTTGATGCCATATTTATTGCAAACTTGCACTCTCCCTTATCCGTAAGCACATGGAAGTATGCATAGCCGTATTCATCCTTGATATTGTAGATCTTCTCGATGATCGGAGTGAAGTATCTAAGATTAAGCTGTTTCTCAAGAATCTTTCTTGTTTCTTCA
>CAMVRS010000210.1 GCA_947169935.1 uncultured Lachnospiraceae bacterium
ATTGCCGAGATAAAGAAGGACGACGGGCGCATAAGTCCGACAAACCGCGCCTTTCTTAGACCGTATTTCCTCAACGAAAAAGCTGCGGAGTGGGATATCGGCAATCCGTTTACCGGGCTGGATCATATACATACGACGCATATAGACCAGCTGATATCAGAGCTTACGAAGGCAATAAAACTCAAAGCGTAATCACAACAAAAAAAGGAGCAAAGAAAATGAGAGTAATGTATAACTATTTTGATCCATCCGGTTTAGGAAAGGTCAAACTTGCGGTAGAGGAAGTATCATATGTTTTTCTGGACGAAAAGAGTTCACTGGTTTGTTTTTCGTCTGATTATGACTACATAGAATCGATGGAGCCCATTGATGAAAAGAATTATACTTTTATAATGAGGAGTCTAATGCGTGACGGATATTGCGATCTCACGCCCTATGGAACATTTAGACGGGAAAGCATTGTCGATGTCGATATAGATAAAGAGATCGACAGGATGAAGAAAAAGTACAGCGAAGTAATAAAAAATAAAGTAAATAATTTTGAATAACGAATTAAGGAGCTATATCTATGAACCATGAGGTAATCATAGGAAGACAACAGCCGGATAAGTCAATTCCTGTTGCCGTGGACGGAAAGATGTATAAGACGCTGACCGCCATGATGAAAGACCAGGGCATCACGCAGACAACGGTGTATGATATAGAGATCGAAGGTCACTCCAAAGAAGAAGCAATTAGCATAGCCATAGACAGAGCAATAAAGAGGCAGGAGACACTTAAAGAAAAAGAAGAAAGAATACCGGAAGGGACAAGCGATAGCTCTTCGTCGTCTTTATCGGACAGCCCAACGCAAACTACTCCCTTGGGCAACAGAACGGTAAATATGCCGCCCGCTGCAGATGAAGTTGCATACTGGAATAGGTATAATAAAGACCGTGTATTTAAAAAGTCACCTGAGCCTATCAAGCCTATGTGGCAGGTAAGAGTAGAGGACGAAGGCAAAGATAATACGATCAAGTATCCCTATTGCCGGACATGCAAGTATCCTCTTTTCAGATATGATAAGCTTATAGGTGATTATATCTGGGAGATCGACAAGATATGCCCCGGCTGCGGACAGAAGATAGAATGGCGTGATAATAGATAAAATACAGTTTAACGGCGGAATAAGAGGTCATTATGGAATTTGTACGTTACAAGATCAGAGTCAATAATGGAAATGAAAACGTAACCATTCAGTATTATTTTTATCACAAAGATTACGAGACCATGACACGGGAAGAGCAGGACGCTAAGTTTGACGAAGCCGTAAAGGAGCTAAACAGGATTTATAAGACATACGGCAGATTCGCAACCCAGACAGGTGTTACCAGGCTGTTTGAGAGCTTTGGTTTTGTCAGGACTATGCCCTAATAACGGAGATAACAAATTGAAATCCTATCGTAAAAAACTCTATTCCATGGTCGCCGGTATACTTATTCTCTGTGGGTGCTCCGGGAATACGGACACATTACCGGAAAATTCCAATGAGATTGTCGAAGAATCCCATGGGGTCTCTTCTGAAACAGGGAATATTTCCGGATCCGTACAGGATATACCTAATGATAGTGATTTTATTACATCAGAAGAAGCTGAAAAGGAACAGGCTGCAATCGACGAAGAAATTCAGCCGTCCGCAGAAGTCGGATATAGCGGGAAGTATTCAGGAGCAGTCCTATCGGATCAGGACGTTGTTGATATAAGGCAGGTGATCGGAACAGATATCTCGGTGGAGTCGGAAGATGATGCTTTTGAGTTAGCCTCTTACCTATTGGGCTTTCCCAGGGAGCATGAAGAGCTAGAATTAGAGGATAGCTACAAAGATAACGTAAATACGTATTATACGTTCACCCTGTATCATGACGATATAAAGGTATACGGAGCCGATATCCGCCTGTTTGTAGATCCAATGACTGGCGGGATAGAGATGCGTACGACAGGATATGACTGCATCTATGAAGATATGCCCGATTTTGAGCTCGCCGATATACTTGCGGAGGCCGGAATTGACCAGAGCGTATACATCAATAAGGAAACGATATATTTGCTGGATACAAAGTCCAATAAAGCGATCCCCTGCATCAAATGCGACAGTGAGAGCTATCTGGAGGATACTTTGTTGATAGATATAACAGAAAAGAACATACGCTGGAGACATCCCAATATCATAATCGATTGACGAAGGACATATATAAAAACAATAAATTAGACGGAGGTACAAACTAATGAAGAAATTAGGCAGTATCATAATATCAGCTCTTTTGATCGTCATAACAGCCGCAGCGGCATATACGCTCTTTTCGTCCGGGAAGAACGCCTGCAGGCAGTACAGTGTATGATAAAGGGGATATTATGAACGTAGATGTTGACAAATCTCTGTATGAAGACGATTTCATGAACCGCTACGAAGGAGATGAGACAGGATTCGATCCTATAGAGATAAAAGAGGCGAAACCCAAAGCGGGTAAAGGTAAACGCGGGAAAGCTAAAGCTGAGGGACAGCTGACATTCGACGACTTAATACCAACATCATAAACAGAATGGAATATTAGAGGAATGTAACTCATAATTATTTCAAAATCTCTACATGCTAATTTGAAAGAAGGAAATATATCGGAATATATTGTATAATGCAACTATAACTCCTTTAAAGTATAGTCAATACCTGCATTGTATTATTAAAAAAGCCGTCACTTAATAGGTGCGGCTTTTTGCGTTATGGTTCAAAAAAATTATTTTTTTTCTACATATAAAATCGTAAATTAGGAAACAGCACCTGGAAATAGTATAATACGCATATATAGAGCACAATAAACTATAAGCTTAAAAAAGGGTTTCAGAATATAAATGAAATTTCTAAACGAAGTAACACACAGACGAATAACAGCAGTCCACTATTTAGAGAACAAAAAATATATGCTCTGGTACTACCCGGAGAAACATCCTGAGAAAACAGTTGGAATTGTGCAGGTGCGGGGACTAAAGGAGCCGCTGACTAAAGAGGAGCTAAAGCATCACATCGATAAGCTTTGGGAGGAATACTACCATAAGAAAGAAAGGGGAGAGATAAAATGATGCAGATAACCGGAGCCTGTATTGGCGGAGTAGAGGCAGTAGAGTTCTTTGAGAAGCTGGAGGACAGGATCACCCCTGAGGAGAAGGAAACATACCAGAGGGCTATGAACCGGATCCGATATGAGGTAGCCAAAGGCATAGGCGTCAAAAAGAGGGTCGTAAAAGCAGTAAAATCATGGCATACCGATAAAAAAGTATGCGGAAAGTGCGGTTTTGGAGCTGATGAGCCCCATTACCATTACTGCCCGGAATGCGGCACGGCATATCTTGATAATCCTTATACAGAAAAGCGCCTGGAGGACAAAGGCGTGGATACCATGAGCTGGATGGGAGAAGTACGGGAAGCCGTATAAATAATTGATTTTTTGGCTTATATGAGATAATATGAAATAAGTCAAATACCAAAGAAAAGGAGATTTTCCGTCATGCCTAAATATGAAAGGGAAAATAATATAAAAAAGTGTTCCAAATGCCGTCAGCCGATGAACCATAAGGTTAATCCTGAAAGCATAAAGAAATATTGTCTGGAAGAATATGTACCGGACACAAGCCTCTGTGTTGGGTGTAATGCCGTAGAATCACTGATTATGAAGATGCAGCAGAAAAAAGAGATCACTCTGGAAGATTGCAAGATACTGCCGAAATATATGGTTTTCGATCCAAATAACGACAATCCGACAGAAGTGGCTTATGCGCAGACCTTTCAAGAGATAGCAGATAAATATGCAAAAGAGCTGCAGGAAGAGGCAGCAACAGTCTGATATAAAGGAGAAATATATGGCAGATAAGAAAAACTATACTATAGTTCCGGCACCGACTCTGGAGAAGTTAGAGCCGTATCTTAAGGAAAATAACATAGAATACAGCCTTCTGTATGCGCCGGAGATACCAAAAGACGTTCCGGAAGTCTGCACCTGGCACGGTCACGAAACACATGGCCACCTGGTCTGCGTAGTATGCGAAATGGATCCGGAAGAGCTTCTTAAGATAGACGAAGAGCTGTATGCATAGCCGGATCGGCAATTTCGATATAAATTAAGACATTTATCCATTTTCTTCTTCCTTTTACTTTTTTATAACACCTCCCTTTATGCTATATTAAAATAAAGCATCCCAGGGAGGTGTTATAATGTTAGTTGATTTCATAAATGGGACGTATAAGCAGAGGCATAAAGCCCTTGAGGACATGCTCTACACCCAGCTTGACGCTCTTTTTGAGACGGGACAGCTGGATAAGCATGAGATAGATCCACTGGACGTCGCAGCCGGCGGTCATGCCATAGAAAAGCATGCAACCCCGTTAAGCGATGAGCAGCTTATAAGCCGTATCATAAAGGAAGACGTCGGCGGAGTAAGCTATTTTATGAGTCCCAGGGTGGCATATGACAGTATCTTGAATGCTGCCATATATAAAAGTGATGAGATCTGTAACTGGCAGATGAAGGAGCCCAGTGAGTTTCAATCCCAAAAGGACTATCATTCTTTTACTATCTCTGTTTATCTGGGGAACGATATATTAGGCAGATGTTTCCAGCATAAGAAAGATAAGATAACCGAACTTGATTGCCATACTATAACTGTCGGGCTAAAACGTAATCCCGAGGCACCGTGCGGGTTCAGTGTGACAACGGCATTTCCTAATCCCGAAAAGGCAACACCTACAGGCAGGGAGTTCAGACCAAAGGATATCATAGAAAAAGGCTTATACCGGTTCAGATCGAACGTGGAAAAGGTAGCTTATCTCTGCTCGAGCTACATGAAGAATGTAAACATAGAGTTCCATACCTACAAAGGCAACGATTATCTCAGACTTTATTCTAAAAAGAACGGTGTCAGATACGTTTCATATTTCGATGAAAAGAACTGGGCAGAGATAAACCGTATATCGGGAAATCAAACCCAATCCCTTTTATTAAGTGAACTTAAGGAAGAATATCCTGAGCTTGAAAATAATATCCGCTGGGCTAAAGCCATGATCTTTGAGGGTGAACATGCCATGCAGAAGTTTATCAAGGAAAAGACAGAGGAACAGGCGAAAAAAGCACCTTTATTAGACGATAAGCTGTTGATGGCCAAAGATAAGCTAAAGAAGCGGGAACATGGAGACAAGGCAGAAGATATATTCCACCCCGGTAAGAAAGAGAGCAGACAGGAAGAGGTTAAAGAGTGATGAATAGAAAAGAGACAACAAAGCTTTTAACGGATATCCTTATAAATGATAAGCTTTCAGATCGCAAGTATTATGCAAGGGAAGTGACGCTGGATTACGGGACGGATCACACAAAGCGTATAGATGTCGTTCAGTTCTGCCCCCAGGGCGTCATTTTTGCTTCTGATATAGAGAAAGGTTCATTCATCTGCTATGAGATAAAGTCCTGCCGTGAGGACGTATACAGTGGCAACGGGCTTAACTTCTTTGGAGAGAAGAACTATATCGTTACTACCATGAAGAATTATAAAGACCTGCAGGAGGATCTGCGTGACGGAACCCTCCAGAAGTATGTAAAGGAAAATTATCCGGAATCCTCAAGCTATTACGGCTTTATGGTGGCTGTACCCTCTTATGTGGACTTAAGGAGCACGGATTCCACCTATGCAGAGTTTGAAAATCCTACGGAATTTGGTGGAAAAGCGTGGGACTGGAAGCTGCAGACTATATATCCCTGCCATGAAGGCCCCAGGACACGATCGACAACGGAAATGCTCTTTTGTATGTTAAGGAGCAAGCATAACCCGACGAATGCGTGATATGTCCGCCGAAAGATTACTTTTCCTACATAATAAAAAGAATTGTAACGAAAAATGGTATATTATATATAGTTTAAAGGACAAATATAGACGTTAAAGAGGGTTTTATGATAGAGAATAAAGGACAGCAGGAAGCTATAAATACGGTAGAGGGGCAGCTTTTGGTTATCGCCGGCCCCGGCAGCGGCAAGACAACCACGATGATAAACCGGATCGGGCACATGATTAACGATTGCCATATCGCCCCGGCTAATATAATGATGATAACCTTCACTAAAGCTGCTGCAGACGAGATGAGAAACCGGTATATCAAGAAATACGGTCCCGCCGAAGGGATCCTTTTTTCGACGATCCACTCCCTATGCTGGAGGATACTCCGCTTCTATGCAAATTACGATAAAGACCAGGTCTTACAGGAATATGAAACAAAGGCCTTTTTTTATGATGCCGTAAAGAAGGATTTTTCCATAAACGATAAGGAAGCTTTTGTGACAAACATGGTCACGCAGATGACCGCCATAAAGAACAACATGATCCGTCCTGAGGACTATATCCCGACGGATATAAAGCCTGAAAAGTTCCAGCATTACTATAATGCTTATGAGAAGCACAAGAAGGATATAGGCAAGATCGACTTT
>CAMVRS010000211.1 GCA_947169935.1 uncultured Lachnospiraceae bacterium
CCCCGGCATGGATGTATCCGCATTCATGAACGGAAAAGAAGAGATAGAGAGCCTTGATCCGGTATACATTTCCTATTTTGTTCCGTGGAATTCATTTGAGAACTATGATTTTGCCAAGAAACATGGTTTCCACGATCTTACTCATGAATGGTATCGTACGCATCATATCGAGAATTTTGATCAGATAGACAGCAGGGCGTATCTGGTACATTCCTGGATGAAATATCCTAAATTCGGACATGCTTCTGCTACGGATTACGCAGCAAGAATGGTAAGGTACGGATTGATAACACGTGATGAGGCTGTGAAGCTGGTACGTGAACGGGATCACGCACTGGATCCTCTTTGCGTAAGAGATTTCTGCGAATTCTGCGGATATACCGAGACCGAATTCTGGAATATAGTTGACAGTATGTATAACAAAGAATTATTTGAGAAGACTTCACTGGGCTGGAAATTAAAACATCCGGTCTGGGAAGCATAGGATTACGGAGCAGGAACATGGGAAAAAGATTACTGCTGTTGGGCGGAGGCGGACACTGCCGGTCTGTCCTGGATACGATAAGGAGTCTTGGGCAATATACGGAAATAGCGATTGTTGCGCCGGATACAGGGGAGACAGACGGTATAAAGGTTATCGGAAGAGATGAGGATATACCTGAGCTCTTTAAAGCCGGCTGGAAAGACGCTTTTATCACGCTGGGCAGTATAGGAAATACGAATATAAGGCGCAAGCTGTATGATTTGCTTAAGAATACGGGAATGAATATTCCTGCATTTGTCGACCCGTCGGCAGTAGTAGCGGAAACCGCACGGATAGGAGAGGGCTGCTTTGTCGGCAAACGTGCGGTGGTAAACGCAGGTGCTGTTATAGGGACATGTGCCATAATCAATACTGCAGTGGTCATCGAACATGATTGTATGGTGGGTGATTTTTCGCATATAAGTCCCGGAGCGGTACTTTGCGGAGCTGTATGGGTTGAAAATGATGTGCATATAGGCGCAGCAGCTGTTGTACGGCAAGGGATAAAGATACAAAGCGGCTGCATGATCGGAATGGGCAGTGTGGTGCTGAAGGATCTGCCGGAGAATGTGACTGCATATGGTAACCCGTGCTGCGTGCATAACAGCAAAGTATAGGAAGCAGGCTTAAGGAGCATAAATATCTGATGGGAGAAAAAAAGGTACTGATAATTGCCGAAGCAGGCGTGAATCATAACGGCAGCCTGGAATGTGCGTTCAAGCTGGCTGATGCAGCAAAGGCGGCAGGGGCGGATTGTGTTAAGTTCCAGACATTTAAGTCGGAGGCGCTTGTTTCCAGATATGCGGGGCAGGCGGAATATCAGAAGAAAAATACTGTGGAGGAGCCACAGATCAATATGCTGAAAAAGCTGGAACTGGGATATGATGAGTTCCTTAAGCTTAAAAGATATTGTGATGATATAGGGATATGTTTTATATCTACGCCGTTTGACAAAGAAAGTATTTTGTTTCTGGAGAGTATGGATATGCCATTCTGGAAGATACCTTCCGGAGAGGTTACGGATCTGCCGTATCTGATGCAGATCGCTGTTACGGGAAGGCCTGTTATCATGTCCACAGGAATGTGTACGATGGAGGAGATAGAAGCTGCCGTCAGAGTACTGCGTTCCAACGGAACAGTGGATATCAGGCTTTTGCATTGTAATACGGAATATCCTACGCCCTATGAGGATGTTAATCTTAATGTGTTAAAAACACTAAGGGATAAGTTTGGCTGCGAGGTGGGTTATTCCGATCACACACGTGGGATCGAAGTGCCGATTGCTGCAGTGGCTTTGGGAGCCACAGTAATAGAAAAGCATTTTACCCTGGACCGGAATATGGAAGGGCCTGATCACAAGGCCAGCCTTGAACCGGACGAGCTGAAGAATATGGCTGACAGCATACGGCATATCGAGAAGGCTTTAGGTACGGCATATAAGGAACCTACGGAGTCGGAAAAAAAGAATATTGCGATAGCACGAAGGAGCATTGTAGCGTCCAGAAGGATTCAAAAGGGTGAGGTCTTAACAGAGGAAAACATTACGACTAAGCGCCCGGGCAGCGGGATCAGTCCCATGCGCTGGCTGCAGGTACTTGGGACAAAAGCAATACGTGATTTTGAAGAGGATGAGTTGATAGAGTTATGAAAAAGATGGCTGTTGTTACAGCGACCAGAGCTGAATACGGGCTGTTATCACCTGTGATCACTGCGCTTAGAAAATATGAGGATCCCGGTTTCAGGGTTGATCTTATAGTCACGGGTACGCATCTGAGCGAAGCATACGGAAAGACTATAACCGAGATAGAAGCATCGGGACAGAGTATAGATCATATTGTTGAGATACCTGTCGCATCGGAGACTCCGGTAGATACTTCTATAGATCAGGCTGAAACACTGGTGAAGTTCTCGGAGTTGTTTTATAAAGAAAAATATGATGCGGTCCTGATACTGGGAGACCGTTATGAGATGCTCGCTATAGCAATTGCTGCAGGGAACATACGTATTCCCGTGTTTCATATGTGCGGAGGGGATACCACGGAAGGCGCAGCAGATGAGTGGATACGTCATTCTATCACTAAGATAGCTTATCTTCATTTTGTGTCAAGCGCAGACAGCAGACGCAGGGTGATACAATTAGGGGAAGATCCTCAAAGAGTATTTGATACCGGATCGACCAGCATAGATAATCTGCTTTCTCTGGAGGAGGTATCAAGAGAAAAGGCGCTTGATAGTATTGGACTTGAAGATTGTGACTATGCTTTATGTACATGGCAGCCGGTTACTATGGGGAGCCGTGAGCCCGAAGCTGATGTGGAACAGCTGCTTAATGCGGTCAAAGCTTTTGGGAATATTTGCTTTATAGTTACAAAGGCTAACTCTGATCACGGAGGAGCACGGATCAATGAATTGCTGGCACAGGCAGAGAAGGAGATACCTAATCTTCATTTGTTTTCATCATTGGGAATGAAGAGGTATCTGGGGCTTATGAAGCATTGTGCTTTTGTGATAGGTAATTCTTCCAGCGGGATAATAGAGGCACCGTCCTGTCATGTTCCTACCGTTGATATCGGTGAGAGACAAAGGGGACGTTTGTGCGCCGACAGCGTGATCCATTGCGAGACTGATGAAAGAGATATTGTAAGAGCCATAAATGAAGCGCTTAGCGGGGAGCATATCGGCAAGTGTAAAAATGCGGTTAATCCTTATGGTGAGGGAAAAGCGGCACCGCGCATTGCAGAGATCTGTCATCGTATCCTGACAGAGGAAACGATAGATCTGAGAAAAACATTTTATGATATTGATTCATGAACATGTATCGTAAACCATGATGGGGAAGCCTTACGGTGATAAATGCAGGCTGATACCGGAAATTGTAAATAACGGATAGCAGGTGGAATATGGCAGAAGAATTAATTGAAGAGATATATGCTAAGGCAAAGATCATAGAGCAGATAAAAGAGTATATCGATC
Organism: uncultured Lachnospiraceae bacterium; assembly: GCA_947169935.1. Lineage (GTDB taxonomy): Bacteria > Bacillota > Clostridia > Lachnospirales > Lachnospiraceae > NK4A136. The sequence goes on from CAMVRS010000211.1 coordinate 3,497, forward strand.
TTGTCAGAACAGGCAGGGACAGAGACGCCAGGGCGGTTTATAATCAAGCAGCTTCGGGCATAGAAGGGATCCTGCCGGAACTATTTCAGACGGATGTCAATCTGGCAGAGGGGATAGAAGATGCGGCAATACAGATACGCGATTCTTTTGCTGATCCCTGTGAGGCAACAGCTGTAGCGGAGGGATTGCTTTTGCCACTGCTGTTTGAATACATGTCGTATTATACAGGCATAGATGTTACTGAGGGCAGGTATACTATTCAAAGTGCAAACAGCGGATTTCTGACTATAAGAGATAATGAGACAGGGATCACTATGCATAATTCCTATGATCCGATGGGAGAGGCATATGGAATAGCAGGATCGCTTTTTTGCCCGGAGACAGAGATCTATCATATCCTTGGCTGTGGTCTGGGTTTTATTCCGTATCAGTTATGGAATATGTCGGAGGGGGCTGCAAAGATAGTCCTTTATGAAGAAGATGGGACGGTGCTTGAGTATGCAAAGCAGTATGGCGTGCTGGACTGGATCAGAGAAGCATCATTAGAGATAAAGCACGTTCCGGATATTGAGAAAGTCGCAGGGCTGCTTATTGAAGCGGCACGTAAAACAGCATCAAAAGCAAAAAAAGAGGTCATATACATATCACCCTGGAAAAAGGGCATATACAGAAATGCACAGAATGGTGAAATGAGCATCCTTGATGCAAATATCGCTCTTGAACGCAGTATGAGTTCAAGGACAGAAATAAATCTGTGGAAGAACAGGGAACATGAGCAGATCACACTTGAAGAAATAAAGACAGCATTGCAAAAAGAAGAATGGATAGTGGTTTCAGCCGGCCCGTCTTTGGATGAACAGATAAGTTTTTTGAAAGAAAGCAAAGGAATAAGGGGAATAGTTGCCGTTAATACAGTATTGCGCCGCCTGTTTAAGGAGGGGATAAAACCTGATCTGGTGGCAGCAGCGGATCAGTATGTTCAGATGCGGGAACACATCATCGGAATAGGAGATCAGACAGAAGGTATACCTCTGATCGCAGAGAGAAGGTTAAACTGGCAGTATCTGGAACAGTATCGCGGACCGGTATGTTTTGTGAGTGCCGGAGACAATCGTGATGCGGATACGGAAGTATGGCAGGTGAGTGGTAGCGTAGCCGGACTTGCACTGGAGAGCGCAGTGCGCATGGGGGCAAAAAAGATATGGCTTGTTGGGCAGGATCTGGCATATCCTTCAGGAAAAACATATGCGGAAGGAATGCCGTATAAAGCTGATGCAGATGAACGCGGAACAATGCTGGTACCTTCGGTAGACGGAAAAATGGTAAGAACAAGCGAAGCCTTTAACTGGTTCAGGCTTGGGCTGGAGTCCCAGATCGCACGATATGACGGGATAGAAGTGTATAATATGTCGCAGCATGGTGCTCTGATCAAAGGAGCGAAAACGGCAGGGGCTTAAGAATAGTATTAGAATAATTCAGAGAGGGGATGAAAAAATGATCCAAAGAAATCTTGATGAATTTTTGGCACATGCGGATATTATGCTTGTGGATGCTATGAAGATGATAGATAAGAATGCAAAAGGCATTCTGTTTATTACTGATCAGACCAGACATCTGTTGGGAAGCTTGACAGACGGAGATATCCGAAGATGTATTATTAAGACAGGAAGTCTGCAAAAAAAAGCATCTGATGCGATGATGACCAATACAAAATATTTTACGCTGCAGACTACGGAAGAACCTTATGCTTATATGGAAGCACACAAGATCCATGCGCTTCCGCTGCTGGATGGAGAGGGCAAAATCTTAGATATAAGCTTTCTTGATGATGACGGAGCAAAGCGTGGAAATGACCTGAAGGGTTCCAAGGTAGTAATAATGGCCGGTGGTAAGGGAACGCGTCTTTATCCTTATACGCGCATACTTCCCAAGGCTCTTATACCTATCAAAGAAAAGACTATATCGGAGCATATAATAGATTCCTTTTCTTCTTTCGGATGTGAGGATTACTGTTTTGTTCTGAATTATAAAAAAAATATGATCAAAGCATATTTCAATGAACAGCCACATAAATGCCGTATCTCCTATGTTGAAGAAGAAAGACCGCTGGGAACAGGCGGTGGTATACGTCTGCTTAAGGGGATGATAAATGAAACATTTATTCTAACCAACTGCGATATCTTGATTCGTGATGATATAAGCCGCATATACAGACATCATAAGGAACATGGAAATGAGATAACCATGGTATGCTCCATGAAAGAATATGTTCTGCCTTATGGTGTAGTACATACAGGTGAGGGGGGGACTATACAGTCCATGGAGGAAAAACCCAGGATGTCATATCTGGTCAATACCGGATGTTATGTGGTGGAACCCGGAGTGATAGACGCTATACCGGAGGATACGGAGATAGGATTCCCGGATATCATAGAGCAGTATCGTAAAGCAGGTAAGAAAGTGGGGATCTATCCTATCAGCGAAGGTGCCTGGATGGATATGGGCGAGATGGATCTGCTGGAAAAAGCGCTGTTGTAGCTTGGGGTATTGTTAAAATGAAAATATTAATAATGGATTGGCCGGCTTTTGGCGGGGAAACGGTAAAAAGAGTTTTTAAAGAACTGGGGTATGAAGTGCTCTGCTTTGAGTTTCCACAGCGGTCGGATCAGACTACGCATGGTGAGGAGCTTGGCGTAAAGATAACAGAAAGAATAATCGAAACACAGGCAGATATAGTTTTTTCTTTTAACTTCTTTCCTGTGATAGCGACTGCTGTTCACGCATGCAGGAAAAAATATATCAGCTGGGTTTATGACAGCCCGGCTGTTCTTTTATATTCAATGACTGTTTTCTTCCCGGAGAATTACATTTTCCATTTTGACTCATCAGAAGCGGAGCGCCTGCAGCGTGAGGGAGTGGAGCGCGCATATTATCTGCCTATGGCAGCAGATACAGAAGCTTATGATGCATTGATA
>CAMVRS010000212.1 GCA_947169935.1 uncultured Lachnospiraceae bacterium
GTTACGGTTACATCCGTGAGTACGATGTAGAGCGTATGATGCGTGATGCAAAGATAACCGAGATCTACGAAGGTACCTCCGAGGTGCAGCGTATGGTCATCTCTGCAAATATACTTAAGTAGGATAGGAGGGTAAGACATTGAAGATAATCGTATGTATCAAGCAGGTTCCCGATACAAAGGGCGGCGTTGAGTTCAATCCCGACGGAACCTTAAACAGAGCAGCAATGCTCACCATAATGAACCCCGATGACAAGGCAGGCCTTGAGGCTGCACTTCGTCTTAAGGATCAGTACGGCGCAGAGGTTACCGTACTTACCATGGGTCTTCCCAAGGCAACAGATGTCCTTCAGGAAGCTCTGGCTATGGGCGCTGACAAGGCAGTCCTGGTTACCGACAGAAGACTGGGCGGTGCAGATACCTGGGCTACTTCCACCACTATCGCAGGCGCTATCCGCAATCTTGAGTACGACCTGATCATCACCGGCCGTCAGGCTATCGACGGTGATACCGCTCAGGTTGGTCCCCAGATCGCTGAGCACTTAGGTCTGCCCGTAATATCTTACGCTATGGATATCAAGGTTGACGAGGCAGCTAAGAAGGTTACCGTAAAGCGTCAGTATGACGATCGCTATCATGTGATCGAGTCCAAGATGCCCTGCCTTATCACAGCTCTTTCAGAGCTCAATGAGCCCCGTTACATGAGCGTAGGCGGCATATTTGATGCAGTAAAGGCAGAGATCACCACCTGGGGCCGCGATGACCTTAAGGATGTTGATGATTGCAATATCGGTCTGGCAGGTTCTCCTACCAAGATCGCAAAGGCTTCCGATAAGGTACGTAAGGGCGCAGGTGAGAAGAAGGTATTCGATTCACCCGAAGAGTCCGTAGCTTATATCGTAGAGAAGCTGGACGCTAAACACGTCATCTAAAGGAGGAGAATAAAAAATGGCATTAGAAGATTACAAGGGCGTATATGTCTTCGCACAGCAGGTAGACAATGAGATCAGCCCCATAGCATTAGAACTGCTGGGCAAGGCCAGAGATCTGGCTGAGCCTTTAAAGACCGAGGTTGCTGCAGTACTGATCGGTTCAGGCGTTAAGGACCTGGCTGACAAGCTGGCAGAGTACGGTGCAGACAAGGTTATCCTTGTTGACGATCCCGAGCTTAAGGAGTATCGTACAGAGCCTTATGCTCATGCACTGGCTTCAGTTATCAATGAGTTCAAGCCCGAGATCGTGCTGGTTGGCGCAACCGCTATCGGCCGTGACTTAGGCCCTACCGTATCCGCACGTGTAGCTACCGGTCTTACCGCAGACTGCACACAGCTGGATATAGGTGATTTCCCGCTGAATCCCATTCCGGGCAAAGAGGCAGAGCAGAAGCACAATCAGCTGCTCATGACCCGTCCTGCATTCGGCGGCAATACCATTGCTACCATCGCCTGCCCCGATAACCGTCCCCAGATGGCTACCGTTCGTCCCGGCGTTATGCAGAAGATCGATCCCATTGCCGGAAAGAAGGCAGAGATCGTTGAATTCAATCCCGGCTTCACACCCAATGACCGTTATGTTACGATCAAAGAGGTTGTTAAGGCTGTATCCGATACCGTTGATATCATGGATGCAAAGATCCTGGTATCCGGCGGCCGTGGCGTAGGTTCACCCGAGAACTTCAAGATCCTTGAGGATCTGGCAGAGGCTCTTGGCGGTACCGTTTCCTGCTCACGTGCAGTTGTTGATGCAGGCTGGAAGCCCAAGGATCTGCAGGTTGGCCAGACCGGTAAGACCGTTCGTCCCAACCTTTACTTCGCAATCGGTATTTCCGGTGCTATCCAGCACGTGGCAGGTATGGAAGAGAGCGATATCATCGTAGCTATCAACAAGGATGAGGATGCTCCCATCTTTGATGTAGCTGACTACGGTGTAGTAGGCGATCTGAACAAGATCGTTCCCCAGCTTACCGCAGCTATCAAGGCTGAGAAGGCTAAGAAAGCAGCAGGCTGAGAATAATACTTATATAGTATTATCAGACCGCAGGGAGAAATCCCTGCGGTTTTTTTTATGGGCCTGTGCTGGGATAAATTGTATTGTTGATCTGATTATGCTATCATGATGAAAAGTATGGAGGTGGAGACAGGCGTGAAAAAACATAAAGGGATATTCAGGCTTTTTTCGATAATAGTACTGGCTTTCATGCTGCTGACAGGCTGTGCCGATGACCTGCAGTATGATGCGGATTTCTCCGGCAGTGATACAGGAGGGGCTGACTGGTATACGGAAGAGGAAACCATACCGGATTCTTTGATTGATGAGGATCCGGGGGGCGAAGTGGGGCCTACCGCCACGCCCACTGTCGGGCCGACGGCAACGCCGGCTGATGATCCGACGGCCACTCCGACAGAAATTTCGGATGATAAAGAAACCGTAACGGAGCAGGCAGAGCCCACCGAGGCACTTGAGCCTGCGGAAGAGCCGGCGGCGGAGACTCCTGCGGAAAGCGTTATAGATGAGAACGGAAGCTACAGTTCAAAGAAGGATGTGGCGCTTTACATACATACTTACGGCAGGCTGCCTGGGAATTTTATTACCAAGAAAGAAGCTAAAAATCTTGGATGGGAAGGCGGAAGTCTGGAGCCTTACGCACCGGGGAAGAGCATTGGCGGCGACTATTTCGGAAATTATGAGGGTGTTCTGCCGGATGGCAATTATCATGAATGTGATATAGATACAAAGGGCAAGAAGAGCCGCGGCTCGAAACGCATAGTATTTGATGATAAGGGTAATATCTATTATACGAGCGATCATTATCAGACTTTTACCCAATTATACTGAAGTGTGGAGGTTTTATGAAAGAGATAGTTTTAGATATAGACAATGTCTGCGGAGCAGATGAATTCTACGATCTGCTGGGAAAGCATATAGAACTGCCGGCGTATTTCGGGCGTAATCTGGATGCGCTCTATGATGTGCTGACGGAGCAGCCGGAAACCATAAAGATAACTCTGGTCAATACTGATGTTATGGAAGCTATGGCGCCTAAGTTTTTAAGAAAGCTCAGACGCGTGCTGGAGGATGCGGCGAATGAATGAATTCATGAAAGAAGCGAGCAGGCTTGCGGCAGAAAACCTATCTGCAAACAGCGGCGGACCCTTTGGGGCTGTTATCGTTAAGGGCGGTAAGATCATAGGCCGAGGGCGCAATCATGTGCTGGAGAATAATGACCCCACAGCTCACGGAGAGGTGATGGCTATAAGGGATGCCTGCAGCAACATAAACAGCTATGATCTGAGCGGCTGCGAGCTTTATACCTCGGCATATCCCTGTCCCATGTGCATGGCGGCGACGGTCTGGGCCAATATAAAGAAGATATATTACGGCAACACTAGGGAAGATGCAGCGGAGATAGGCTTCAGGGATGACTTCCTCTATGACATGATGGGCAGGCTTTCAGAGAATGCCGAAGACGGGGAAACAGTGGAGCTTAAGCAGCTGGATCATGAAGAGACCATTAAGGTGTTCAGAGCCTTTTCGGATAAGGCAGACAAGACCATATATTAGGGACATATCCATATTTTAAAAGCCTGTTTGATTTGATAAAAACACCGCTCTGTAGTATAATACAGGTGGTGTTTTTTATACATTGGGTGATCATTCACCGTATCCGATCGGAGGAACAGTGTTTGGATAGAAACCGCAAGATCATTTCTGCGATGACCATAGTGCTTTGGGTTTTATATGCCATTGCGACCCTTATAGGTATCGATGTGGCGTATAATATCCTTTCGCCGCTGACCGGTTTATCTGCGCTGCTTCTGATCGCTGTCAGCCTGAAGCAGACGGGCAAATATAAATATGCTGCTGTATTTATGATACTGGGCATCGCTGCCTGGATCGTTTCGGATATAATCCTTTTTATCTATACGTATATAGATATAGACAATCCCGTTCTTATTGATTTTTCCGATAAGCTTTATCTTGCGCCCAACTATCTGTTCGGCGCCGGGCTCACTGCTTACATGCTGGTGGATTTTAAACGTAAGGATACCTTCAGGCTTCTGATAGATACATTCATTATCGGCGTTACCTGTTTTATCCTGGTCAGAAAGCTTTATATTTACGGATTCGGGATCAATACCTATGAAGGTACATTCACCTTAAGCTCCGTCATGTATCTGATCGCTGTCATGTATATGCTGACGCTGATGTTTTTGATACTGACCATCAGGGGAGTGTTCAATCATACCAGGGCGGGCTACATGGTATTTGTCGCGCTGGCGGTATATAACGCCTTTGAGATGCGTTATACCTACTATACGGCAGGCGGGCTTGATGCGGAGAATATATATATAGACATTCTTTATATGGCCTGTGTATGCACCCTTGGCCTGGCATTTGCAGATCCTTCCATAAAGACCGCTATAGAGAATTCCGACCGTATAATGAAAGAGGACCGGGATATCAGAAAGTCCATGGGAGCGGGATGGATATACGGGCTCATAATGATACCCGTTGTTGTCATCATTTATCTGGCAGGCTTATTGAATGAAACCGAGTTTTATATCCTGCTGATATCAAGCCTGGGTTATCTGATCATGTGGAAGACCCAGCAGACCAACGAGCTTACCCAGGAGCTGCTGGAAAAGCAGAAGATAGAAAATGCAAAACTGGGAGAGTGGGTGGATTATCAGGAGCAGGAGCTTAAGGTGGCTAATGAGCAGCTTGAGCGGGTTTCCTATAAGGATGCCCTGACAGGTCTTTATAACCGTAAATACAGCCGTCTTCATATGAACCAGATACTGATGGATGACAGTGAAGCCTGCTTTGCGGTTTTTTATATGGATATAAATTATTTCAAGCCCATTAATGATAACTACGGGCTTGAAGCCGGTGATAAGGTCCTGACAGATATAGCGGGAAGACTTAAGACGCTGGAGAATGAAAAAGTACAGGCCTTCCGCATCGGCGGGGATGAATTCCTGCTGGTATACAAGGTCTATGAAAATGAGGAAAAGCTCCAGGGTATGGCAAGGCAGCTTAAAGAACTGCTGGACCAGCCGGTGGAAGTCGGGGACAGTTTGCTCCATCCTTCCATGAGCATAGGTGTTGCGACCTATCCGGGGGACGCCCAGGATATAGAGCAGCTTTTAAAGTTTGCGGATTCGGCCAGAAGAGCCATAAAGCACAGGCATTCCAGGACGGAGTATAAATTCTATGATCAGGATCTGATCAAGCAGATGAGCAGACAGCGCCGTCTGGAGGTGAAGCTGCAGGCTGCGGATTACGACAGGGACTTTAAGCTTTACTATCAGCCGCAGGTTGACTGTGTTACCGAAGAACTCATCGGTATGGAGGCGCTGATCAGATGGATCGATCCGGTGGACGGTTTTATCTCGCCGGGTGAGTTCATACCCCTGGCAGAAGAGATGGGACTTATGGGAAATATAGGTTCATGGGTCAATGCCACTGCAATGAAGCAGATAAAGGAATGGAATGAGAAGTATGAAAGCGAGCTGGTGGTGGGAATAAATGTTTCGCCGCTGCAGCTGCGTGATCAGGAATTTGCGGAGAAGTTCATACAGTTAATGAATGAGATAAAGGTTCCGGCTAAATGGCTGGATGTGGAGATCACCGAAGGCTATGCCTTGAACTCCAGTCTGGCCAGTGAGGATATCATCTCCAAGCTTAAGAAAGCCGGGATCACTTTCTCCGTGGACGACTTTGGTACGGGCTATGCCAGTTTCGCAAACATGCTGGACTTTACTTTTGACAGGATCAAGATAGCCAAGGAACTTGTGGATGATATCGTAGACAACTGGAACGCATATGTGGTTGTGAAGGTTATAGTGCTGATGGCCCAGGGACTTAGTCTTCGCACCATAGCCGAAGGTGTGGAAACGGAAGATCAGCTTAAGATACTGCGTGAGCTGGAATGCGGCCAGATACAGGGATACTACTTCGGACGCCCGCTGCCCGCAGACCAGTTTGAAGAGAAGTGGCTGAAGAAAGGAAAATTTTTTTAATGAGAATACTGATAACCAACGACGACGGTATTGATGCCGAAGGACTTTTGCTCCTGGTTCAGGCCGTACTTAAAACCGGGGATCACGACATAACTATAGTCGCCCCGGCGCAGCAGTGCAGCGCCATGAGCCAGAGGATAACATTAAGGGAAAAACTCATATTAAAAAAAGCAGATTATCAGATACCCGGCGTGAAAGCCTATTCCTTAAAGGGGACGCCGGCCGACTGCGTAAAGGTGGCACTGGCGCAGGTTATGAAGGATGAATGGCCGGATGTGATCTTTTCAGGTATGAACTTCGGATATAATTCAGGCTTTGACATAATCTATTCAGGCACGGTCGGGGCTGCGATGGAAGGTATAATGCACGGGATCCCTTCTTTCGCATTCTCAAATGCTGCATATATCTCAAATG
>CAMVRS010000213.1 GCA_947169935.1 uncultured Lachnospiraceae bacterium
TATAACCAAAGTTCTTTTCTGCGTATACGCATATCTGCCTGAAGGGTATTCAATACCTGGAAGATGCATACCAACAGGATAAAACCGCATATCACCAGGCAGGCGACAGTCAACACATTCAGGCTATTGGACAGCTCAAAATAGGACTCACCATTTATATTGTAATAGTATAATCCGTTCTTTTCCGCAAAATCCATAAGATCATGATCGACTATATCCATATCCCGTTTAAATCCGGTCTCACAGTTATAATTTGCTCTGTACAGGCTGTTTACAGTCATACTGCTAAACGCATACCCATTCCTGCTCCCGCTTGTTCCCTCTGCCGCAGCAACAGCTTCAACGCGCTCACACAAAGTCTCCATCGGATAAATAATGCGGATGTACGCTCCGTTCCTGTTCCCAACGGTTAGAGCGTTCAGCGTCATTCCGGAATATACTTCCTTTGAGAGTATACCCATGACCTTTATCTCTTCTTTCGCGCCCTGTTCAAAAACGATCTCCCTTACACATTCAAGTACACCCAGCATAGTGTAATTATTATCAGGGAGTCTGTCATAGCAGTCGTATCCCATAAGCTTTAATTCTTCCAGCAGTTCGCCGCGAATCTTATAGTATTCCTCATCAGCGCTGCCCTGTTTGTTATAATTGAAAAGTGGCGTCACACCCTGCATGCCCTCTTCAATTTTCTGCTCTTTTTTCTCTCCGTTCTCAAAATAAATGATCTTCCGGTTTTCATAATCATACCAGGCTGCCATGCCCAGGCGCTCAGATACCCTGCCCACCGCATCCATATATATGCTGCGTGCCTTAAGCGCTCCTTCCAGACTCAGTATTTCTATGGTATCCCCCGGGTGATAAGCGGTCTTTCTTTCCTCATCCCCTTCATAAGATGTTATATCGCAGATCAGCACGCCGTTTTCCCTGACCATCCTGTCATAGTCAATATCACCTTCCGTAAGATAGGGACGTTCCTTTTCCATATCCTGCGCACTGCAGCCCATCTCGTAAATCCAGTTTACAGAACCGTTATCATATAAGCTTTTAAGTTCGCTGTCATAGAAATACGGAGTCATTCCAAATTTGGGACCGCAGATTAAGTTCATGGCGGTAAAGATATCCGTTATCCCACTCTTTCCCGCCAGAGTCTCCCTTAAGCCGGCATCCCACTCCGTGTCATATATATAGCAGTTGATATTCCCCCGTTTCTGTTTATATATAACTTCCCTGTATTCATCTATTGTACCTCCCACTTCCTTGCGGATGGTAGCTCTGACCGAGTCTACTGCAGATAACACGGTAAGAAGCAGAACTGTCGAAATAAATATCGCAACGAACACAGCCTTTCCGCCGCCTCTGCCCCTCAGGGAATTTTTATGTGCATAAAAACCGGATATACCAAACAGCTTTTCGGCAGCTGAGGTTTTTTCCTTCTTCTTTCTCTTATTACCGCTTATCTTTGACGCCAGCAGCTTAAGTGCCTTACCGACGGTAAGCTCCTTTGCAAGCGCGCCGTGCAGTGCTTCAAGAGGAGAGACCTGTGAGGAAAGCCTTGCGGGTTCGATCAGTGAAAAAAGTGTCACACCTATACATAAAAGAGTGGTATAGCCGGCCGCAGAGGGATAAAAATGAAAAGCAAATACTTCTTTAAGCTCCAGCATTTTGATGACCCATTTTTCGGATAACTTAAGCATCTCAAAGCCGATCCCCAGACCCAGCGCCGAAGCCATAAAGCTCATGACCACGCCTTCGGTAAGAAGCAGAAAAAAATTCTGCTGCTCCGACATGCCCACACAGCGCAGAAGTCCGTAGTCGCGGCTGCGTTCCGTCACTGCTATCATCATGGTATTACGAAGTATCACTACGGAAAAGAGTCCTAATACCGTTGCAAGAGCAGTAATGATCAGATTTAACAGAGCGGTTTCAACGGAATCATCCTGCCTGAGATACTGTTCCACATAGCCATATACCCAGAATCCTATACCGTATTTTTCACCAAGCTCCGTTGCACTCTTCTTAATGTCTTTGGTATCTTTAAGTTTGATCTTTACCGAATAAGCCACTCCTGCCTTAAGCTGGCCGGGCAGGACACGCCGCCAGTGTCCGGGATGATCCTTGTCCCATATATCTATACGCACGTCTTCAAGATCAGGATCTTCCGTCATACACTTAAGCGCTGCCACCTGTTCCTCGGTATAAGCCGTATTCTGATCAGTCGAATATATCTCATACGGTTCCGTTGAGTATACAGAATAATACTGGTAGTCCCAGGCTGAATAGCCGATCGTTAAAATGCAGAAGCTTAAGATATAGGTAAGCGCGATACCCAGTACAGAATACAGGGTACGCGCTTTATTATGCCACATATACTGTTTTGCCAGATGCAGATAGTAACCCATTTACCTCTCCCTTTATGTAAAAGTATATAGCAAATCACAGTGAGATGGCAAATTACAGTTTTGTAAGAAAACTACTTGGCGAAGCTTTCGTCCTTATCCTCTCTGGTCTCCGCTTCCACCCAGGCAGGAGAAAAGCCGCTGCCAAGTGCGGTCTTCCATGACCCAAGATTTGAAAGACTGGTCCCGTAATAGGGCAACGCCCCTCTTCTGAACACCTCATCACGAAGCATCGATACCAGCATTTTTGCGATTCCCCTTCCCCTGTACTGCGGCAGCACATCTATGCCTATCTGCCACATTTCGGGGCTGTCTGCGGAGCAGCCCGCCATGCCCATGATCTCTTCTCCGTCCAGGGCTGCTATCGCCAGCATATCCGGTCTGTCGGGGCGGAATCTGTCGCATAATGCGTTGGAGAATTCCTCCCTGCCGTAATAGGCTAAGATGTCCTCCTGCTCCAGCCACTTTATCTTAAGATCAGTCTTTACTTCCATGAGCTCCGGCCGCGGCAGGAACATGTGATGGGTCAGTGCCATCTTATATCCGTACCTGCGAAGCTCCTTCTCCAACTCGTAAAAATTATGCTGTTCAAACAGCCAGAATCCTTCTTTTTCTTTTATCCAGTCCTTAAGCCAGGGATGGATACGCTCATCCGCAGATATGACCGCATTCTTCCCGAATGTCACCATCTGCAGGAAGAAAGGCTTCTCCGAAAACTTCCTCCTCTTCTCATGCAGTGCCGGCGTCGTGATGACGTTCTCATCCTTTGTAAAATTCTCCGGCGCACAGTTGAACTCGTATGAGAGCTGCCGCCTGACTGCTCCGTAAATATCTGTTATCATGCCAATCTCCCTTATGATCTGTTATTTTGCAAAGAGATTTACGTATTTCCTTCGCTGCTGAAGAAGGATGAGTTCCACACGCTGCTTTACTGCATCATCATAAATTTCGATCTCCTTCAGGACATTTCGGATATCCTCTGCACTGAACGTAAATACAAGCTGCCTGCCGTATAGTTTTTCAGCTATATCAAGCTGCTCATCAAAGGAATCGCAGATCGTCTTTGCGTGTACATTATTGATCTCTTCATATACATCGCATCCCATAGGATAATCCATCGACATATCAGATAAAAGCGCCGCGCCGTTATCATATATCGGACAGTATCTGAATTCATCCTTATTCATCAGCACGGATATATTATGTGTATGCCTGTCCTCATTAAGGAAGAAAGCATCGATCGTAAACAGCTTGCAGATATATTTCCCAAAATCTTTAAGACCTGTTATCCGCTCTGCGCAATCCACCAGAAATTTAAGGCGCTGTTCATGATCCTCTATTGAATATATCCCCTGATTAAGTCCGGTACCGAATCTGTTTTTAAAAAGACGCTCCAGTGTAATGGTCTGCCATCCGGCCGCAAAATCCATACTGCGGCATCCATTGTATACCTGAGACTTGTATCGTATGCTCTCCGGCTCATATATCACGAATTCATCTTCTGACAATGACGATTTCTTTAATAATTTGGAAACCACGCACTCGGCAAGACCTTCATAGCCAAGATAATCAGCCTTGTACCAGATATCTTCTTTTTGCCATTTTAACTGGTTTCCCTTGGATGACTTTCTGCCGTCATCTCTAATGTCGCCCTCAAACAATTCTACCATCGGCTACACCTCTATCTTAAGCCAGAAGTCGTCATCCGCCATTCTGCCCTCAGTCTTTTCAATGATCATCATAGGATCATAAAAGGGGATCCCCAGCTTATCCAGCTCAAGCTTCATTTTGTCGCGGGTTCTGGGAAAACACCTTGATTCCAGAAATTCTTCATACTCCTCAAACGAAGGCTCTGTATTTATACCAAATGCACGGTATTGCAGATTATCCGTATAATTCTTTATCTCGACCAGACGCCGGCTCTCATCCACATCTATGATGGTACAGATCTCATCCCTGTACATATAATAGATCCGAAGCCTGAATTTTTTTTCCGGAACGCTCAGTTTCTTAGCCCATGCGGTATCGCGCTTAAGGATCTCCATCAGGGTAACAACCGGTCCCGTGATCTTCTTATCACTGCTTTCCCAGCGTTCTACCGTAGGCTTTGAACAGCCCGCAAATTCCGCAAACTCCTTTTGCGTCATATTAAGACGCTTCCTGAGTTCTTTGATATGCTCTGCAGTTGTATATTCCGGGATTATATACTTCATCGTTTTGGCTCCTATACCGGTCTCTGCAACGATTAAACCATCATTTTGATGGTTTGTCAAGGCTATTATACCATTATTTTGATGGTTAATCGGATTTATACTTTGTTTTATAACATGCCTGTCATACAAAAAAACATGCGCCCCGGTGTGACGCATGTTTTACACAGTTAGAATTTACGTAATCATTGATTCTTCCCGGTATTATGTTTAAGCATTTAGAGGAATATACATTTTAAAGTCTATCAATTCTCCGGTATTGCTGTCAAAAATAAAACTATAGGATTCCGAATGCCATACAACATCGTTTTCAATATCATTTTTTTCTCCTTTATAATTCGGATCTTCTATCATCAATTCCGGTCTCGTTAAGCGCGGTGTTCGATATTGTATATAAAGAGCATCCTGATCTTTTCTTTTCCCTGATGTTTCAGATATCGTACAATAATTAGTTATCTTATTTACATTCTTTTCTAATTCTTCTTCCGTATATAGATCCGGGTAAACACATTTTGTGCTGACCTTATCGGCTTCTCTGAAACGTTCATCCGCAAAAACCGTATCCGCAAGTTCTTTAACATCATCATAAGTCATCTGCATAATTTCCTCATAACTGTGTCCATCTATAAAGTAACAATAATCATATGCCGCATCCTGTATTATTATCTCCTTAACAGGACATTGTGACATATGCGCTGAGCCTTTACAAAAGAATCCATTATATACCATTATTGTAAACCATAATGTATTGTCTCTATAAAACTCTATGATTTCATTATCACCACCTGTCATCAGTTTATCCGGATTATACTCATAGATATAACCTGCTTTAGACTGCTCCACACGCTTCATAAACTCTTCAGCAGTCATTCCTTTGTAATAAATAGTATCATCAATCTGAACTACACCATCTGAAATAGAGTAATCTTTCCACTCAGATGATAACGGGAAATGTTCAAGCTCATTTTCTTCCGGTACTGCCTCCTCCGGAGCCTCTGTAGGCGTTGTTTCCTCACTGTAAACAAAATCTGCTATCTCTTCTGCTTCCTCTTCCGTCAGGCCCAGCTCTTCCTGATAGTATTCTTTAGCCTGTTCCTTCTCACTCTTGCCGCAGGCAGATACCGCCATCACTGCTGCTATCCCCAGCACCGCCGCCAAAATTCTTTTCTTCATAATCCTGATCCTCCCTATGATCTGTATCCGCAGGTCACTGTGACCGTGTGCGGGTCAGATTATAACATCGTATCACTCATTTGAAAAGTATTAATTTCGGCAATATGCCCATTTGCGATAGTGTCCTAAAAAACTGAAACAGGGTAAAATGGTGTACATAATGAAAGGTCCTGTGTAAATGGAAACTAACAAAACTGTAGAAAAGATCGCAAATATGCTTGATGAACGAGGATGGACACTCTACCGGCTTGCTATGGAATCCGGTCTTTCTTACAGTAGTATCAACAATCTCTTTAAAAGAAATACAGAGCCTACGCTCCCAACTCTGCGCAGTATCTGCAAAGGCCTGGGCGTTTCCATGTCAGAGTTCTTCTCAGATGAACCGGCTCCCTTCAGATTTGAATGTACCACAGCTGAACAGAAGATCATTACAGAATATCGTTTACTTAATCCCAAAGATAAGAAACTGCTGACCGCTTATCTATCCGGATTAAATAAAAAACTACCACCCGATCAGGAAAATTGAGTGTCCTCCTGTTTAAAACAGATTTGCCACCCCTGCATGATAACGTGATATAATAAATCCGGTTGGCTATTTACCAACTTGTGGTTGATATTTATAAATTCCCGAAGCTTTTTGCCC
>CAMVRS010000214.1 GCA_947169935.1 uncultured Lachnospiraceae bacterium
CGCTTGGCGCGGCTGCGGCCGGGCCTGCGCAAGTTCAAATCTTGTCGCCTCGATACGGAAAGGGGATGCCCGGAGGGCATCCCTTTCCTTTTGGTTTTTGACGGTTTTGTTCCGGGTAACATGGTTCATGGGACGGCTTCTGTTAAATCATTTTATACCATCGGGTTCCTCACGCCTTCCGGTATGAAATAAATATCCGAGGTATCTATATGACCATCTTTCCTGCCGTACAGACCTACATAGTACTCGGCCTTTTTCTTTTCGGATCCTTTTAACTGCCCAACGGCAGATCTTATCTCACTGCTGCCGTATTTCATAGCCCTCATTCCAATATCGGAGAATCGGAAGAGAGGCCACCAGCGGGCATCAAAGAAACTGTAATTAAAGTGAACCGGATCCATAATAAAGCTTTTGAGATTTTCATTGCTCTTACTTTCTTCTATGAAACTGTCCGTATACTTCCGGTACAGCTTCATAAGATACATGGTGGGCTCCGAGAGCCCGTGTCTTACTGTCTGCATTTTAATTCCCCCATTTAAGGATTATTTTATAAAAGCAGAGCTGTCTCATAAGAAAAAAGAACCGTTCCCGGAGCTTCCTATGGTAGAGGTATTGATCGTATTATTCCACAACATGACATGTAGATATTTCTAAATTTATCTACATCTTATATCACATATACAATATAGAGTAAAACCTCTTCTACATATTGTGGATTGAAAAATCTGTAGTCCGGTTTTGGGACAGACAGACTAAATTGTCCGTTTACCGTAAAAGAACTAATTTAGGAAAATAATGATTGTTACCGGATACCAATCTGCCGGGATGGCCATATCGGTTTTCACGAGGATATGATAATGGATGGAAAAAACTATACCAGAGTACTTATTGAAACTGTTGTTGAAAGGGGAATAAGAGATATCACGGATGATCCCAAACGTTCGCTTAGAAGACTGGCGGAAATGGGAAAGCAGTTTTCTGAGGGCAGGTTCCAGAAGGCATCCTTCGGACATATCACAAACCTTTTGAAAAACGATGACAGTCCGTATTACGGGATGCTGGAGAACTTTCTGGCAACTGTGGATCACAAAGCGATAAAGACCTTCGGACTTAATATGGGCTACGACAGCTGGACCTATGGCGCCAGACTTATACGCAGGGAGTCCGAAAAAAGAGGATATATGCTCCCCTGGGTGGTGCAGATCCACTATGATCCGGAAAAAAAGGACGGTATTAAGGCTTTGGATATTGACGATATGGCAGAGCGGCTGGGAGCGCTTGGAATAAACACCTATGTGATAATCAGGGAACATGGATCGAATCCGGATCCAGAACTTTTGGAAGTGATAAGGAAGCACAGCGCCTGCGCCTTCTTTCTTTTTTGTAATGACGGGATCATACGGAGGGAGGATGCAGAAACTATAAAAGAGCTTGGGAACGCAGTCATATCCGTCAATATCTCAGCAGAGAGAGCGGCTGATACCTGCAGGATATTAAAAGAGATGAAGGTCTTATATGTAATACACTGTCCGTACAGCGCAGGGGAACTGGACAGAATCTCCGATGATGAGTATGTTGATGAGTGGCTTTCTTACGGAAGCGCATTTATTTTCCTGATACAAAAGGACAGTGACAAAGGTGCAGCGGGAAAATTTGCAAAAAAGACCAGGATGGAGCAGCAGTATCCCATACTTATCTGGGATCTTTATTCCGATATCCGGCTGGTAAATGAAATGATCTCGGATACGCCGTTTATCTTTGAAGCAGGATGTGACGGGAAAGTAATATATCCCGAAGGATCGAATCTTAATATCCTTGAAACCGACATCCTTACAGTTCTTGAAAGGACGGCGCCTCCTTACAGACCGATACGGGATAAGTAGTCAGCACATCTTTTCTGCGATGCTTAAAAGGACGTTCCGGAAGCTGTCAACAAATTCTCCCGGGGAAAGCCTTATATCATCCTGGAGCCAGTGTCTTACTGAACTTAAAAAAGCATCCCCGAAGAAGGTATAAAAGAATTCTTTTTCCGGACCTCCGCTGAAAATATCAGCCGTAAAATAGCATACCAGCGGTCTTAGAGTCTCTATGACGTAATCATGGAAGGAATTCTGTCCTTCTATCTTCAACGCCTCAAGATAAAAAAGACGATCCGCGTAAAACCTGCCGCAAAGAGCCTTGAGGGCATCCCATCCGCTTGCAAAGGAGGCTGTCTGCAGATTTGCCAGAAAGTCGTCGTAGAATATCCAGTTGACCAGGTCATACTTATCCTTAAAATGATAATAAAAGCTCTTGCGGTTCATTCCGCACTCTTCACAGATCTCCGAGACGGATATCTTGTCGAAGCTGTTTTCTGTCATCAGTTTTTTCAGCGCATTAGCAAGAGCGTTTTTTGTGATATTTGAGTCTGCCATTTATTATTCCATACAAGGTTAGATCCGGTATTATGTATATTCAGTTAATTCGTTACAGTTTCTTGCTTATGATATATTTGCAGATCCGGTTTCCTTTTGCGGAAAACTTCTCTTCATATTCAGTCATGATATTATCCTGCATGGCAGTCTCGTCGGCATGAAGATCAAAGGTACTGTAGGACAGAATGAAGCTTGCTTTATCATATTCTTTAAGGGCAAAATCAAAAAGTTCCCTGTTGTCAGTCTTAAACTCGATGGTACCGTCTGCCGTCAGGATAGAATAGAATCTTTTCAGAAAAGCAGACGAGGGCAGACGCCTGTGAGCATGCCGTGTCTTGGGCCAGGGATCGGAAAAGTTGAGGTATATTCGATCCACGCTTCCCTCGGGGAAGAAATCCGTTATGTCCCGGGCATCCATTCTTATAAAGTGCAGGTTGCCGGGCCTCTTCTCTTCCGGCATCCGTTCCAGCTTCCGGGTAGCTTTGACCATCACGCTTTCGTACATTTCTATACCGATGAAATCCACGCTCGGAAAAGAAAGGGCATTGTCTATGATAAACCGCCCTTTTCCCATGCCTATCTCAATATAGAGCGGATGATGGATGGAATTTTTAACTTCCTCCGGACTATGGTATACCCAGAGGCTTTTTTCTATTTCTTCCTCCGAACCCGGGATGTGCCTTAATCGCATAGCTATAGTATCCTTGCAGGTTTGTGATATACTACATATACTGTTAAACGACAGCGGAAACTGCCCCGGCAGGTCTGCTGAAGTTCCTTTATATGTTGAACATATGCTATGACTATACCACAGTTTGACGAAGAAAAACCAGAAAAGTTATATATACCCCGAGGGCTTGGAAAGATAAGAGCGGATATTATCCGGAGGATGACAGTATTTTTGCTGGTATTCCTGCTTGCCATACCTTCATTTCCCTGTGCGGTTTATGCTGACGAGACGGCAGAAAAAACAGAGGAAACAGAGGAAACAGAAGAAACCGTATCTTTGGATGAGGTATCTTATGCGGGTGCAAAAACCCTGGGAAATATTGACGCTCCACATATCACAGCCGAGGGTGCCATCTTAATGGAGGCGGATAACGGGGCGATCCTTTATGGAAAGAACATTGATACACCATACTTTCCTGCTTCCATAACCAAGATCATGACCTGTCTTCTGGCAGTAGAGAAGAGCTCGTTGTCAGAGACGGTTACAATGTCAAGCGAAGCTGTCTTCGGTATAGACCGGGGATCATCAAACGTAGGACTTGATGTGGGACAGGCCATTTCAATGGAGGAGGCAGTTCTATGCGTCATGCTCGCATCTGCAAACGAGGCAGCCTCTGCCATAGCCGAGCATGTCTCCGGCTCAATAGATGATTTTGTGGAGCTTATGAATGAAAGGGCTAAGGAGCTGGGCTGTACTCATACACATTTTGAAAATGCCAATGGGCTTCCAAATGAAAATCACTATATTTCTCCCCACGATATGGCGCTTATAGCTAAGGCCTTCAATGACAATGACACCTGCAGGAGACTTGCATCAATGAGAACCTATGATGTAGCTGTGACGGCTACACAACCGGACGAGATCCACCTCTTAAATCATCACAAGATGTATCCGGGTCTTAACTATGAGTATGAGCCTGTAGTCTGGGGGAAAACCGGATATACCATAGCGGCGGGAGCCACCCTTGTGACAGTGGCGGAAAGCAATGGCCTGTCTCTTATCTGCGTTGTCATGAAAGATGAGTCGGAAAAAAACTATACTGATACACGTACCCTGTTTGACTTTGGGTTTAACAATTACACGAAGCTGAACATTTCGGAGAATGACGATACGTACAAATTGAACGAAGCACCCTTCTTCCAGACAGAGGATATGACGTTCGGTGATACCAGATCTTTTATCACTCTTGATACAAAGGGATTTGTGGTGGTTCCGGAAGGGACGCCGTTTTCCAGGCTTTCATCCGGGATAGAATATGAGGAGTCTTCAGATGATGCTTTGGGAAAGATCGTCTACAGTCTGGATGGGGAGTATGCAGGAGAATGCTCTATGAGGTCAAAAGACCCGGGGGAGGGACGGCCGATATACGAAACGATGTATACAGAAACCAAAAAGGATAAGGGCATAACATACATAAACGTAAAGGATGTCCTGATCTATATGGGGATCGCCGCTGCAGCTGCGATAGTGATAGCAATCCTTATACATCTGGCAAGAGCATATAATTTTGAAACGGCTTTCAGTAAAAGGATGAAGATAAAGAAAAGAAGAAAAAGGTATCATTCAGACTTTGATGACATAGATTTCTGATGGTACTTAAGTAAAAGGGCCTCTTTTTCTTCATTATCTATAAGTCTGGAGGTCTTTACGGCGTATGGAAGAGAAGACAGTTCATTTTTTTTAACACGGATTTTCGCCTTTACCGTACCGTGCTCCGGACAGGTTCCCATCATAAGGTAGTGTTTTCCGTTAGAGGAGAAAACGGGGATCTCCTTTTCAAGTTTTTTATCGCAGACCGGACATTTGAGGGTTTTTATTCTTTTGCTTTTTATAAGGTGCTGCTTATCCGGAAAGCAGCAGGATATGAATTTTACGTATCTGCCGTAATTTCTAAAGATCTCAGACCCTTCATCCGATGGCGCATGATAGTTATTGAAGGAGGTAAAGTCTTCATATTTTCTGTCGATATGTTTTAGTACTTCCGCAGTGTAGGCGGCATCATTCACGGCTCTGTGAAACCCGTCGGTCTCGGGTATGCTGTAATCCGTAACGGCTTTTTCAAGGGATACGCGGGTTTTCGGGGAGCCGCAGTTATAGCCGTTTAGTTTCTGTACATCGAGGAATTCCAGAGGACCTTCGGAAAGAGGTATGCAGTCAAAATAATAAATATTACGCTGCAGCTCGGTAAGATCAGTATCCCCCCAGGTGCAGAAGATATAGGGATCGTCACCGCAGAAGGCAAGGAATTCGGAGAACACCATCTCGAAGGAATCGGCATCTTTTAAGTCGGTATTATCGATATGCACGACCTTTTTATTTGCCCAATGCATCTTTTTATACACCCGGGGATGTATTAGTCTTGAGAACCGCCCGGTCTCCTCCAGGTTTTCGTCAAGCTTTACCGCCCCGATCTCTATGATCTCAAAGGGCATGACTTTAAGCTCCTCCCTGGGGGTTCCCATATTCCATTCCAGATCAAAAACAATATAATTCATGAGGGTATTGTACCATAAGACCTCGCCAAATGCTCAATGGGTACACATCAGAAATCAGGTTTGATAAGAGATTTTCTATTTGATAGAATGGTATAGATTACAATCCAAAAAAGAGAAGACAGGGGAACATATGAAAATCAACAGATACTTTAAGGAAAACAAGTGGATGCCCTATGCGATGGCAGGCTGTGTGACGGTACTGTTCTATCTGCTGGCAAGCCATATAAACTATCTCTTCATTGTACTGAATTATTTACTGAATATAATAACTCCGGTTCTTACAGGCATTATTTTTGCTTATATCCTGGATCCCCTTGTGACATGGCTGGAACTTAAGGTTTTTATGAACCTGAGGGATAAGTTCACCTTAAGACGCGTGGTTTCCGTATGGATCACTATCATTCTCTTCATTTTATTTCTTGCTGTGCTTATGGTTGCTTTAGTGCCTCAGCTTGTAAAGTCCGTGGGAATGTTCTTCACGAATTTCGACTACTATGCTAAAAGTCTTCAAAGCTTTATTAATTCTGTAACCCAGAATGCAGCGGAAAACGAGATAGACATTTCTTCCTTCACCAGGATGATCGATAACGCCATAGAAAATCTGGCGGATTACATTCAGGACAACCTTGGAAATATAGTTAATAAATCCATAAATGTCGGAATGGGCATAGCAAATACAGTGATCTCCTTTATACTTGCGATATATATGCTCTGTGACAAGGAAAGGATCCTTAAGGCCTGGAAGAGAT
>CAMVRS010000215.1 GCA_947169935.1 uncultured Lachnospiraceae bacterium
AAGATCAGGGCGTGGATAAGCGTTCTTATACCTTTCATAAGCCTTTTCTTTTCCTTGCCCTTTCAATAAGATCCTCAGACTCGCCAAAAGCTTTTGACAGATATGCGCTTAAGTCTTCCTTACCTTCTTTTTCCTTTGCCTTTATAGCTTCCCAGTTAAGCAGTACTTCTCCGCTGTCTGATACTTTTTCTTTTCCGAATACATGGGGATGCCTGCGTATCATCTTTTCGCTGATCCCGTGTATCACATCTTCGATAGTGAAATCCCCGTCTTCTTTGGCTATCTGTGCATGCATGACGATCTGAAGCAGCAGATCTCCCAGCTCTTCCTTAAGGTTCTCCGGATTACCGGTCTGCGCCAGTACGTTTATGCCGCATATGGTCTCTGCAGCCTCTTCTATACATGGCGCCTTAAGACTCTCATGGGTCTGTTCCCTGTCCCAGGGGCAGCCATCCTCTGCGCGCAGACGCCTCACCACCTCGACCAGTTCATCAAATGCTTCCAAACTTTTTCTCCTCCCCTGATAAAAACCATCCAGGATATTCTACAGCCGTCACCCATACGGGTCAAGTAAAGCCTTTATCCCTTAACCAGCCTTTCCAGCTCACCCGCAGAAAGTCTTCTGCAGCTGCTGCCCCAGGCAATATCCTGCACCGGACCATCATTCGTTGCCACGGTGACATCATATTTCTTTCCGTTTTTAGTTGCAAAACGTTCTATATACATATCAGCAGTTTCATTCTCTGCAGTATAGACCACATGCAGTCCTGCGTAATCCATCTGCCTGCCCCGCCCCGGAGACCGGTATGCATCAAAGACCAGCATTACCTCCTTGCCGGTATATCCCTGATAATTACTGAGCAGATCAACAAGTTTATCCCTGGCGGCATCCATGTTATCCTTTGCAAGCGATTTTAAATCCTGCCATGCAAATATCATATTATATCCGTCTACCACCAGATATTCCTGCTTCTTTTCCGCAGGCTTGAATACATAATCATCATAAGGATCCGCTTCCGCCGGCTTTAGCAATTCACGTGCACCTACGCCCTGTCTGCGCCTGCCTTCGGAGTTCACGCTGTGTGAACTGTTTGCATAGAAGGTACGGTTTAAGATGGCGTCCACTTCATCTGTACCAAGTCCTGTAACACCGTCGACACTCTTGGGCGCGCGTACCCTTGCACTAAAACTTTCTTCTTTATTTACATTCTCATCGGTAAACGGTGTGTAAGCGCTCTCCACATGCATATAGTCAAACACTTCGCTCCAGGGCACCACAAAGCCCGCGCCGTGCGCGCAGAATACGGAATCGGGAGTATTCCTGAGATCCGCCTCCGGCATATATCCGGCCTTTTCGATCACTTCCTCCGGATCATGGCAGATATCATATCCCGCAAGACTTAAGGAAATGCTGCCGCGGCCGGCGGTATAGGCCGCAAGGTCCTTTGCATAATTCCTGATGCAGGATACCGCTGCCCTTCCCGTAAGTGTAGCATTGACGCCGTCGCTTTCGGGCGCATCTATGCTGCCCTGCATGGCCTCGATATCCGTCATGGCATGCCCCAGAGATGATGCCGGAAGCTCTATCCTGAAAAAATAATAAGGCTCCAGCAATATGCTGCGGGTCTGCATAAGCCCCTGTCTTACCGCCCTGTAGGTTGCCTGGCGGAAATCGCCGCCCTCCGTATGCTTGGGATGGGCGCGTCCCGTAAGTATGCTTATCCTGGTATCCGTAAGTGCCGCTCCTGTAAGCACGCCTCTGTGCTGTTTTTCTTTAAGGTGGGTGAGTATCAGCCTCTGCCAGTTCTTATCCAGTATGTCTTCACTGCATATGCTGCCGAAACTGAGTCCGCTGCCACGCTCTGCAGGCTCCAGAAGAAGATGTACCTCTGCATAATGCCGCAGCGGTTCAAAGTGTCCCACGCCCTCAACAGGATCCGCAATGGTCTCCTTATATACAACACGGCCTTCTCCAAATTCAATCTCCACTGAAAACCTGTCATGCATATTCCGTTTCAATACCTGAAGCTGCACTTCTCCCATGACCTGTACGCTTATCTCGTGGTGCTCTTCATTAAAGCTGATGATAAGCTGGGGATCTTCTTCTTCGATGATGCGCAGATATTTAAGAAGGGTAGCGCTGTCGGTACCGTCCATTGCTTTTACGCTGTATCCCAGTACAGGTTCAAGATATAGACTGTGGCTGTCTTTCAGCGCTCCGTATCCCATACCGCAGCGGCTCTCATTAAGTCCGGTAAGGGTTACTATCCTGCCTGTTTCCGCACTCTGCAGGGTTTCGTACTTCTCACCGGAATAACAGCGTATCTGGTTTATCTTCTCGCCGTTTATAACATCCTTGACTTTTATGCTTCCGCCCATCAGCTTGATATGCGTAAGCCTCTCACCCTTATTATCGCGGCTTATCTTAAATACACGGGCAGAAAATTCAGTCCCATATTTAGGACTCAAACTGTATCTGTCTGTCAGGGATATCAGCTCATCTATTCCTTCCATCTTTAAAGCCGAACCAAAAAGGCAGGGGAAAAGCTTTCTGTCATTTATAAGCTGTGCGATACGCTCTGTAGTTACAGCCGACGGATCTTCCATGTATTCTTCCATCAGCTTTTCATCACACGTGGCTATATTTTCAAACAGCTCATCATCCTCATTTGTAAAATCAATACAGTCAGCACTTAAACTCTCCTTTATGGCGGAGAGCACCGATCCCTTATCGGCTCCGGGCTGGTCCATTTTGTTTATGAAGATAAAACAGGGAATACCGTATTCTTTAAGTAAAGACCATAATGTCAGGGTATGTCCTTTTACGCCGTCTGCTGCGCTTATAAGCAGGATGCAGTAATCCAGTACCTGCAGAACACTCTCTGCTTCTGCGGAAAAATCCACATGTCCCGGAGTATCCAGAAGTGTCACTTCCGTTTCACCCAAAGAAAGCTCTGCCTGCTTGGCTATGATGGTGATACCGCGCTCCCGCTCCTGTGTTTCCGTATCCAGAAAACTGTCACCGGAATCAACACGTCCGGCTTTACGCAGTACACCGCGTTTAAAAAGCAACGCTTCCGTAAGCGTCGTCTTTCCTGCATCAACGTGCGCCAGTATACCCAGATCTATATGCTTTTTTCCCGTTCTCTCATCATTCACTGTTTAAATACCCTGTAATCCGGGAAGGAATATGTGTATTCCAGCATGCGCCTTCCCGCCATTGCAAACAGATTCAATACCGGATTCGTATGATGTGCATAGAAATATCTTTTCTCAGGAAGTGCCCCGAACTTTAATTTGGTCTTCTCGGAGGTCTGGCCGAAATCTATATTCCTGCAACCATGTTCGATAGCATAATCTATGATATTTAAGAGCATATACCAGTACAGATCCGCGTTGCAGCCATTATTTTTATATTCCATTCCGCAAAGCATAAAGATAAGCTCGTCACCGTTTACCTTAAGAAGCACAAAGCCCTGCGGTATATCGTTCTTTAAAAAGACCAGCTTTTCACCTTCGCTCTTATCAAAAAATCCCTTATCAAGACACTCCAGCTTATACCCGGATCTGTCATAAGTCTGAAGATAAAGCGGGTGTACATCTATGCTGTCATCCGATATCCTTTTGATGCTGATGTCTTCACAATTCTGCAAAGCCAGTTTCAGCCGTCTTCTGTATGTACTGCGAAGTGAAGCTATATAGGCGTTTACAGATGTATGCTCATCATGTAATACCAGCCGGCAGGTGGGAAGCGTTTCACCGAAAGCCATACCTTTTATCTCTACGGGTTTATCTACATTTAAAACAAGCTTGCAGCCTTTAATGGTCTTTATGTATTCAAGCATCCAGCATAGGTCGTTGGTAATATAGCCGCCGCAGCTTAAGGAACAGGGATACGCTACGGTCTGTATTTTTATAAACCAATGAGCCTTACCGAAGGTAAAGAGATTCATCCTGTTCATATAGGAGCAGAAGAATGCGTAATGCCTGTCATCTTCTATAAAATAATATTTCTGCTCAAGGGGATTGCTGCTCTTTAAAAGCTTTAACATTTCCCTGTGAAAAGGAAAGGGCAGTTCTTCCGCCTTCTGCCTCATCTCCCCGTAAAACCGGCTTTTTTCTATGATATCAAGGATCTTTTCCGGATCATCACTGATATGGGATATGATCTTTTTTGTATCCCTGCTCATTTATTCTTATACTTCCTGTTAAAGTATCCTGTCAGTCCTGCCCAGTATATCCGTGGATAATTCACGTAATACAGGAAACGGAATTCCATCTCAAAGAGCCACATAGGCAGCTTTGACGGGCGCATAAGCACATGCGTCCCGTCCGTTCTTCTGTATTTATAACGATACAGCCTGTCCTTATTCTCCTCATATACAGCAGTTCCCTTGAAGGGGATCAGTATACTGAACAATACCCAGATAAGTCCTTCCTTCTTTATGAACTGGTTTATCTTCATAAAATCTTTATGACCGAAATCATAGTTGATAACAAAGAGTCCCACACACAGCATCTTGTTTTCACGAAGTATCTGAACGGCCTGCCTGTTCATTTCTACGCTTGAATGCTTGTTATATTTTTCCAGCGTAGTATCTTCAACGGCTTCCAGTCCCACAAGAAAATCACGAAACCCTGCCTTGTAGATAAGCCTCATGATATCCTTACATCTTACAATGCTGTCCGCTCTTGAGAATACCATAAAGGTCTTTTTACAGCCGGCCTTTATAAGCCTTTTGCAGATCTCCGTAACGCGCTCACGGTTTAAAAGGAAATCATCATCTATGATAAAGATCTTATCATTATCCAGATTTATTATTTCATCAACCACATCATCTATGGGGCGCTCTTTATAAGTACAGGAATTAAACTGTCTTGATATGCAGAACTTGCACTGCTGCGGGCAGGAAAAACTGGTCTTAAGCACAGAAAAACAACCTTTGGCAATAACACGGTACTTCTTCCTGTTCTTATAGAACTGGGTACGGTCCGGCCTTATGCCGAAATTGCTTATGGGCGCACCCTTTTTGTTGATCACCCATTCGCCCTTATCTTTGAAAGCTATACCGGTACAGCTTTTTAATGTTTCTACGTCAAATTCATTCCTGACTGCCGTACGGAACGAATCAAGACCGTTATCATAACTGATATAGTCTATATCATTCATACAAAAATCTTTGTAATTGATATTTACTTCCGGACCGCCCACTATCACCTTTATGTGGGGTCTGGCCTTTTTTAGTTTATGTATCAGCTCCAGGATATACCAGGCCATGTTGGACATGATAGTAAAGCCGACGATAGTTATCCCGTTCCGGTCCACCTTATCAAGTATCTGCCCGAAGCGGTTGAAAGGACTTGTAATACTCTCATCATGAATAAAGGCTCTGTGTTTTTCTGCCTTTACGCACGCCACCAGATACTCAAGCCCCAAGGGCTCCAGGCTGGCAACACGCTTATCATAATGTACACGAACGAACATGTATCGGTTTTTCATAAACAATTCCTCTTAAATAAGATCCTTCGCTTCGCTCAGGATGACATGGCGGGTACTTAGGATGACATATCAGGTATGTCATTCTGAGGAGCGCAGCGACGAAGAATCTTTATATTATATTAGGCACTATACCATGCTTAATATGATACCTGTAAAATATATTCACTCCCAGATAAAATATGGCGTTAACCGGTCTTTTAAGAAAGCCTGTGCTGAATATGGTGCGCTTAAGTATCGATCTGTATGAGTACACTTTATTGTACAGTTCCCAATAAGCCTTTGTAAGCTCCTCGGGCGTCATGTTCTTAGGATAATGAACAGCCTCGCAGGAATTATAGGAATACATATCAGTATTATAAATACGGTCCTGCTCTTTCATCTCTTCATAATACTGTGTCCCGGGAATGGGCGTAAGTATATAGAATCGCGGTACAACTATCTTGTTATCTTCGATGAATTTTGCAGTTGCCCTGATGGATTCCAGGGTATCACCTTCGGCCCCCACCACCATCTCGGTTGAGATATCTATGCCATGCTTACGTATGATAGCAAGCTGTTTACTGTATTCGTCGGGATGTGCCCAGCCTTTCTGCATTCCCAGCAGGCTCTCGCGACTTATACTCTCCAGGCCGAAGCTCATAACATAACACCCGCTCTTTGCCACGGCAGTCAGCAGATCCTCATCTTTCGCTATATCTACGGAACACTGGGTCATCCAGAGCATCTTAAGCTTCTTTATCTCCCTGCAGAGTTCCAGCGCATAATCTCTGTTGGAAAAAAGGTTATCGTCCAATAAAAGGAACTGTTTAAATCCCAGCTCCTTAACTCTCTTGATATCGCGTATAACATCGGGAATGCTGCGTTTTAAATACTGTCCTTTATAC
>CAMVRS010000216.1 GCA_947169935.1 uncultured Lachnospiraceae bacterium
ACTGGGAGAAAAACATCCACCGCCAAGTCCGTCCGGGAATGTTTGTGTATATGGATGACGAAGTAGTTGAGGAGAAGCCCGCGAAGAAGGCCAAGGGTTTCGGTAAGATCTCACCTTTTACTTCCAATAAGAAGGTAGAAGAGATCACTCACGAGCGTGAAGTTATCGCCATAGCACCTGAATCCATCGATGATACCCACGAGATCACCGACAGGATCCTTGAGGGATATACAGTTGTTATGAATACAGAGCGCTGCGATGAGGCTCTTGCAAGAAGAATATTCGATTATGTATGCGGTACCGTTTATGCGCTTAACTGCTCATTCGGACGTATTTCATATTCTGCACAGAGCGCACTTGCAGGCATTTATATCATCACACCCGAGAACACCAGCATTTCCGGTGCTTTCACTCAGAACTTTACAGCATAAGATCTTTCTTCTTAATGTGTTGTGATATGGTATGGAGAACCGGCTTCGCGGCCGGTTTTTCAATTTGCGCAAATATACTTTATATGCTATAATCAGCAGCGTTTCGCGCAGCTAAGAATCAGGCGCCCCCTGTCATTCTGAGCGCAGCGAAGAATCGCACGCTCTGTCATTCTGAGTGCAGCGAAGAATCTTATCAAGGAGTAAAGTATTACAATGCCTTCAACAATAACAATAAACATGAATAAAAAACCGATCTACGATATAAAAATCGAAAACGACTTCGCAGCTCTTCCGGAAGCCCTTAAAGCTCTGGGCTTCGAGGGAAAGCGTGCGGCCATAGTAAGCGACAGCAACGTTACGCCCCTTTATGCAGATGAAGTAAAAGGCCTGCTGGAAGGAATGTTTTCGGAAGTGTTTATCTGCACTTTTGAGGCGGGCGAAAAAAGCAAGAATATGGACACGGTCATGCAGCTTCTTAAGCAGTTCGTCGAACACAGAATGAACCGCCATGATCTGGTCATAGCTTTAGGCGGCGGAGTTGTGGGTGATGTTGCAGGCTTCTGCGCAGCCATATATATGAGAGGCATCGATGTGATACAGGTGCCTACATCACTGCTGGCCCAGGTGGATTCCTCCGTAGGCGGTAAGACAGGCGTTGATCTGGATGCATACAAGAACATGGTTGGCGCTTTTAAGATGCCCAGACTGGTATATATAAATATCTCCACCTTAAAGAGCCTTGACGTCAGGCAGTATTACGCCGGCATGGGCGAGGTGATGAAGTACGGCCTTATCATGGATGCCTCCTTCTATGAGTGGATAATATCAAAAATGTACGAGATCCACGACCGGGATGCGGACATACTTGAGGAGATGGTCGCTCATTGCTGCACCTGCAAACAGCGCATCGTAGAGCGCGATCCCCACGAAGAAGGCGACAGGGCGCTGCTCAATTTCGGACATACCATAGGTCATGCGATCGAGAAGTATAAGGAATTTGAGCTGCTGCACGGCGAGTGCGTGGCGCTGGGCTGCGTTGCGGCTGCATATATTTCCTATAAAAGAGGCAAGCTCTCCACGGAGGAATACTATGAGGTCCGCGACATGTTCGTGCCCTTCAAGCTGCCTATCAGCGTAGATAATATTGATGCGGAAAAGATCGCAGAGCTTACACGTTCCGATAAAAAAGCAATGGACGGCGGCATAAAATTCATATTATTGAAGCGCGTGGGCAAGGCCTATATAGATACGGCTGTTACGCAGGAAGAGATACTGGAAGGCATACGCGAGATAGAATACAGGGAAGATAATGAATGAAAACGATAGATAAAAGAATGATCTGGATCCTGGATGTACTGGTATGCGTACTGGCCCTGATCGTAGACCGTGTTACAAAAAGCATAGTAAATAAAAATATGGCGGTAGGTGATTCTGTTGACGTTATAAAAGGCGTCTTCCAGTTTTACCATGTGGAGAATACCGGCGCCAGCTGGGGCATCTTCAAGGGCGGGACAGTTTTCTTTATAATACTTGCTGTAGTCGTATGCTTAGGCATAGCCGTACTCATCACAAAGATCCCCGGAAAGACGAAATACATACGTCTGCATATTGCGCTCAGCTTTATCGTGGCGGGGGCTGTGGGAAACGTGATCGACAGACTGCAGAAAGGATCCGTTACGGACTTTCTTTATGCGCAGTTTATTGATTTCCCGGTGTTTAACGTGGCTGATATCTATATAGTCTGCGCCACCATATGGGTCATAATCATGACACTCTTTATCTTTAAGGATGAGGAGCTTGATTTCCTGAATTTCGGCAAGAAAAAATCAAAGTCTTCCGGCAAAAAGGAGGACTGATATTTGAGCGAATACCGTTTTGTGGTAAATGATGAGCAGGAGGATGAGCGCATAGACAAGCTCTGTGCGCAGCTCTGTCCGGAGCAGTCCCGTTCCTTTATACAGAAGCTTATCAAAGACGCAGCGGTACTCGTTAACGGCAAAGCCGTAAAGCCCTCGTATTCCTTAAAGGAGGGCGATAAGATAGTCATCGATCTGCCGCCGGCCATGACGCCGGATATCCCGGCAGAGGATATCCCATTAGATATAGTTTATGAAGATACGGATCTGCTGGTAGTGAACAAGCCCAAGGGCATGGTGGTGCATCCTGCACCCGGGCATTACAGCGGTACCCTGGTCAATGCGCTGATGTATCATTGCCATGATCTGTCAGGCATTAACGGCGTTATGCGTCCGGGGATAGTACACCGCATAGACCGGGATACCAGCGGCCTTTTGGTGATCTGTAAAAACGACAGCGCCCACAGAAGCATTGCCGAGCAGCTTAAGGAGCACAGCATAGAGCGTATTTACCAGGCAATATGCCTGGGGCGCTTAAAGGACACCGACGGTACTGTGGACGCGCCCATAGGCCGGGATCCCAATGAGCGCAAACGCATGGCCGTGCATAACAGTCTGATGCACGCCAAATCAGCGGTGACCCATTATCATGTGATAGAGCAGTTTGAGCAGTACGCCCATATAAGCTGCCGTCTGGAAACCGGACGCACCCATCAGATAAGGGTGCATATGGCTCATATAGGGCATCCGCTTTTAGGGGATGAAGTCTATAATCATATCAAAAGCAATATCCGCATAGAAGAGCCGGGGCAGGTGCTGCACGCAGGAGTTCTGGGCTTTGTGCATCCCTCCAGCGGTGAGAAGATGCATTTTGAGGCTCCTCTGCCCGGATATTTCCAAAATTTACTGAAAAAATTGAAAAAATAACGAGCACTATGCACTAAAGTATGTTATTATTATCTTGTTATGAAAATGGATGATGATGATAAAAAGAAATATTTCCATCTGGGTCTGACCTTTTTTCTGGCTGCCTGTGCAGTGATCGTTTTTCTGTTATGTTTACTGCATCTGGCAGAGATATCCGAAGGTATTGATTCACTTCTTAAGATAGCCACGCCCATCATCGACGGGCTTGTATTAACATACTTCATGGCTCCTGTGGTAAACAGCATAGAGAATAAATGGCTTTACGCCAGGTTTTCGGACAAGATCTTCAAGGGGCGTGAAGAAGGCGAGGCCCGGGGCAAGGCTAAGAGCCGTGTGAGAGCTTTTTCTATTTTTATCACCTATGTGCTTTTTATATTTATCATAGTTGGTTTCTTCTGGATAATCATTCCCGATATAGTATCCAGCATTCAGAGCATCAGCAAGAACTTCCCTGTTTACCAGTGGAACCTGACCGTATGGATGGATAAGATGCTGATCAAGTATCCCCAGCTGGATGAAGCATACAATAACGTAATGAACAATTATTCGGATCCCATCAATGACTGGATAAACGTGAATATCTTTGGCCGTGTGAACGAATTTGCCATGACTGTCCTGTCAGGCGGACTTAACCTGATAAAGGCGGTATTCAATTTCATCATCGGTATGATCATTGCCCTTTATCTGCTGGGCAGCAAGGAACTGATGATAGGCCAGGCAAAGAAGATAGTCTATGCACTGCTTAAAAAGGATACGGCAAACGCCTTTATCTATAATGTGCGCTATACCAATAAGATATTCCAGGACTTCTTTATCGGAAAGATAGTGGACTCTATCATAGTCGGTCTGCTCTGCTTTATAGCCACCACCATAATGCGCACCCCTTACGCGCTGCTGGTCAGTATCATCGTGGGCGTGACTAATATAATCCCTTTCTTCGGACCTTTTATAGGAGCTATCCCCAGTGCTTTCCTGGTACTGCTGGTCGATCCTAAAAAGTGCCTGTACTTCATCATACTGATAATCATACTGCAGCAGCTCGACGGCAACGTCATAGGGCCCCTTATCCTGGGGCAGAAGACCGGCCTTTCGGGTTTCTGGGTAATATTTGCGATAACCATATTCGGCGGCCTCTGGGGCTTCAAGGGCATGCTTCTGGGCGTTCCCGTGTTTGCCGTTATCTATACCGGCGTTTCCAGCTTTATTAAGGCAAAGCTTAAAGAAAAGGGACTGGAAGTGGGGACGAAGCGGTATGTCCATGTGGATTATATAACGGAAGACGGGGAATATGTCCGGCTGCCCAAAGAACAGATCACCCGTGTTCTGAGCGGTAAGGATTTCAAGAGCCTGTTCAGCCATAAGAAGAATGATGAAAACGGCGGTGACGGCGAAGACCACGAAAAGCAGGACAAGAAAGATAAAAAAGATAAGAAAGAAGGGGATGGCGAGCCGTGATCGCGTATCTGTCCTCTTATCTACAGCCCATAATGTGGGCGTGCATGCTTTTCCCTTTTATAGCAGGTATATTTACGATCCCTTTTGTTGTGCGCCAGTACCGCAAGTACGGCGGCATAGCGTTTATGAGGGTAATAGTCGTTTATTCTTTTATACTTTATCTTATGTGCGCCTTTCTTCTGACGGTGCTTCCCCTGCCTACGATAGAACAGGTGCTGGCTATGCCGGACCATCCCATAGGCTGGATCCCTTATGTTGGTTTCCGCCACGGACTGGTGGAAAGCGGTTTCAGCCTTACCGATCCGGCGTCCTGGAAGAGGTTCCTTAAGTGCGACGATTTCCTGCAGTGTTTTTATAACGTGGTAATGACTGTGCCCCTGGGCATATATCTAAGATATTATTTCAAATGCAGCTTTAAAAAGACCATGATCCTTGGCTTTCTTGCCAGCCTTTTCTTTGAGGGCGTGCAGTACAGCGCATTATTCGGCATATATCCCAAGCCTTACCGTTATACAGAGGTGGATGATCTGATCAACAACACCCTGGGAGCTGTTATAGGCTTTGGCATAGAGCCTTTATTTGCAAGATTTATACCCAGCCGTGAAGAGATAGACCAGCTGTCCTATGTAAAGGGGCAGCACGTAACTTTTATGCGCAGACTGTTTGCGATCATTATTGATTATGTGTTTTTCAATGTGATATTTGCATTGACCGAAGCCCTGTTCATACCGCTGAACGGTACATCTTTCAGGGTGAGCGTTACGGTATTCTTTGCAGAAGCTTTTGTATATTTTGTGATACTGCCTTTGATCTTAAGGGGGCGTACTCCCGGCCAGGCTCTGCTTAAGCTTAAACTGGCGGACGAGCGTGGCAGGAAGCTGACCTGGCAGCGTGTGGTAGTACGTAATGTATTTCTTTACTTTATTGAATTCTTTATGGCCTTTCTGGCAGGATTTCTGCTTTCCGGCCTTGTGGGCGTTCTTATGGCCTGGGAAAGCAATTCCAAAAAAATCATCCTGATATATGGCTTATCCACTGTGGGGATCGTGTTTATAATGCTGAGTTTTGTGTTAAGATGTATCAAAAAGTACAATACTTTGCCGCATAGTCATTACAGTCATACTGTGGAGACTGTATCTTAATATCTGAAAAAGAAGATCGCGGCTGTAAATGCCGCGTTTTTATAAGATGATGTAATGGGAGGAAAAGAATATGAAGAAGAAAACCGTTTCTGCTTTGCTTTGCGGGATTGTTTATATTACTGTGCTGGGCGGATGCAATTCCGATTCCGGAAGGCAGCCCTATAAGGCCGAGCCGACAGAGGCCGAAAATGTAGAGAAGCCTGTAGAAGAGCCCACAGAGGCGCCGGCAGAGCCGACTGAAGCTCTTGCTGAGGTGACACCCGAACCTGCACAGAAGACAGAAAATGCAGACCGCAGGGAAAGCTTTGATCGTATACTGTATCTATATAAAGAGGCACAGGCAGGCGGATATGATGTAGCCCAGATGGATAATATCGGTCTGAATACGGGGCTTGGGCAGCTGGGTTGGCCAGCGGATGATCTGAATGATGAAGTGCGTTATGTTTTTTATGATGTGGATTCTGACGGAGAAGAAGAGCTGGTCATAAGCAGCTATGGTTATATTATCGACATATGGGGCTATGATGGGGAGAAGGCGAGGATCGCATATATAAATCCTTA
>CAMVRS010000217.1 GCA_947169935.1 uncultured Lachnospiraceae bacterium
CAGTTTGAAAAGAGCAACAGGGATTACCGCGAGACCAATATAGCAACGGCGTATACCTGGCTTAAGTTCTATCCTTATATAGAATCACTGGCAAATGCCCTTACGCTGATCCTGCTGATAGTGGGAGGAGGTTTCCTTATCGCCGGTGAGATAAGCATGGGCCAGTACGTTGCTTTCTCCGGACTCACCTGGGCCATAGCCAATCCCATGAGACAGCTGGGCAATATCATGAATGAATTCCAGCGTTTTGCAGCCGCATCCGCAAAGGTAATGGAGATCTATTATTCCAAAGCAGAGATAAAGGATAAGGAAGACGCCATCGATCATCCCGAGCGCTTTAAGGGAAAGGTCGAATTTAAGAATGTAAGCTTTAAGTACGAGGACGGAAATCTCCCTGTACTTAAGAATATCTCATTCACGGCGCAGCCGGGGCAGACCATAGCCATCATGGGTGAGACGGGCTGCGGAAAGACTTCGCTGATACACCTGATCCCCCGCTTTTATGAGCCTACGGAGGGTGAGGTGCTGGTGGATGATATCAATGTGCAGGATCTGCATTTAAAGCAGCTGCGCGGCAACATCGGTCTGGCTACGCAGGACGTGCTGCTTTATTCGGATACCATTGACGGAAACATAGCATACGGTGACGCACATATCACACGTGAACAGGTAGTACGCTTTGCAAGATATTCCGCAGCGGATGAATTCATAGCAAAGATGCCCGAGGGTTACGAGACCATAGTGGGTGAGCGCGGCGTGGGTCTTTCCGGCGGTCAGAAGCAGCGTATATCCCTGGCCAGGGCGCTTGCGGTCAAGCCTGCCATACTTATCCTGGATGATACCACATCCGCTGTGGACCTTGAAACGGAAAAGCAGATACAGCAGAGCTTGAGGGAACTGGATTTTGACTGTACCAAGATAATAATCGCCCAGCGTATTTCCACCACCAAGGAGGCGGACTGCATCATCATACTTAAAGACGGTGAGATAGCGGAACAGGGCACCCATGAAGAGCTTATCGCCAAAGGCGGCTATTACGCCGAGCTGGTGAAGCTTCAGACGGGAGGTGAGGCTGCATGAGAAGGAACACTTACAAAGAAGATGAAGTGCTGGAGGAGCCTTTTGACTTTCGACACTTACTGAGGGCTTCCGTATATATTAAGAAACATGCAGGAAAGATGATACTGGCGCTGGTGCTTTCGGCGCTGGGAGGTATCACCATGCTGCTTGCCCCCATGATAACCAAAGAAGCTCTTGATGTGGCGGTTCCCAATAAGGACATGAACAGGCTGTATATGCTGGCAGGATTGCTGCTGGGAGCTTATATCTTAAGCGTCCTCTTTACCACCATACGTTCAAGGGTAATGGTAAAGGTAAGCCAGAACATAATCTATGATATAAGAGGAGATCTTTTTGAACATCTGCAGAGGCTTCCTTTCCAGTATTACGACGACAGGCCTCACGGAAAGATACTGATAAGAGTGGTCAACTATGTGAACTCCGTATCCGACATGCTCAGCAACGGTCTGATCAACGTGGTGCTGGAGATACTTAACCTGATCTTCATAGTGGTATTCATGTTCCTTGTGGATGTAAAGCTTTCACTTGTAGTGCTGGCAGGCGTGCCCGTGCTGATGGTATTCATGTTCTGGATGAAGCAGAAGCAGCGCAAGGCCTGGCAGGCGGTATCAAACAAGAATTCAAACCTGAATGCATACCTGCAGGAGAATATAGTTGGCGCACGTATCACCCAGATATTTGCAAGGGAAGATGAGAATGCGGAGATCTTCCGCGAGCTTTCCGACCGCTGCCGCAGTACCTGGTTCAAGGCGGTCAGCTATACCAACCTGGTGTGGCCCGGCATTGATACGATATCGGTATTTGTGCGTGCTGCGATCTTCCTCTTTGGACTGGTGATATTCGGACAGGGACAGGAGACCCTTGGTACCATAGTTGCCATATCGGGCTATGCTTCACGTTTCTGGCAGCCCATAATGAACCTTGGAAATATCTTCAACAACTTCATCAATAATATCGCTTATCTGGAGCGTATCTTCGAGACCATGGACGAGCCTGTTACTGTGGACGATGCTCCGGATGCGGTGGAGATGAAGGATATGCGTGCCGATAAG
Organism: uncultured Lachnospiraceae bacterium; assembly: GCA_947169935.1. GTDB lineage: Bacteria > Bacillota > Clostridia > Lachnospirales > Lachnospiraceae > NK4A136. The sequence goes on from CAMVRS010000217.1 coordinate 2,133, forward strand.
AACAGCGGCAGGGTGGAATTTAAGAATGTATCCTTTTCTTATGAAAAGGGCAAGGAGGTACTGCATAACGTATCCTTTACCGTAAATCCCGGCGAGAGTGTGGCGCTGGTAGGTCCTACCGGTGCCGGAAAGAGTACCATAGTCAGCCTTATCTCCAGATTCTATAATCTTGATAAGGGACAGATACTGATAGACGGACAGGATATATCGAAGGTAAAACTTAAATCCCTGCGTTCACAGATGGGCATAATGCTGCAGGATTCATTTATCTTCTCCGGTACCATAGCGGATAATATCCGCTACGGCAGACTGGATGCCGAAGATGAAGAGATAAGGCGCGCAGCTAAGACCGTATGCGCAGATGACTTTATCAGGAATATGAAGGACGGCTACGAGACTGAGGTGAAGGAGCGCGGATCCCTGCTTTCACAGGGCCAGAAGCAGCTCATCTCTTTTGCCAGAACGCTTTTGTCCGACCCTGCCATACTGGTACTGGATGAGGCTACCTCCAGCATAGACGTACAGACAGAGAAAGCCCTGCAGACCGGCCTCAACGCCATGCTTAAAGGCAGGACCAGCTTTATCATCGCACACCGCCTTTCAACTATCGTGGGCTGCGATAAGATCATGTACATTGATGACGGCGGTATCGTTGAAGCCGGCAGCCACAAAGAACTCATCGCAAAGAAGGGCGCATACTATAAGCTCTACACCGCACAGATGCAGGACCTGAAGTGATCTGAATCCGGGTGACGGGGTTACAGGCTCATTTTGAAAATGAACTGTTAACCCCGTCACCGCGGTTCTTTTTTTATTGAAAGTTGTAAAACGTTGTGAAATAATAGTCGGTAGCGGGATCAGTAAGAAAAGAAACAGGAGAAATGAACAGATGATATATACCGATCTTACCAGAAAAGCGGTCAATCTGATGTTTGAAAAACACAAAGACCAGAGGGATAAATCAGGTCTGCCGTATGTGTTTCATCCATGGCATGTGGCGGAATCAATGGATGATGAGATATCAACCTGCGTGGCGCTGCTTCATGATGTGATCGAGGACACGGATACCACCATAGATGAGATAAGGGATCTGGGGTTTCCGGAGGAAGTATTGGGAGCGCTGCAGCTCCTTACTCATGATAAGAGCGTTGATTATATGGATTATGTAGAAAAGATATCGACAGATCCGGTAGCACGGAAGGTCAAGCTTTCGGATCTTAATCATAATTCCGATATGACCAGGCTGCTTAAGCCGGAGGCTAAAGATTATGCGCGTTTAGAGAAATATAAGCGCTGTATTGATTTCCTTGAAGGAAAAACGAATAGCTTAAAATAGGGAGGGAGAAGAAAATGAGAAGAAGATTTACCGGAAAACGCATAGCATCTTTATTGCTTTCTGCAGTACTTCTGACTTCGGAGGCGGGCAGTACGGGCCTGACCGTCTATGCTGCGGATCCTGCCGTGGAGAGTGCTGAAACAGAAGCCGGGGAAGAAGCAGCTCCGGATGGCTCCACATCCGAAGATGAGGTTTCGGAGCCTGCCGTTTCGGAAGACGCAGCGGAGGAGAGCATATCCGACAATATAGCAAATGAAGGGGCAGCAGAAGACAATCCGGTCGACATCGATGCAGAAGATACCGAAGAAGCTGTCAAAAGCTATATGAGCACCGACGGCGTGATGGATACCAATATCCTGGCTGCCGGAAAAGAAGATATAGAGGATCCTTCTGCCGGTGAGTTCGAAGATCTGGGGGTCGAATATACAAAGTACATATATGCAAGTACCCTGAAAAACGGCAGCGAGCTTAAGCTTACAGAAAATACCGATCTGGTGATGGACCAGGATCTTACACTCAGTAAGATAAGCGGAGATAAGTATTCTCTTATGGTTGAGGGAAGCGGAAAGCTTACGGTGCGCGGTTCCAGTCCTGCTGTAGGTGTGTATAACCTCGAGATAAAGACAGACATGTACATGAATTCTACCAAGGGAAGCAATTTTACCGGATATACCAAGGGCAGCCTGGCTCTGTACAGCGGTAAACTTGAAATGTACGGAGGCGCGGGCTTCTGGGCAGAAGGAGATGCCCATATATATTCAGAGGTATATGCGGAATGCGCAGACAGTGCGGCCCTGATCGCCAGCGGGAAAATAATAATCTACAGTAACGCTAAAGTACATCTGGTGGGTGGACGTGACGAGGACTGCGATTACCGTTTCGGTATGGGGGCAGCATATGATCTGACTGTTCGGAAAGGCGCCACTGTATATTCCGACGGAACCTACGGAATATATTCCCAGAGCGGGGATATCTATTTATACGGAGATGTTGAGGCCTGCGGAGAGTTATACGGTATATACGCCTGGGGTGACGGTAATGAAGGCGGAAATGTTTATATAGATATGCCTAAGCAGTTAAAGGTTTCTGCTGATGATGGTGACGGTATCCATGCCAGGCATAAGATAGATATGAAGAGCAGCGTACTGACCAGCGGAACAGAGTCTGCTATATGGTCGGAAAAAGGAGAGCTCGATCTTACGACCAATGGCCTGATCATCAATAAACCTGCAGGAGCCAGACTCAGGGATGATAAGAAGACCATCGTGAACTCTTCGGGTAAATCGGTAAAGGAAGCTGAGATACTCAGGAAACTCTCAGGCGGTCTTGCGTATGTATCACCGGTACGTTATGGGACCAAGATAAGCACCGGAAAAACAGGTGATCTGTTAAATATCGATGACAGCAAACTGCATTTCCAGTGGGAGATAAGCAGCAACGGAGAAGATGGCTGGACTTATATCAGCGGTGCAACGAATTCGGGTTATATGCCTGAGGCAGGGCAGGTAGGAAAGTATGTCAGGGCCGGCGTTACGGCTGACGGATACGTCGGAAAGATATACAGTAATGCAAGACAGATAGAAAAGCGTTTAAACAGCAATGCGCCTGATCTCCCGGGGCTTTCCTGCTCTGCGGATTATAAAACCATAACCGTTACCAATGCAAAAGCTGCCCAGGAATACCTGCTTTCTTCAAGCTATACGGTATCAGACAGCTCCTGGAATAATGCCAAATCTCCCGCAAATAACGGAAGCTTAAGCTTCAGCTGCAATGCAGGCGTATTGTATTATGTTCATACCAGATATAAGGAAAGCGCTACGGATGAAGCGGGAACAAAGTCGGTCTATACTTCTGTTTATACCGGGAAGTCTGCCAATCCCAAGAGTCTGGTATTTGATAAGACAGAGTTTTCTACGAAAGTAGGCGAAGTTACCGCGCTTACAGTGAAGCCTGTTCCGGCGGATGTAGAGGGATGGAACAGTTTCCAGATTTACTGGTTTGTGAACGGTACAGGAGTGGAACTGTACCAGGATAAAGCCTGCACAAAGATAGTGCCTCTCAGTGATACTCTTGTAACATATAAGACGGTCTATATCAAGGGAACCGCGCAGACGAGAAGTGTGTCGATAGGCGTGGAAAAACAGATAGGAATGACTGACCATCTCCATGCTTCCATCAGCGGTACAGTTGCGGATAAAAACGGAAACTATGCTCTTGATCATCTGAATTTTGAACACCTTTATCTTACTCCCGGTGAGGAGTGTATAACAGAGTATACCACGGATCCCGATCCGGCTTCTGTTGGCACGCTTTCATTTGTTAAGAAGAGCGGCACATCAAATCTGAAGATAGAAAAACTGGATGGTAAGAAGGTAAAGGTGACCGTGCCTGAAAATGCAGCTGAAGGTGACTATTCATATGGTGTGCGGGTTAACGGAGCCGAAACCCCGGTCCTGTCTTCGATATGGATCACCGTAAGTAAAACTAAGATGTATTCGCTTACCTTTGATGCGAACGGCGGTACCGGATATATGGCGCCGGTTACAGTCCTGCCGGATACGGACTATATACTTCCTGACTGCACATTTAAGGCTCCTTCCGGAAAGATGTTTAACGGATGGGATAAAGGAAAAGCTGGCGAAGTGGTACGCTTCAAGAGCAACAGTACCCTGAAGGCCCAATGGACAGACCATGAACACGATCTGCTGGCAATGGAAGCTAATGCCCCCGATTGTACCAATGAAGGAAATATAGCCTGCTATATCTGCCGTGACTGCGGAAAGTATTTCGAGGATGCGGAAGGTAAAAAAGAGCTTCAGGAATCAAAGGTTATCATACCGGCAACAGGCCACAGCTTAAGCTACGTTATAGGTGTTGATGCAGATTGCGTGCAT
>CAMVRS010000218.1 GCA_947169935.1 uncultured Lachnospiraceae bacterium
GTATCACGCAGCTGGCTTGACACCCACGGTCTTAAGGACATCCCGCTTTACTGCTTTGATAAGTATGGCAGGGAAAACTTTTTGAAAGGCAGCAGTTACAGCCTGAGCGTTGAAGACTACTATAAGATGCATTTTGATTACGCCGTAGAGGATTCACCCTCTGCGTTTAAATTTTTCGATCATCTGCCGCAGCTTAAGGTGCTGGTCTTTGACCGGCCATGGAATCACAGCAGCGAACTCCCCGGCAGCAATTACTGCCGCTGCCCGGACTGGGATACAATAAGGCGTCACGTGGTGTGACGCCTTATAATTTACAGAATGAATTTTGTGATCAGCTGCAGTAAGATACGCGATATCAGAAACAGCGCAGCCATAGCTCCGATGCTCATAAGCCAGAACTGTACGGCACTGTACTTAAAGCTCTTCCAGCATTTGAATATCCTGAATAGTCCTATTATATAAAATGCGATGAAGGGCAGAGTGACCACTGCCAGTATCTGGTATGTCAGCATAAAGAATATAAAAATACCTACCATGGTCCCGGCCCAGAGTTTCAAAAGCGAATCCTTCGGGTGCTTGTCGGTAACCTCCAGAGTCTTTTCCGAAATCTCATCTACATCGGTATAGATCTTTTTAAAATTTACGGTAAAACGTCCCTCATGATCCTTAAGGGCTTTTACCTCAAAATCCGTATCGTCTCCCCAGTTTCCCATTTCCGTTCCTCCGTTATATATCAGTCTTCTATGAAAATAATTCCCAGAATGCTACTGCAGCGGCAGCCGCCACATTGAGCGAATCCACTCCGTTCATCATAGGTATTATCACACTGCTGTCACAGCCTGCTATAGTATCGGGTGACAGACCGTCATTCTCGTTTCCCAACAGCACGGCTATCTTTTTCCTGCTTTCCGCAGATACTTCCCTTAAACTGCAGGAATCCTTATTTAAAGCCATAGCCGCAGTAAAAAAACCTTCATTTTTAAGCAGATCGATATCTGCCTGTCTGTTACCGCCGAAATAACACCAGGGCAGTGAAAAGACCGTTCCCATGGAAACCCGCGCCGCCCTTCGGTACAGCGGATCGCTGCAGTCCGGCGTCAGCAGCAGAGCGTCAGCTCCAAGCGCCGCGGCATCCCTGAATATTGCTCCTGCATTTGTAGGATTATTGATCCCTTCAAGGATAACTGCATGCCGCGCATCTTTCAGCACTTCCTTTGCATCAGGCAGCTTCCTGCGTTTCATAAGGCAGAGGGCGCCACCGGTCAGCTTGTATCCTGCAAGAGAGCTGAGTGTTTCGGGACTTCCGACATATACAGGGATATCCCCCAGCCGTTCCATCAACGGATCGCTTAAATGCCTTTCCTCCGTCAGGAAAGATATGGCTTCGTAGCCCGCGTCCAGCGCTCTTCCTATAACCCTTATGCTCTCAACTATAAAGCATCCCGGTGCAGGTTCATTGCATCTGCGCAGCTGCACTTCGGACTTTTCCGAATATATTATAAGCTCCGGCTTTTCCAGGTCTTCTTTTGTGATCGTCTTTAATATCATATCAGCCGAGTTTCACCGTCATTGTATTAAGAAACGAAACAACTTTAGCATAAAAAAAGCTGCTGTTCAAGTATCCCGGATGCCTTGTAAAATAAAAACCGCCTATCCACAGGGGATAAGCGGTCAGATCAGCTTATGCCAGCTGCTGTTTTGAATAATCTACCACAGCCTTGCCGTACCATTTCTTCCGCGCCCAGTAATAAAGGACGATCAGGCCTCTTATACATTCATCTGCTGCCGTTCCCATAAAGATACCGGCAACGCCTATACCTGCGGCCACCCCCATCGCATAACCCACCGTAAGTCCTATGCCCCACATGGTTATAAGCCCTACGATAAGCGGAAATACATAGGCTCCGGCGGCCTTCAGCGAACTTACAAAAGTCATATTAAGACATCTGCCGGTCTCCACAAAGATGTCAACCAGCATGATGGTGCTTCCAAGGGCTATAATGCTCTCATTCTCCGTAAAGATCCTCAAGGTGAAAGGGCAGATCAGCCAGTTAAACGCAGCCATTGCTATGGTGATCGGCATTGACGTACGCAGGGTTTTGAATACACGCTTATACGCCGCATCTTCCTTGCCTGCGCCCACCAGATGTCCGGTGATTATCTGTGTGGCCATTGCCGATGAGTTGGAAAACAGCATCGCAAAGGATATAAGGGAATTACAGTATACCCTGGCATTCACGGAATCGTTGCCCATCTGGTTCACAAAGGAAAGCAGTACCATCTGATAAAGCGTATAGGAAAGATTCTCGCCTGCGGAAGGAAGACCTATCTTCACCATCTTTGCCAGCAGATCCACAGGGAAGGGTCTGATATACTTTATCGAGATCTTTCCGGTCTTGGTAATATAGAAGAAAGCTATGGCCGCGATCACTGCGATGGTCCTTGCAGCAACGGTAGATATGGCAACACCGGCCACGCCTATATTAAGATGGCTGAGGCCTCCGTAAAGGAAGAGATAATTACCGCCTATATTGATCACGTTTATAGCTACGGAAATATACATGCCCACCTTGGGGAAACCGTTGCATCGCAGTATCTGTATAAGCACGTTATATATTGCCATAAGGAAGCTTCCGCCGCCTACTATCATTATATATGTAGAAGCATGAGGCCTCATCTCCGGGGAGATATTCAGTATGTTCAAAAACAGCGGATTAGCCAGGGCTATACCGGCACTGAGCACCACTCCCAATGTTGCATTGAATATCACCGCCAGGGAATAGATCATGTTCATCTTATCCTTTTTACCTGCGCCCAGATACTGCGCCACCACCACGCCGGTAGCCGTTGCGATCACGTTAAAAAGGATGTTTATCATAAACATTATCTGGTTTGCGTTTCCTACCGCTCCCACGGCGTTCTCATCATAATGGCTCAGCATCAGGGTATCTATATTGTTGAGCATGATGCCCAGGAGCATCTCAAAAAAGATAGGGCCCGCTATCGCCAGAAGCGGCGTATTTTCGCTTATCTTTGTATTATTCTTTTTTTCTTTAACAACAGCCTCCATAGTCGTTCTCCTTGTTTCTCTCTCACTTAAGTTTGCGCCAGAATAACTCGTCTGTGCAAATGTATCAATAGCCTATACCCTTTTTTAGAGATTTTTACGATTTTTCTGTATGTCATGGCTAGTGCATTTTCTGATGATATTGTGATATAATGCTAAAGTTGTGACAAAAAAGAGGGCGAAATAAATGAAAACAGGAAAACTTATAATAAAAGATCCGCAGTTCTACAAGGCGGTTGCCGCCATAAGCATACCCATCACCCTGCAGTCCCTGATAACCACGGGCGTAAACATGATGGACACCATAATGATAGGCAAGATAGGCCAGACCCAGCTCTCGGCTGTATCCCTTGCCAACCAGTTCATCTCCGTTTTCCAGATCTTCTGCATGGGCATAGGTATGGGCGCATCCGTACTGGTTTCCAGATACTACGGAATGCAGGATAAAAAATCATTAAAAAACACCGTGGTGATAATGGTAAGGCTCTGCCTGGCACTGTCAACGCTGTTCTGTCTGGCTACCTTCTTTTTTCCCGAGCAGATAATGCTCATATATACGGATGAATCCCCCATTATCAAATGCGGCATCAATTACCTGAACTGGTCCGTAATAACTTATTTCCTGCTATCGCTTTCGCTGACCTGTACCATCATCCTGCGAAATGTGGGCATGGTACAGATACCGCTGATCACGTCCATCGCTGCTTTCTTTATAAACGTAGGTGCCAATTATGTTTTCATCTTCGGTAAACTCGGCGCTCCCAGAATGGAAGAGGCAGGCGCCGCACTTGGAACCCTGGTTGCCAGGATATTTGAATTCTGCGTTATCTGCGGCTATCTCTTTATCAAAGATACACGCATAAACATACGCTTTAAAGACCTGTTCGGAAAAGTCGGCAAACTCTGGAATGAATATATCCGCATAAGCATCCCCGTACTGATAAGCGACGGTATACTGGCGCTGGGAAATAATTCCGTTGCAATGGTAATAGGAAGACTTGGTGAGAATTTCGTAGCGGCCAACGCCGTTACCACCGTGACCCAGATGCTGGCGTCCGTTGTGATACAGGGCTTCTCGCAGGCCGGCTGCATCATCACCGGCAAAACCCTGGGAGAGGGAGACAAACAAAAAGCCCTGGATCAGGGCTATGCTTTCATGGGACTTGGACTTTTCTTCGGTCTGATAGCCGGAGGAATAGTCATGATCATATCACAGCCTATGATCAACGCCTATAACCTCCTGGAGGAGACCAGACACATAGCTTCACAGCTCATGCTTTCCATAAGCATGATAATCGTCTTCCAGGCCACCAACAGCATCATGACAAAAGGCGTGCTGCGCGGCGGCGGTGATACCAAGGTACTGATGATCGCAGACAACCTCTTCCTCTGGGTGGTATCGATCCCCCTGGGAGTGCTGGCCGGACTGGTACTGCATCTTCCTGCCTTCTGGATCTACTTCTGCCTTAAATCAGACCAGGTATTAAAGACCATCTGGTGCGTTATCCGCTTACGAAGCGGTAAATGGATCAAAAAGATCAAAAGTGATAAAGAGCTGTAAGCTTACTGCTTACCGCCCTTTAACACTGCCTCATATATCTTATAGTCAGCATTCGAATAGCATACTATATTAACCTGCATACCGTAATCCTTATGGTTATCCAGCCAGTTCACAATGGCTTTAAGGGCTATCACTGCGGCCTCTGCCTTGGGATAACCGTATACGCCTGTCGAGATAGCCGGGAAAGCTATGCTGTGGATATCATTTTCTGCAGCCAGATCAAGGCTGCTGTTGTAACAGCTGTATAATTCCGCCGCATTCCTGCTGGTGCCGCTATAGATAGGCCCCACTGTATGGATAACATATTTTGCAGGAAGTTTGTAGCCCTTTGTGATCTTTGCAGCGCCTGTTTCACAGCCGCCCAGCTTTCTGCATTCTTCAAGCAGTTCCGGCCCCGCCGCAAAATGTATGGCCCCGTCAACTCCGCCTCCTCCCAGCAGAGTCTTATTTGCCGCATTCACTATAGCGTCTACCTCCATAGTGGTGATATCTGCCACAAGAAATTCGATCTTATTTTTCATCGTCTTCTTCCTCCTCTGTATTTTCTTCGTTATTATCAGCCTGTGTTTCTTCCTCCGGCGCAGCTGCAGTATTATCTTCTTTTGTTTCTTCCACTGTCTTGTTTTCTTCGACAGCCGGCTTTTCTTCTTCCTCTTCAGGCACCGGATAAGGTGCGGTCATCATGGTCTCTTCATAGGTTGTGGCGTCCACGGCATAAATAGGATCGATCTTGTTATTAATGACCATATCGCGCATGGCCTCGTAACGCTCACCGCTGCGCCACCCCTGATCCACGGAGCCCGATCCGCTGGTTATTATCTGTACATCCGGGTATATCTCTCGAAGCTCCTGCAGATCCGCCGAAGGTATGCGCGTTCCGTATATCCAGAGCCTTTTTAAATGGGGCAGATTCTTTATAGAATCGCAGGTCCTGGTCCAGTTATAGCAGAGATTCAGATCCTCAAGTTCCGTAAGTTCTGAGATAACGCTTATATCCTCAACATCATTTGCAAAGAATTCAAAATAGCGGAGCTTCTTGCAATTGCCCACCGCCGATATATCCTTAAGTCTTCTGTGACTGTCCGGATATGTATAATTCTCAACGATGATAAGGATCTTCAGCTCCGGCATGTTTTCCAGGAAACTGAAATCCGTGATATAGCAGTGTCCCAGATCCAGCGCCACCATATCGGTACAGTATTTAAGATACTTGGCGTCATAATCATAAAGCGGACAGTTTCCTGGCCAGCCTATAAGCGTGGAAAAAGCAACCGTATTCGTAGGTATAACCCAGTTCTTAACCCTGATGTTCCAGATAAATTTTATATCCGGATGCGCATCCGTAATTGCGGCGTATCCGTCGTTTGAAAGGCCGCAGTCTTTCATGGTTATACCCTTAACATCTGTAAGGGTATCAAGAAAAGCATCAAAATCCTTATCCTTTAAGTTTATTCCGGAGATATCTATATATCTGGCGTTTGTAGGTATCAGCCTGCCTCCGAATTCTTCATATACAGGGTGCGGCTCTTTTGCCTCATTTTCATATCTCTCCGGATTGTATGGTAGGCTGTCTATTGATACGACATCCTTTTTTTCAGCTTTTACGTTGTTCTCCGTGGCTGCTGTCTGTGACCAGGATCTGGCGGCTCTCATTACCGACCTTCTCGGCAGCGAGGAC
>CAMVRS010000219.1 GCA_947169935.1 uncultured Lachnospiraceae bacterium
CTGCCATCAGCAGATTAAGCAGTGTGGATTTGCCGCTGCCGCTTCCGCCTACGATAGCATAGGATTTCCCGGCTTCGAAGAAAAGGTCTATATCTTTCAGGATATCCTTGTCATCTTCATATCCGAAGGAAACGTTTTCCAGACGTATGCCTTTTTTCAGACTCTTAACTTCTTCATTACCTTCTGCACCGGTGTTTTCCGCAAGGGCGGTGGCAAGTTTGTCAACAAGACCAAGAGCTGCTTTTCTGGATGCGAACAGGCCGGGGAGCTTTCCGATGGGGCCAAGCACATTATTCATAAGATTGACAAATGCCATTACCATGCCGGCAGTAAGACCGTGACCTGAAAGTACCAGATATGTTCCGGCAAAGAATACTCCCATCTGCGCCAGTAAATATGTTAATCCGCCGATCATTCCTATCATGCTCATAATACGCAGTTTTCGGAATTTATGCTGTTCCAGTTCATGATTCTTCTTCTCAAACAGTTCACTGACTTCTTTTTCGGCACGGAAACTTTTAACAACTGTAAATCCGTTAAGGCAGTCGGAGAGAGTTGCGGTATACTTTGCATTCTGTTCCGAAACCTTACGTTCTGCAGGAGCTATACGGCTGCCTGTGAGCAGTGATGCGATCAGCGGTATGATAGTGATAACAGCAGCTATAAGGGTCATAAGCGGTGAATACCAGAGCATGAGAGCCAGTGCCCCTATAAGATTTACGATCTGATTGATCATATCTAGTGTGCCTGTCAGATAACCGCTTTCGATGCTTGCTGCATCATTTGTGAGTGCCGACAGATACCCGGACGTATTCTCAATGCGGAAGGAAGAAATATTTTTTTCTGTCATTTTGCGGAATGCCAGATCTTTATACTGCTGCATAGCCCTGCGTACAAAACGGGGTTTTGCATGATAATCCAGAAGCTGGAAGGAAAGGAAAAAGCAGATTAGTATTCCCGAAACAGCAAGCAGCTGGGAAACGGGTTTAGCTCCCGGGGCCATTGCCGCAGTATCCATCAATTCCTGCAGTATTCGTGAAATGGCGACAGATGCTAAAGCTAAGACGACAGATACCATTATCTCTGCAGCGATAGCAGGACGGTTTCCATTATAGAAGCAGGCGATAAGTTGTTTTTTGATTTCTGTTTTTTTATCATTCTTCATAGTGTCTGTTCTCCTTTATCTGTTTTATTCCCGATCGGCTTATGTTTAGAGTATAAACATAAGCTGTAAAAAAGAACAGACACTGCCGGTACTTATGGGATAGAAATAATTATACTATTGGTATAATTATTTTCTGCCTCTTATGGGGGCATTTCCTTTCAGGATTTCATCCCGGAGTTTATTCAGTTCCGGATCATTTAATAATCTGACAGTGGCCTCTATTCCGTCTGCCGCGGTTTCGCCTAATATATCGTAACTTGTGTAATGCACGGAAGTATCTGTAAAACGCATATCACCAAGATCATAATTCGGGTTTTTGTCAAACTGTTCTGCTGCTTTTATAGCTTCGGAAAGGGTCTTTTTTGCTTCCCTTTTCTTGCCGGTATGGACCTGTATATAGGCACGGCACACCATAAATGACGATCTTATCTTGTCCAGAGGATCTATAACGTTTTCCTTTTTCAGTCCATCCAGAACACTGTCTATCCAGTTCATGTAATTCTCAGCCGTACGGTAATCCTTTTTGCTTACATATATTTTTACAAAGCCGGGGATCAGATTGATCATATGGAGGATATTGGATATAAATGATCTGAAAAGATATTGTTTACCTTTTTCGGCATCATTGAGGGGGAGAGTATACGCAAGTCCGATCAGGTCATCATAATGTCCGCCGGCGTTGCATTCCTCTAAAAGTTTTGCTGTTCGTTTCGGCTCTCCCAGTTTATAATAGATCATCGCTTCATTTCCCTGCAGGGTCATCAGATTGATTGTCGGATCATTGTTCTGCGAGATCAGGCGTTTGCATTCACCAAAAAGTTCCAAAGCTCTGTGCAGCCATTTTTTGTTTTCGGCCTGTTCTCCGAATACCATATACAGAGTAGCGGATACATATGCGATGTTATAAGAATTGGGATATTTTACCAGCGCCTGTTCAGCTTCTTCCAATCCGTTTAGATCGTGTTTGTTGAAACATTCCCATAATCTGCCCTGAACAGCTTCCTGACGGTTATCTTTCATTTCATAACCCAACAGCACATCAACCGAAGTATCAAAGAAAGCGGCGAGTTTAACTATCAGTGTTATTTCGGGAGTTGACAGTCCTGCTTCCCACTTATGGACTGCACCCACGCTTACACCCATTGCCTCGGCCAGTTGTTCCTGGGTGAGTCCCATGTTTTTGCGGTATTTACGGATGTTATCATACAGATTTATTTTCATTTACCTTCTCCTTTAGTACATGGTGGCCGTGAATTTGTTTATACTGATAGTATAACAATCAATATACAGTTTGTGAAGTGCCAACCGGGGGGCCAACCGGGGGACGGTTCTGCGGTTGACCCTGAGTTATCTGCATTGGAGCGATCAAAGGGATGGTTTTGGGACCAAAATCAACCGGAGAACCGTCCCCCTGATTGCTCATGATTGGGTATTGACAATTTTGATCCTTGTGGATATACTCGCTTTCCAGAGACATGCACGAGTCTTATTGTATCAGTTAACAACAGCGCCGAAAGGAGGGCAACATGCTACAGCAGAACTTAATAAATCGAATGATCAAAGCAGAGGCAGAAGTTGTCCCCGGTGTTTTTTGATATAGTTTTCTTTACGGATCTCTAAGATAAAAAATATCTGAACGGATAACAGACACCTCTGTCACAGGCATAAAGGCCGTATGAAGAGGTGTTTTTTGCGTGCTTTCGATCATTTGGCAAACATGAGTATGAAACAATCGGAGGTTGATCAAAATGAAAGACAGAACACGCCCCTGCATCCATTATGTATGCAAGGATGCAGACTGCAAAAAAGGATTTATTAAAGTTGATATGAAGAAATGTAAGAACTGTCCTAAATATGAACCCAGAAAGACTGCGAAGAAAGAGGAATCAATAAAGGTACGCAGACAGAAAGATAAGGACAGACATGATAAATGGTAGTTTAAACTGAAAGGATTTTTTATGATAACAATATACGGAAAATATACAAAAGCATATGTGTATACAGTAAAGAGTGAAGAATATGCGATCGAAGATTATGCGCGTGCGCAGCTTCAGATGATCTGCGATCATCCCAGTGCCGAAGGAAGTATAATACGCGTAATGCCTGATGTGCATCCCGGAAAGGTGGGAGCAGTAGGCCTTACAATGACTGTCGGAAACAGTATACTTCCAAGCTTGGTAGGAGTGGATATAGGCTGCGGGATGACTATGGCCAGGGTTAAGACAAAGGGACTGGAGTTTCAGAAAATGGACTCAGTCATAAGGGAGCGTGTGCCCGCAGGCGGCAGGATCCGAAAAGAAGAACATAGATTCACGGACAGGATCAATCTGTCAGAATTAAGATGTCATAAGAGTATCAATGCCCGTAAAGCAATACTGAGTATCGGAAGTCTTGGCGGAGGTAATCATTTTATCGAGCTTGATAAGGATGATGAAGGAAATGTATATCTGATAATCCACTCCGGCAGCCGGCATCTTGGAATGGAGGTGGCAGATTACTATTTAAGGACAGGCCAGAAAGAGATGCAGATGAAAAAGCAGGGCGGATACGCATCTTATGAAATGACCTGTATAAGCGGCAGTCTGATGGAAGACTATTTTTATGATCTGAAGATCATGCAGGATTTTGCGATGCTGAACAGAGAGGCTATACTGGATGAGATCGTCAGAGGAATGAAGTGGAAGATAGAGGAAGAAGAATCCTGCATACATAACTATGTTGATTTTTCTGATCCTTCAGTACCCATGCTGCGTAAAGGAGCGATCAGTGCCAAAGAAGGTGAAAAGGTGATAATACCTATCAATATGAGGGACGGGGTTATACTTGGTACCGGCATAGGAAATAAAGAATGGAACTGTTCTGCGCCGCACGGATCGGGACGCATTTACCGCAGATCGGATGTGGATTCGCACCATACTGTTTCGGAATTTAAAAAGGCTATGAGCGGCATATATTCCACATGCATCAACAAGGATACACTTGATGAAGCACCATTTGCATACAGAACCCTAGATGATATCAGGGGAGTCATAGGCGAAACTGTTAAGATCGATAAGATAATTAAGCCGGTTTATAACTACAAAGCGGGAGGCTGAGAAAGCCATGGGACATTAATCGTATTCCCAGAATGATAATAAATATCTGGGTGGTTCTCTTGTCTGATCCCATCGATAAGCAGAAAAGCATTGACAAGCATGATCTGCTTTGTTATGATGTGCTGGTAGTAAAAATCTAAAAGAAAGCGAGGTAAGCGTGATGAAGTTAATGAAGAATGAGATTGCAGTTGAATACAGCGTGAAGACCTCGGTTTGTGCATATTGATCCTGTAAGGATAATTCTAGTGTTTCTGTTCTGACCGTGGCAAGTGTCACGGTCTTTTTATGCTCATTTTTACTGAGATCCCCATGCTGGCATGGAAGTCTTGCGTCCGTCGGGACGAAAAGAAACCGGTAATTCTTCTTTTCGCATTTGTGTGGAAAGAAGGCTGATGATTTTGGAGGTATATAATGAGTTACAATTGGATCAATGCAAAAGATTACACAATGAACAGCTTCCTGCTGTTCGACCGCTGGGCTCTTCAGTGGATTTTCTCGGATTGTAATGCCTATGAGTGGTTTCCGTCTGAAGGCAGGGATTACAAGCTTGATATGGCAAAGGCACTTTATCGGTATCCGCATGTAGTCTGGTATGTGCGTAACAAAGCACCGGAATGCACATCGTTCCTTGATGAGATACAGTCGATCCCTTTCGGGAACTGGACAGAGGAGGAGATGAAAGATTCAGAGACTGCGATACTGCAGGCTCACGAGACCTTTGTCGTTTATGCATTTCCGAAAGTCATGGATCAGGTTAACTATATCCGCAAATGGGATGAAAAATATCTCTTTGAACTGGTTGATCTGAAGGACAGGCTGGTCCTGGATGTCGGCTCCGGTACTGGGAGACTGGCTTTTGCTGCGGCGAAGAAAGCAAAGAGGGTCTATGCCAGCGAACCCTGTGACTGTCTGAGAGAATACATGCGGGATAAGATCAAGGCAGAAGGGATCGGCAATGTCCGGGTCCTGGATGGAGAAGTGTTAAATCTTCCTTATGAAGATGATACCTTTGATGTTGTAATGAGCGGACATGTTATCGGGGATCATTATGAAGAAGAGATAGCGGAAACGGCGCGGATCACTAAAGACGGCGGATGGCTGGTGATATGCGATGGCGATGATGAATTCAGGCGGAGTGCTCCTGACCCGGAGCTGGTATCAAGAGGATTTGAATGGTTCCGGCATGAAAGTGTTGAAGGCGGCATCATCTATAATTATCGAAAGCAGGTAAAAAAGTATGAGGAATAATACAATTATCAAAAAAGAAATACAAAACGATCATCATGATATAGAGACCGGAAGGATCTGCGAGGTACAGAAGAACAGCTATACAATAAAGTTTATGGGGCAGGAACTTCCCGCAACGCTTAAGAAAAGTTTTTATGAAGAAGAGGTGGATAAACTTCCGGTGGTCGGTGACTATGTGACATTCAGGTATAACCCGGACGGTGACAGCAGGATACTTTCGGTCTGTGAAAGAAAGAACTTTTTGCAACGGCCTGATCAGGCCAGGACAGGTGTAATGCAGTACATGGTGGCGAACGTGGACTATTGTTTTATCGTCACTTCGCTGAATGATGACTACAGTTATAACCGCATAGCGAGGTATGCAAGTGTGGCGCTGCAGGGAGGCGCGATACCTGTAGCAATCCTTACGAAAGCGGATCTGTGCAATAATGTCGGCCGTTATGTGAGTGAGGTGGAGACTATATCGGATAAGATCAGGGTACATGCCATATCGGCACTGTATGATATAGGCATGGATGAGTTGCAGGAGTATCTCGTCCACGGTGTTACGATCTGCCTCTTGGGCTCATCCGGTGCGGGGAAGTCGACCTTGCTGAACGTGCTTGCCGGTGATGAGATGATGAAGACTTCAGCGATCCGGGAATCAGATTCTAAGGGACGTCATACCACTACCTACAGACAGCTG
>CAMVRS010000220.1 GCA_947169935.1 uncultured Lachnospiraceae bacterium
ATTATGAATTTCCCAACAAAGCTGTCTGCCTCATCGGGATCGTCAAGAGTTGAAAGTGCCCTGACAGCCGTCATCATCCCTATATTGCCTTCGCCGATAAGATCCTCCGCGGGTACCGCCTGATACCTGTAAAGCATCGCTATGTCAACAACGCTCTTTAAGTAATGGTTTGTCAAAAGCGCCACCGCCTCGGGATCGTCATCTTCTATTGCCCGTTTTTTGGCTTCAAGCAGCTCCTCTTCACCGGGTTCCGGCAGTTCCAGAAGCTCATCCAGATAAAATTCCAGGTGTTTTCCTTCCTCCTTCGGGAAGTCCCATTGTCTTAAAGCCTTACCGTCCCACTCGCCGAACTCTATTCCTATTCCTGTAAGATACTCCCTGGTGAGCTTATCTTCCCTGTCGCTCATGCCCACATCCCGGAAGATCTCTCTGTAGCTCTCCTCCGTCAGGTGATTATGCTTTTCATGCGCCGCCCTGACCGCGCGGTCAAGCGCTTCCCTGTACTGTGACTCGACCATCCCCTATTTCCCGAACCTGACATGGGAATGCGTAAAAAGATGATCCTGGCAGTACTCATAATTTCCGGCGCACTTGCTGCAGAACCTGAATTCCAGGGTATCCCCGTCAAGCTCCGTTCTTCCGCAGATGGCACAGCGGTGCTTCGTTATCTGATCGTTCCTGCTCATGCCAAACCCTGTTTCTGCGCCCATACTGCCGGCTCCGGCCGCATTGCTTCTTCCCGCATAGGCGCTGCTTCCCGATGCGCTTCCCGTATTCGCCGCACCGGCTCCGGTTCTGTTTCCCTGATAATAAGGTCCTCTTTCAAAGGCCTTCTTAAAGTTATTCTTTCTTGCCCTTTCCTTCGGTGATATTGACTTATAATTCCTTGTCGTAAAGAAGAAGATAAGGAAATTCAGTAAAGACACGATGATCGATACTCTCTCCGGCCAGCTTGACACCAGTGCCTGATACACCAGAAAGGCCACATCTATGAATGCAAGGTATTTTATCTTCAGAGGAATGATAAAATAGAGCATCACCTGCATATCCGGGTAACAGGCCGCAAAAGCCAGGAAAATGGAAAGGTTCACATAGTAGGTAGTGAACATCCCGTCCACGGGATACCCGAAGGCGTAGAGAACAAACGCCCCCAGGATCATAAGAAACAGTCCTGAGAATATATACAGGTTATACTTGAAATCCCCCCAGGTCTGCTCCAGTGCCGAGCCTATCTGGTAATAAAAGAACAGCATTATGATGGTAAAAATGCCCGGTGCCGAAGGAGGCATGAAGATCCAGGTAAATAGTCTCCAGATCTGCCCGTGCAGAATAAGACCGGGACTTAAATATATCATCTCAAGTATGCCGAGCTTTGTCGCCATCTCAACAAAGTACAGGATATATCCTATGATATACGTAAGTATCATGTACTTTGTAAGCTGCGGCACCGCATATTTTCCTATGCTGCGCTCTATCTTATTAATAAATCCGTTCAATCCGCCATTCATCATCAGAAGTTAACCTAAATCACAAAAGTCTGACTGCACCGTAAGAGCCTTATAATCCCCGTAAAAATGCAATCAGACTATTTTATAATACTTTTTTCAAGTTGTCTATGAAAAATAACGGAACAGAAGTACAAAGGTATGATATAACGTTTTGGCTGAGCCAAGACAGATATGTTGTCTGTTCCGGTGCCAGCTGCGCATGGCGCATCTAAACGGCACTCAAAATATGCCAAAGGGCATATTTTGCAGTCAGAGCCAACGCTCAGCCGAACTAACTTACCGGGCCCAGACACGCCCGGCGTGTCTAAGCGGGCCTCAAAATGAGCCACTGGCTCATTTTGCTCGACGCACTAAGATCCAGCTAAAATGCTCGATAAATCTCGCATTTTTTAACGCTGGACCTAAGGATCTGTGCAACAATTAATTTGCATATTGCTTGCCTTTCTCGCCGATAGCACCTGGGCAAAATTGCTTACATAGCCCGCTATGCGCACAATTTTGCCCAGGCACTCTCGGCAAGAAATCCAGCGCAATATTGCAAATTAATTTCTGCACAGCTCCTTAGTGCTTACGGGAAGTGGATTTCGTCTTCGCTAAAAGCGGCTCCAAATTCCCTCACATACAACATATCTGTCTTGGCAGTTACTCTGTTCTGAGCGGACGTTATTATACTGGCTAGCGTTAATAAGTGCCACAGGCATGAATTTAGGTTAACCGCATATATCGCGGACGAGTTCTACAAAACAGCAGTAAATTATGATCGCGAGGGTGTGATTATCTTTTTTAGAACGTTTGTTATTCTTCCGGATTGAACTCAAGGATCTCGTCATCATCGTCATCTTTTTCTTCGGTCATATCAATATTCATGCCTGATGCGATGACCTTCGCCGTTTTTTCGTAAAGCTCTACAGTCTTCCAGTGGTCATTGATAATAAGGGCCTCATCCTTCTCTTTCGCAGCCTTCTCTAAACCTGCCGCCATATCTGACAGCTTCACTGCCCCTATGGTCTTCGAGGTGCTCTTAAGTGAGTGCGCTTCTATCACGTAGCTGTCCCACGCTTTCTCCTCATAGAACCTGTTAAGCCTTTCAACCCTTGCCCCATGATCCCTTACGTATTCGGTAAGTATCTCCCTGTAGATGTCTTCGTCATGCTGACAGAAATTAAGCCCGTGTTCAGTATCGATCCCTGCCTTATTTAACACATCAAAAACCGTCTCCTCCAAAGCAGCCTCCTCATCTTTCTTCTCCGCAGCATCATCCGCTGCAGGTTCTTCTCCAAGCTTTTCCTCCGGCAGATATTTGAGAAGGGTCCGCTCTAAAGAATCCCCGTCCACAGGCTTTGTCAGATAATCATCAAAGCCGTCTGCCATATACCGCTCTCTGGCCCCCCTTATCGCATCAGCCGTAAGGCATATAACGGGCGTATTTTTATTCCTCCCGTTTTCCAGCTCCTTTATATGCTTGAGGGTTTCAGTTCCATCCATCCCCGGCATGCGCTGATCCATCAGTATCACGTCATAATCGTTCTGCTCGCACAGGTTGATGGCTTCGGAGCCGTTTATCGCTGTATCTGTCTGTATCCCCGTTCTCTTCAGGAGACTCTGGACGACTATAAGATTCATCTGGGTATCATCGGTAACGAGGATCCTGGCATCCGGAGCGTAGAGGGCGCCCTTCCGGTTCCCTCCTTCATCATCCTCCGATGTACTCAGCCTGTAGTCTCCAAGCGGTTCTTCATTAACGATCTCCTGCCAGATTTCAAAGGAGAAGACGGAGCCTTCCCCATAGGTGCTCTCAACCTTGAGACCGCTGCCCATAAGATTAAGGAGCTTTGTGGTTATAGCCATGCCAAGTCCCGTACCCTCGATATTACGGTTCTTCACCACATCCAGTCTCTCAAAAGATTCGAAGAGACGACCCATGTCGCTCTCACGAATACCTATCCCCGTATCCCTTACCTCTACGTAGAGCAGCACCTCTCCCTTATTCTTATTCATCCCCTTCACCGTGAGGGTAACGCTGCCCTCCCTGGTATACTTGACCGCGTTGGTAAGAAGGTTCATTATAACCTGGCTTACCCTTGTTTCATCTCCGTTAAGCTCCGAGGGTATATCCGGATCTATATCCACGATAAGATTAAGCCCCTTCTTTCCTGCCCTTCCGGATACGGAATTAATAAGATAGGTGATAAGCGTCTTCGTACTGTATCTTACGGGAACTATCTCCATTTTTCCATCCTCGATCTTGGAAAAATCCAGGATACTGTTTATCAGATGGAGAAGGTTACGGCCGGATGCGTCGATATTCCTTGAATATTCCCTGATATTGCTGCCGGAGGCCTCACGAAGTATCATCTCGTTCATCCCGAGGATCGCATTTATGGGTGTCCTTATCTCATGGGACATATCCGCAAGGAAGCTGCTCTTTGCTTTATTTGCCTCATCCGCAGCTGCCTTTTCAAGCTTTAGGACCTTAGCCTCATAGTCCTGCTTCTGCTTGCTGATCCGCATCTCATCCATCTTTCTGCCGTAGGCCTGCTCGTTTTTATAGCCCAGGAAATAAAAGACGGATATAAGAGCAAAGATGAAGAAAGAAACGATCACATTTACCGTAAGCTGGGATCGGGCTTCCTCCAGAAGCTCGGTATCGCTTACCGTAATCACGATGTACCACTGATCCATAAGCCTGCTCACAAAAAGCGTGCTGTCCTCACCGTCAATCTTTGCATCAAGAATGCCATTTTTTGTTCCTATGAGTTTTTCAAAAAGCTCCTCGCTTATATAGTCCTTTACATTTTGTCCGGCAAGATTTCTGTCGTGGTGGGCTACTATAAGCCCGTCAACGTTCACAACCATGGCGTAACCCTTGCCTTTTATATCAGCATTTTCTACGATATCCTGGATGTAATTCACTATAACGTCAAGCGCCACCACATTACTGCCGTCATAGGACGACTGATCTTTATCATCGGATATCTTTTTGCTTATCGTGATAACTATCGAGCCCGTCTGGGCATCAACATAGGGGGATACAAGGACACTTCTGCCCTCCGCCGCTAGCGCTTCCTTGTACCAGTCCCTGGATTTCGCATCATAATCCTCCGGTGGTATCCATCCCGAGCCGTCCATATAATCCCCCCGGACATAAGCATAAATACCGGTGAAATTCTCATCGAACTGCTTAGCCTGAGTCCTGGTCTGATACAGAAGGAGTCTGTTTATATTATCCTGGGACTCTCCGCTTGCCACCATAAGATCCACGGTATCAGCGATAACCTCGAGTATGGATCTCGCGTCAGAGAGATAGTAGCCAAGCTCCGTCGCCACAAGGGAGGCTGTCTCCTCCCCCGAACCGTTAATGCTTTCAACGGAGACCTTATAGAAAAGCCTTGAAGTGTACACCACGGAAAAGATCATAAGTATAAGGGTGATAAGGATCGTAAAGATAAAGCTGAACCTGCTCCTTTTTGCCTCTGACACTTCCCTTGTATCGTGCTCGCTGCTCCTGTAACGATGGGCTATTATAAAAAGGAGCACCGCGATCATCATCACTAAAACGATTGAGATCACAAAAAGGGTAACTGCGATCACGCCGTAGGATTCCTCTCCGACAGCCGCCAGGGCGCTTTTCATCCTGAAAGCTATAAAATACCCTCCCGCAAAGCCTATTATGATAATAAAAGACGCTATCATCTGCATGAGGATCTGGACTTTCATCTCAGCCGCGCTCTTCTGCGGATATCGAAGCCCCCTTGCCTCATAATCCTTTCCGACTGCCCAGGCAAAGAGTACCATGGTGATATAATTTGCCATGGCAAAGTAATAATAGGGATTCTTAGGATCCCCTGCATAGAAGAAGCAGCTTGAAGTCCACATCCCGTATTCAGTGATTATAAACAGGAGGATCACAAGATGGGTAAAGGGAAAATGTACGTTTCTCCTGTTCTTGAAATAATAAAGAAGTGACTGCAGACAGATAACGGCAACTATCGTTGAAGTCGTCTCCTGCCAGAGGTTATTCAGTAAACCGCCGTACTGGATATACAGGATAAACTGCCAGATATTTAAGGGGATCGGGATGAGCATCAGAGGATGGAAGTATCGTTTTGCTCCGAGACTCCTCATATGCAGAACCGCGAAGATCAGCAGAACATACCCCACATTCCAGCCAAAATACGCCATAAAAGCGGAAACTTCCGGAGAGTCATGTATTACCAGAGTGTAGACCGTCCAGTAGTAATCGCTTAGTATATGCGCCAGAAAAAATGCCGTAATATAAAGCCATCCCCGTTTCGGTCTTTCGATAAACCGGAACAGACTGACAAGCAGCCCCGCAACGGACGCCCCCAGCATTACTATATTGTCAAAAAACTCCATATCCATAACAGCTGTTTCCCGGTTAAAGATCTTTGTAGTCTTTAAACGATAACCCGAATATCACCCTGCGTCAAATCAATTCATAAAAAACTGCCCGGACAGTTTCCTGCCCGGGCAAAGAGTTTCGCATTATTTACCTTTTCCCCTGATGATGCTCAGTTAAGATCACGTTGAGATCCTTGGCGGGTACGGTTGACAGATAATACTCCGGATCATCTATGCTTCCGTGATACTGTCCCAGAAGCCACTTCCAGTCTGCCGCATTGATCTGCATTGATGCACCCGTCTT
>CAMVRS010000221.1 GCA_947169935.1 uncultured Lachnospiraceae bacterium
CTTCGACTTTAACTTCGTAGCTCTCCACATCTTTGGAGGAAACCTCTTCCTGGAAAAGGAACTCATTGCTGCCTTTCTGCAGGCGCACATCTTCCCTTGCCACTTCCCTGCCGCCGGAGCTTACGATTATCTGGGCATTGGTATCAAAATTGCTCTCGACCGCCACCTTAAGGTAATACTTTTCACCCTCGTGAAGGGTCTCGGGCATCTCCACATTCTTAACATAAGCATCGTCGCCGGAATCGGATCCTATCAGTATGGCCTCAAGGCTGATATCATCGCCTACGAACATGGACGCGGTACGCTCTATATTACCTGCGGTCTCACGGCCGTCGGTAAGTACCACTATCCTGCCTGCGGTATCGGAAGGCAGCATTGATACCGCTCTCTGCAGACCGTTCTCAAAGTCTGTAGCAGCGACATCCGTCTTGCTGCCCAGGCCCATGTACATATTCTGATCCGTAACGAACTGCTCCACCACAGCATCACGGCCAAAGGTCACTATAGCATACTGGTTATGCTTGGGCATGCGCTCGATGGCTTCGTCTATATATTTATCAAAAGCCTTGATATTCTGGGTATCGCTGACGGAAAGGTCCACCAGAAATACCGTGGTGGTATCCCGGCTCCGCTTGGGCAGCCTGATGCCCAGCAATGAAAGTATCGCGATAAGTAGCAGCGCTATACGCATGATCAGATAGAACTTGCCCTTGTAATTCATGCGGCGCATGAAGAGGAACCATTCGATCAGCATAAGGACTATTGCCGCGATGATCAGCACATTGCGCAGACTCTTGCGGGCCTTGGTGCCGCTGTAGGTTCCGCCGTAATGCAGATCGTCGTTCTTAAGACGTCCGTCCCTGCCCTGGAGGGCCGCACGTATTACAAAGTATTCGGTCCTGTCACCGGCGCTTATACGGTACAGGCCTGCCACTCCCATATCGGTAGCCGGAGCTTCCACAGGTCCTATACTGCCGTCGGCGGATGTAACCGTCATCTGCTGGGGAGAAACCTCCGCATTGGGATTTATGACTATACCTTCACCCGCCTCATATACATCCTTGCCCAGGATGCTCAGATCGGAAAGATAACCCATAGCGCCTGCGATAAATACGGGGAATTCAGCCTTCACGGGGAAGTCCGTCTCCCTTATATCAAAGCCTACAACAACTTCCTTATGGTTTCCGTTGATACCGTAATAACCAACGCACTTGCCGCCGGCTTCCATAAAGGAAGTAGCCCAGGCGGGCACATCATAATATACAGCCCTGTTGCAGCCCAGACTGAAAGCTGTCAGGCCTTCGGTTATCTCGCATTCAGCCACGTCCACTACTACGCCGGTAATGATGCCGGCTCCTCCGTCGCTTTCGAAACGCATCATATTCGGAGAAGTATCGGTATCATCATGCTCGCCGCCCCTGCCGGTCTTTGCCCCCTGGGGAACAAAACCCGCATCATAGATGACCACGTTATAATTGCCTGCCGATACGGCACTGTCGCTCTGGGTCTTGGTAAGATCAGCGCCTGTCACCGCATAATAAGCTCTCTCTACAAAGGTATTTCCGCTGCTTATCATGATACCCTTTGTCTCACCGCTCTGCGCGGTAAGGGCTATAGCACTGTTATCCAATCCCAGGCTGTCCTGCGTGCCGCCGTCCGCAAAGCGTACTGCACTTATCTCGCCTCGGATATATGCGCCTTCCGTCCTGATATCACTGAAGAGTATCGAAGACGACTTTCCTGCGGGAGCCGTGGCGCTCTGCACGCCCAGGATATTGCCGGCGTCATCATAAATAGTCACATCAAATTCCGCATCGCTGGCAGCATAATCGCTGAAGCGCATGGACACTTCACCGCCTGCTGCGGAATAATAGAGATAATCAAGTGAAACGTTTGACGATTCTTCACCGACATCTATGACGTCGGCTTTCAGGTTCTTTGCATAATCCTCTGCCCCGGCAACACCGGTTCCGTCGGTAAGTATCAGCACGGTATCGCTGTCCAGCGTAGCTGCCAGGCGGTAAGCCTCAGAGAGATCGCCTTCCTTATCCGAAGGCTGTATATCTTTGATAAGCTCACGCAGACGGCTGCGGTCTGTGGAATTGGCGATAAGTATATCAGCCGTATCGGATACGGTGATAAGGCTGATCGTGCCCGAAGCTGCCCCCACATGATCAAGAGCCTCTTCCTTAGCCGCTTCCAGACGGGTATCACCGTTCTTATTCTTATGCTGCATACTGAGGGAGGTATCGATGATAACCGTAGTGGACCCGCCGACTGTGGAATTCATCATTACAAAAGGAGCCATCAGTGCCAGCATCAGGAGTATCATGGTCAGTATCTGCAGAGCCATGAGTATCTCCGACCTGAACTTCTCAAAGAAAGTCCTGGACTGACGGTACTTAAAAAGATGCTTCCACAGAAGGTTTGAAGATATCTCCATATCCTTCCCTCTGGGTTTTAAGATGTATAATATGATTATTGCGGGCACACCCAGTAAAAATACCAGGGGCCACAGACTTGTGAATGACATTTGTTATACCTTAAAATTCGTAAATATCCTTAAGTTCCTCAAAAATGATCTTGTCAAAGCCCACTCCGGTACTGCATAAATGATAAGAAGCCCCGCATTTCTTGGCACTCCTTTTCAGCTCGCCGGTAAACTCTTCAAGAGCATCCTTATAACTCCTGATGGCACCGCTCTCCATCGTAACCCTCAGACGGCTGTCACTGTCCTCGGCGTCGATCAGGAAAAGGGTACCGCTCAGATCCACATCTATTTCTTCCTTCGCAAGAATGTGAAGAATAACAACCTTCTGCTTTCTGTACTGAAGATAACGTATCAGCTGCTCCAACGTCCCCGGGTTATCCACGTATTCCTCACTCAGGAAATCCGACATTATCACCGACAGGCCCGGCTGCATGCGTCCCACAGTGGATACGGAATGCATTATATCTGCGGGTTCTCCTGGTTCTAAGCGGTCAAGCCACTCCGTAAGTTCGGAAAAGCCTGCCTTTCCGCCGGACGCCACATGGCGCCGCCTGGTATCGGCCAGATCGTAAACAGCCACATGGTCCATATTCATCAGAGCTATATAAGACAACGCAGCCGCTATCTCTTCCTGAAGCTCCAGCTTGGTCTTCTCTCCGTAATCCATGGACTTGGAAAGATCGATGAACAGGGATACCGCACTCTCCTTCTCCTCCATGTATTCCTTGATATAGAGGCGGTCGAGCCGCGCATAGGCATTCCAGTCTATGGCGCGTATATCGTCCCCGGGCATGTATTCGCGGAAGTCGGAAAACTCCGCGCTGCTGCCCTTCCTTACGGACTTGCGGCTTCCCAGCAGCGAAGCGTTACTCTTCTTATCAACGGCCAGCTTCAGTCTCTGAAGCCGTGCAAAATAAGAAGCATCAAGCATTGGCCTGCCCCTCTTTCAGTTTAGCCAGTATCTGTGATATCACTGCATCCTCTGTAACTCCCTCGGATATGGCATCGAAGGAAAGGATGATCCTGTGACGGAGCACGGGATATACCACAGCCGCCACATCATCAAATGAAACGTTATAACGTCCTTCCAGGAACGCCCTTGCCCTTGCGCCTCTGACCAGAGCCTGGGCTGCACGGGGGCTGGCGCCCTCACGGATATATTTGTTGCTCTTATCATGGGTAGCCATCATGATGTTAAGTATATGATCCATAACGGCATCCGCAACCTGTATCTCTTTTACCATTGCAATAGCCTGCAGCAGCTCATCCCCGGTAAGTATGGTCTGTGCCTGCTGCTGGATGGGATTTTCGGTAAGGCTTAAGATACCTGCCAGTTCTTCCTTTGTAGGGAAGGGCACCAGGAGCTTGAACATAAAACGGTCCAGCTGTGCCTCAGGCAGGGGATAGGTACCTTCTGTCTCTATAGGGTTCTGTGTAGCCAGTACAAAGAAAGGCGCCGGAACTTTGTGGGATACATTACCTACGGTAACGATATGCTCCTGCATGGCTTCCAGCAGCGCCGACTGCGTCTTGGGCGTTGCACGGTTGATCTCGTCCGCAAGTATTATGTTTGCGAAGATGGGACCTGCCTCAAAGCGGAAACCGGTATTATCGCCATCCTTGACCATTATGTTGGTACCGGTGATATCACCGGGCATAAGGTCGGGCGTAAACTGGATACGCTTAAAACTCAGATTCAGCACATGCGAAATAGTGTTGACCAGTCTGGTCTTGCCCAGTCCGGGCATACCTTCCAGGAGTACATTGCCTCCCGATAAGATAGAGAGCATAACGGATCTTACCACTTCTCTCTGTCCTATGATCTCACGGCCTATCTCATATTCGCAGGCCAGCAGCTTCTGCTGCATTACTTGATAATCGTTCATCTCTCCCCTCCGGAAATTATTTTAGAATGAGCTGAAATACTGCTTGATGACATCTTCCATACCTGAAGGATAACGTCCGTTCTGTATGCCCTGGTATGCCCTCTCACTGTACTGGCCCATAACACTCGTATATTCCTGGCGGTTTCCCGACCAGCCAATACCATTCTCATAACGGCTGTAGTCGGAATTACCACGGTCTGACCATGATCCCGAAAGATTGTCGTCATTGCCCGTTGCATTGGGAAGGCTCACATAATCATGATGTGCGCCTGCACCGCCGCCGCCAATGCCCTGGCCCTGACCTGCACCGCCGGTTGCACCGCCCTGGCCCTGCTGGCCACCCTGACCCTGCTGACCGCCGCCCTGCTGACCACCTTGCTGACCGCCCTGCTGACCGCCGCCCTGCTGGCCTCCCTGCTGTCCACCTTGCTGTCCGCCCTGCTGGCCTCCCTGCTGTCCGCCCTGCTGGCCATTCTGGCCATTCTGACCGTTCTGGCCGTTCTGACCATTCTGGCCGTTCTGACCGTTCTGACCGTTCTGGCCGTTCTGGCCGTTCTGACCGTTCTGACCGTTCTGGCCGTTCTGACCGTTCTGACCGTTCTGGCCCTGCTGACCCTGCTGACCCTGCTGACCCTGCTGACCCTGCTGACCCTGCTGACCCTGCTGGCCATTCTGGCCATTCTGTCCCTGGTTCTGGCTTGTATGCTGCTGCATCTGCTGTGAGATCTGGCTCAGCTGCTGCGCGGTGGCACTGCTGTTACCGTTACCGTTCTGCTGCTGGGGCTGGTTCTGGGACTGGCTGTTATTCTGCTGGCTCTGGTTATCGGACTCGCTGCCTTCGGGAGGCGTGGGCGTAGGTGTAGGTGTGGGAGAAGCCTGGGCGGGATCATTGGGATCTCCGCTGTTCTCTCTTGCCTGCACATTATTAGCCATCTGTCCAAGTGCCGCAGATATATCCTCATATTTGTAATCAAGCCTGTTGGATGCATTCATAAGCTCTTCCATGCTGGTGGCCTGATCCATCTCTGTCATTGAAGACTGGAGGCTTTCCATCATATTATTGAGCTGCTGTTTTTCAGCTTCTGTCAGGCCCTCCTGATCGATACTCTGGATCTCTTCGATAGCTTCTTCTATCTCTTCCTTAAGTTCTGCGCTCTCCTGCTCCACTTCATGCTGCTCTTCTGCTACTTCCTTAGCTTTACTGGGCATCATGAAAAGAGCTACCATAAGCGCCAGCAAAAGAACAGGGAATACCAGGCGGTACCATCCCAGTTTAATGGGTATGATTATCTGCTCTGCTATGGCACGAAGACGCTCCTCTGCATCATCCTTCTGGATCTTTGCGATAATGGAAGGACTCTCATCTTCCTTTTCCAAATTCTCGTATGCAGTGATCACACGCTCATCCAGCCCAAAGCTGTCGATGCGTCTTGCTGCATGCTTCATATCTTTTGCGCTTAAGCCTCCGATCAGAAGGCCTGCCGCAAGTCCCAGTATAACAAGCCCGATGGCATAATAATGCACATAATAAAAGGGTTTGAATATGGCTATTGCCTCAAGAGCGCAAGCCAATACCAGCCCTATACAAAATCCGTCAAGTCCTCTTCGCAGCATTATCTGGGTATTGATACGCCCCTGCACGCGTCTGATAAACGAGCTTATGTAATCCCTTTTTACTGTTTTTTTCTCTTTCTTTTCCTTTTTCATCCAGAGCCTCCTTTTTAATTAAGAGCCACATGAATTTGTTGTTCCTAAATCAATTCCTATAATTTTTCCCATAATTTTTTC
>CAMVRS010000222.1 GCA_947169935.1 uncultured Lachnospiraceae bacterium
CATAAAAACTATAAACTATAGGTTTCATGAGCAAGGGGAAGGAGTGTTTGGATCCTTTATACTATTCCGGATCTTCTCTATTTCCTTTGTTCTGACTACGTTATATCACTTATTGTTAGCCAAGTCAAGTGTTGAGTGCTAATTATTTGTGAATCTTTTGTGTCCTGTCAAAATTTACTGCCTGATGCTGTGAATACCGGTCCGTAAGGGATCTCCGGTTTATTTCATATGATCACACCATCCAGGTGGTCACACTCATGCTGTATGATCTGGGCGATATATCCGTCATACTCCTGAGTATGTTTTTCAAAGTTTTCATCCTGATATTGAACACGGATCTTTTTATACCGTTTTGTCTTTCTCACTCCATCCAGGGATAAACATCCCTCTTCCGTATCGTAGGGCAGCGATTTGGATACTATCGCAGGATTAACCATCACCACATCCATAAAACCCATTGATATGATGATGATACGCTTCCGGTAACCGATCATATTTGCCGCCATCCCGACGCAGCGCTCACGATTCGCCTTAAGCGTATCCTTAAGATCCTCTATTATCTGCCGGTCTTCCTGCGTTGCATTCTCGGATTTCTGCCCAAGGAAGAAAACATCCTTCATGATATCTTTCTTCATCAGCCTACCTTCTTACAATCTCTACCACTTCACCGATATACATATCGTGAGGAGCCTGCCCTTCATACATAGCCTTTGCCACATCCTCAGGCATATTGGCAACAGACAGCTCCTGTTTGAACATCTTACGGCATACCAGCGTCACCTCTGCCTCCTTAAAAGATACAGAATCTCCGGCTTTCATTGCACTAAGTCCGGAATCCTTCATCTTATCCATATCCCTGCCGGATTTTGATCCCAGCACACCAAGTATCTGCTTATACTCCTCCGGGAAAAAGCTGATCGTGAAATACTCATTTGCATCCATGAAATCATGAGTGTACCTGGATGTACGCACATAAACCGTCGCTACCGGTTTTCCCCATATCGTACCCAGCCCGCCCCAGCTGATAGTCATGGTATTAAAGCGGCTCTCATCCCCTGCTGTCAGGAGCGCCCACTTTTTATCAAACTGCGAAAAGATTTCTGTATTAAACTCCATCTGTCGTTTCCTCCTTTATCTGTTTATTATATTTACTTTCTTATATGACTTTTGTCACATTACGTTAACCGTTATCGTAATGGTCTTTCCGTTTGCTTTTGCAGTAAACTCGCACTTTCCTTTGCTCCTTGCCGTCACCCGGCCATACTCATCAATAAATGCTATATCAGCTTTGCTGCTCTTAAAGATCATATCCTGATCCACAGAATCACTGAAGCATATATTTGTTTCGGTTCCCTTTTTAAGTTCAAGCGTATATTTATTTGTTCCTTTGGCCTTTTTAAGTGTTCCCTCTGTATTGGTGAGGGTCAGGTCTTCGGAATAGAAATCCATGGTATAAACCACACCGTTTGCACTGGCACTGAGCACCGTCTTTCCTGCATTCCCGGCTTTAACTTTGCTCCCCTTTTTGTTCATTTCCGCAATGTCGGATGAAGCGCTGCTCCAGTTCTTTACCCCCTTAACTTTTATAGTTTTTTGTGAACCAACTGCTACATGCATAGTTCTGTTTTTGGCTGTTTCAGGCTCACTGACCAGAACAGACGCCTTAAATTCCTTACCGTTGATAAATACTGATATCTTTGCGGTTCCTTTGGCAACGGCAGTAACCACACCTGACTCATCTACGGTTGCCACATCAGGACTTGCACTGTAGAAAAGAACAGGCATTTTATCAGCATCATAACCCTCAATTTTTATAACCCCTGTTTTTCCCGCATCCAGCTTAAGCTTTTTTGTATCCTTTGTTATCGCCGGCTTGTGTACTATCACGTTTACCGATACAGCTTTATCAGCTCCGCAGTATATGGTGGCCCTGCCATCCTTCTTAGCCTTAAACACTCCTGATTTGCTGATGCTTATGATCTTTTTGTCAGCCTTATTTCCTTTATCAAGATACCAGCCCTGAGGTATATTGAATTTTTGTCCCTTTACCAGATTAAGTTCTGTAGTTGAACTGTTAAGTTCCGGAACAGAATCAAGCGCAGACCGTCCTCCTTCTATGATCATCGGATCCTTTTCCCAACCTGCATAAAGGGTTATATCCGAACTTACTGCAGTACTGAAATCATATGAAGCTTTACAGCCTGCATCAGTATACCAGCCTTTAAATATCCAGCTGTATTCTGAAGGATCCGCAGGCTTTACAGCACTCTTTCCGGCTTCCACTTCCTGGGGTGCGACAGCATCTCCATGCCCCAGCATATTAAAGCTCACAGTAAAGAGCACGGCTTTTTCATCTATAAACCTTGCATAAATCACTGTATCCTTCTTGACCGGTGCATCGAAATCATACTTTCTTATGCACTCCTCTTCGCAATACCATCCTGCAAATTTAAGTCCGTCCGCTTTCGGATCTTTTTCCGGTCTGTCCAATTTATCACCCACATTAACGAGCATCGTTTTGGGCATATCCGAGGCCGTTGTTTTATTCGTATCAAACCTCACCTCAGCTATTTCCCTAACCTGATCCTCAAATGCCTCATTGGTAAACTCAGCGGAACAGATCCTGTAACCGTCCATGTTCTTAATACTTACCGTGGCAGTCTCCGTGATCGTGTGTGAAGGATCCCTGTTGCAGCTAATGCTGGCGGTAACACTTAAAAGATCCTCGCTCCACACATATTCAGGTTCATTCCAGTCATGCCCGTATTTCTCAACCGTCACATCCGTTTTGGATTGAATACTGAACTCAGGATTAGTGAATACCTCCGATATATAATTAACTATACCGTCTTCTTCACAAGTAGGTTCCTTAGTATACGTTTTTGTGACAGCCACTTCTTCCGTCAGTAAATGCGTACTGTTATGCTTACATATACATGAGGCAGAAACACTCATATTATCATCCGCCCAGGTATATGTTATCGCAGATGTATCCCATTCATGAGCATTAACATCTATGGGAATGACAGTATCCTCAATCGTTCCTTCATGTGCGTAATTAGGACCTATCAGGCACGCATCACAATCAAGACAATGTGTATAAGCTACGTTACCTGAAACTGTACATGTGGGAGCCTTTTCTTCAATACCTTCTGTTCCTTTATCATGCCCGTGATATCCGTATTGCTGCCTCCATGATTCCGGCCAGTTTGTTATATCATTTCCGATTGTATCTGTCTTTTTTATCCATTCATATTGATGATGACACAGTTTACATTCGACATAATCCATAGTCCCGTTTGAATGACATGTTGTGGGGATGCCGTCATAATACTCAAAATCATGTTCATGCGTGTCGCTTACCTTAAAATATGCTTCTATCCGTATATTCTTATACTCATTATCACTTACCTTCGTCATATCAGGTATCGTGAATGTGTATGTATTTCCTTCAACTGGAACTTCCCATGCATCCTGTACCCAGCCAAATCTCTTTTCATAATATGGTATTCCGCTGAGATGATCCGCCTCAAACCCCTCTTCCGGTGATAAGGTAATGGTAACCTCATCATTAATCTTTACATACTCCTTATCTACCGTAATACTGCCACCGGGCGCGAATACACTTTCTTTTACAGATATATGATAAGTTGTATCATCTGTCCAGGCAGCATAAAGATCCAGGTTGCTGTTCACAGGGTTTTCAAAATCATAACGGTATGCATCATTAGCTCTATTATCCTCTGCACGGTATGTATACCATCCAATGAAAGTAGCATTCTCCCGCTTAGGAGCTGCCGGCTCCTCAACCTTCTCACCGTATTTCACCCTTACGCTTTTATATGTTTCATAATTATTGTAGAAGTTTACTGTCCGGAGATTCATCTTATACCAGGTTGCCTTAAATACAGTATCCTGATATATTTTCTTTATGGTACCTGCCGGATAATGAGTTCCGGCAGCCTCCCAGGTACTGAATACCATCTCATCTTCCGGTGCTGTAAACTCACATGCCGGCAGTGTGATACCATTCCCATATGCAACCTGAATAGATGCCATACTGCCGCTTCCGCCGTTGGCATCAAATGTAACAGTATACTTTTTTAACCACTTCGCATATAAAGTGATATTTGCATTTACCGGGGTGCTGAAATCATATTTTAATGATTCCGTACACTCCTCATCTTTATACCATCCTCCGAAAGCATAGCCGTCACGGACCGGCTCTTCTGGCTCTGTGGCACAGCTTCCTATAAATACCGACTGCGCTTCCGTGTCCGTACCGCCACCGTTATTATCAAAAGTCACTGTCACCTTTTCACTTGACCAGTGTGCGATAAGTGTCAGATCCTCCGTAACCGGAGTATTAAAATCATATTGTTTTCCCCTTTCATTATAACCGGTATACCATCCCTTGAATTTCCAGCCTTTTTCATAAGGATCGGAAGGTTTTACCGCCCTGCTTCCTTTTGCGATTATCTGGGCTTCAGGTGCCTTTCCGTGACCATTGACGTTAAAGGTAACTGTCACACCTTCAATTATATCCAGATCGCTTTTCGTTATCTGGCAGGGTGTGCCTGCATAATCCGTATATTTATCATCGTTGGTCTGTTCAGCAAAGATATATACTTTGTATGCACTTCCCCATTTGTTAACATCAAGTCCTTCCGGAAGATAAAAAGTTGCTGTTCCGGTATCAGAATATCCTCCGGAAATGCTGAGCCTGCCAAGGTAAAGGATATTTGCGGTATTACTGTTACCTGCATCATAGTTATACGCCTTATCAAGTATCATCACTGATAATGCATCCGGCACTACAGGACTGCTGCTGTCCCTGCCAACCATATAAGGCACAGTAACTTTTCCTGACATTACAGTAACCTTTTGACCTGATGAGATATTTGTCAATAGCCTATCCGTATTCAGCGTAAGCTTATACTCCGCATCTGTCGCACCCTTGGTACCGTTTATAACAGTTGAAAACATCACCTTCGAAAGATCAATATTAAATGCAGGGCGCACACCGTTTTCGTTGTATACAAAATCATTAAATATCGATCCGTCTGCCCTTACCCTCCCGGCTGAATCCAGGCTGCTGCTTGAAGATCTTAACCACCAGGTATCGGTATTTGATCGGGTTGATGTTTTATTTGTAAGCCCCGAAAAGCCGTAAGCAGTTCTTGTAGCTTCCACCGCATCCAGAAGGAATATCTTTTCGCCGTTTAATCCTGCAAAATCCAGAATAGACTCTCCGTTCCCGTCATAAGCACTCTTTTTACTTTTATAGCTGTCGGTTAATGCTGCTTTCTCTACAGTTGAAAAAACATCATTATCAAGGAAATCCTCCCCGTTAAGTCCTTTCATGATATTGCTTTTACTCCAGGACTTACTGCCGGAATCAAAACGGGTTTTATATAATACACTGTCGGAAGTCAAAAGGATCGTGGAATGACCAAAGAAATCATATTCCGTAGTCGACCGGTCCAATACACGGTACTTTACGGGAGAACCATCATATCTTCCGTAATAAACATAGCTCCCGTGCCAGGGGTCACTGTCATACATAGGTATTTTTGCCTTGGCCATGCCTGCGGTTCCCAGCATCGTATTGTTCTGATTTTTGATGATGCTGCCTCCTTTTCGGCCGGAAGCTCCGTCAAGCGCTATATCGTCCTCCGCAGTGATATCTGCTTCTTCCGATATAGAATTTTCTTCTTCTGTATCCGGATAATCCTCTCCTTCAGCTGATACTGTTAAGCCCGTAGAAGCAAATTCCCCCATGCACAGCATGAAAGTCAGCAACAGTACCAGTAACCTTTTGATTCGTTTCATATGATCTTCCTCCAGTCTGATAATCAGTGTTATTCATATACTATACCCTATTTTTTTTCAGGTGACTACCTCCAAAAGTAGGTAATTACACAAACAGGCCGGGGATTGCTCCCCGGCCTGCTGCCTCTAAAAAATAATTGTCTGCATCATTGAGTGACTGAACTGAAGTCTGGCGGTTTCACCCTTCTTAATAGTCATCTTATGACCAGCTCATCCGGTTCAACATGGCACTGCAGGAACAGGATCTCCACACCGTTCTTCTCAGCCTCCGAAAGCGCCTCCCCGAACTCA
>CAMVRS010000223.1 GCA_947169935.1 uncultured Lachnospiraceae bacterium
CTACTGTCATGGCTTACCTCACTTAAAACGCTAATAGAAGGTCCGCACCAGATTGACTATTATCAGGTTCCAGCCGTCTGCAAGCACAAATAACAGTATCTTGAACGGCATGGATATGGTAGTAGGCGGCAGCATCATCATACCCATACTCATAAGCACCGACGATACCACCATGTCTATTATCAGGAACGGTATATATATCAAAAAGCCTATAATAAAGGCCGTACGCAGTTCGCTCAGCACATAGGCCGGGATCAGTACCTGCAGCGGAACGTCGTCAGGCTCTCCGGTCCAGTTTTCTCCCTCTCCCGCTATGTTCATAAAGACCGAAACGTCCTTGACTTCGGTCTGGGGATACATATATTCACGGAGGGGCTGTATGCCTTTATCCAATGCCTCCGCCGATGTTATTGTACCGTTGTTCATAGGAACTATGGCATCATTATATATCGATGTAAAAGTGGGACTCATGATATAGATAGTAAGGAATACCGCTATACCTATGAGCACCATATTGGGCGGCGCAGTCTGCGTGTTCAGCGCCTGCCTGGTAAAATGCAGAACAATGATTATACGGGTAAAGCTGGTAAGGGTCAGCAACAGAAACGGCAGGAGGGATATCCCGGTCAATATAAGTACTATCTGCAGCGCCCCGTTTATGGAGCCGTTCCCGTCATTTAATTCTATAGTGACCCTGTTTCCTATATTAGGCGAAGCCAGATCGCTTCCGCTGTCGGAATCTCCCGGCTCATCTGCATAGGTACGTTCATCCGTATCTCCGTTATCGTCGGAATCCGTAGCATAAGCCCGAAGGGGCAGAGCCAGAACTACCAGGGCCATAATAAATAGCATGCATATGCGTGTGAAAAGCTTATTCATCACTGCCCTCTTTTTTATCGTTATCCTTATCAGCGATGGCGCCGATTCCGCCCTTCATCCTGTTTAAGAGTATTTCGGTAAAATTCCCGCCTGAGCTTTCCGCGGTTTTGATATATTCATCCGCATCCAGCTCGGTCAGCATCTCAACATGATCCTTGGTAACGGCAAGCACTATATAGCGGCTGCCAAGACGCAGAAGCTGCAGGTATTTGCCGCCTCCCAGCTGAAGGCTCTCCAGCAGTTCCATGTTGCCGGTCTTTAAGGAGCCCTTCTTCGCTCCAGCCACAAATCTGGTAGTATAATACGTAAGCACCAGCACCAGGATAAAGATGATCAGCATGGTGATAAAGCGCGCGAAGTTGTTCACCGCATTTCCGCCTGCTGCCTCATTACCCGAATCCTTGAGCTTAAGCAGCATATAAGCTATTTCGTCAATGCTCCTGCCCATCATCAGTCTTTAATGATCTCCGTGATCCTGACGCCAAAGCTTTCTTCAATAACAACTACTTCGCCCTTTGCCACGAACTTGCCGTTTACCAGCACGTCGATGGGCTCACCGGCTATCTTCTCCAGCTCGATGATGGTTCCGGGGGCAAAATCCAGTATATCGTGAATGGTCTTGGAGGTACGGCCCAGTTCCACCGTAACTTCCAGAGGCACATCCATGATGAGATTGATGTTCTCCTGGCCTATCATTGCAGCCATCTCCGGCGTAAATGCGGAGAACTGTGCAGGCTGAACGCTCATCTGCGGAGCCGGCATAGGCATAGGCTGTGGATAAGGCTGCCCGGGATATGGCTGTCCCGGATAAGGCGGTGCCTGCTGCGCAAATCCCGCATAAGGATCCGGCATGGGTGCCGCTGCGGGCGCCGGCGCAGGCGTAACAGTGCTCTCCGGTATAGCTGCAGGTGCAGGTACACTCTCCGGAGGAGGCGTACTTCCGCCCATGGTTCCTCCCGTAAACTGTCTGTATAAAGATTTTGCAAATTCAATAGGATAGAGCTGCATGATGGTGGAATCGATCAGATCCCCTATCTGCATGCGGAACTCTATCTGAACAAAAGTATCTTCGGTAAACGGATCCTGTCTGCTGCCGTCTGTCAGCTCGTTAACCTTAACAAGGCTAGCGATCGGGGGTGAGATATCTATCTTCATCTCCATCATGGAAGATAAAGATGTGGCCGATGATCCCATCATCTGGTTCATAGCCTCGGAGATAGCGGATAAGTGCATCTCTCCCAGCTCACCATCTGTATCCGAACCGTCACCACCCATCATCAGGTTGGTGATTATCTTAACGTCTCTCTCATTTAATATCAGAATATTGGAGCCCGTAAGTCCCACTGTATACTGTATCTCAACAAAGACACAGGGCGCAGGATAATCTGCGAGCACCGTATCCCAGTTAGCCAGTGTGACCCTGGGAGTTGTAATATTCACCTTCTGGTTTACCAGAGAAAACAGCGTAGTGGCAGATGTGCCCATGCTGATATTGGCTATCTCACCTATGGCATCCTTCTCAACATCGGACAAAAGACTCTGGTCAGGTTCTCCCCTGCCGCCGGATCCGCTCCCCGTTCCTGAGGAATCTGATCCGCCATCACCGCTTAAGTCCATACCACTCAGGAGTGCGTTTATCTCGTCCTGTGACAGCATTCCATCCATTGTACGTTTTTCCTCTCTTAAAATGATTTACGGCTAAAGCTTTATTCGTCAGCCGCTGCATCCTCTGCTTTCAGATCGTCATCATCCCTGTATACACTGGTGACCCTCACCGCATAGCGGTCATGATCGGTACCGGGAACTGCCGAAAACTTCTTGTACATGCCCACATAAACATCCAGCTCGTTATCCACCCTGCGTTCCAGACGGATGATATCTCCCACCTGAAGTCCCAGGAAGTCGCTGACTGCTATCTGGCTCTTACCAAGCACTGCTTTAACAGGCACATCCACTTTACGCAGCAGATTCTCGATATCCAGCCTGTGATCGCCGGAATCGGAATTAACCATGCTGGTGAACCAGAACTTGGTATTCAGATTATCGATTATAGGCTCTATGGTCATGTAAGGTATACATATGTTCAAAAAGCCTTCAACCTCACCCATCTTTATATTCAGGGTGACGATGGCTATCATTTCATTTGGTGCTATGATCTGTGCGAACTGTGTGTTCGTCTCTATCCTCTCAAGCACCGGTTCCACTTCCAGAACATTTTTCCAGGGCTCCCTTAAAAGCTGTGAAGAAATGGTAACCAGCTTGTAAAGGATGTTCATCTCTATCTCGGAGAAATCCCTTACCTTCTCGAGCGGCAGTCCGGGGCCTCCCAGCATCCTGTCAATAAAGGAAAAGCCCACATTGGCTCCCAGATCGATAAGGATGTTACCGGTAAGCGGCTGGAAATTTACTATGCCCAGCACCACCGGATTCGAAAGTGCATTGGTAAATTCGTTAAAGGTAACTGTCTCGGAGCTGACCACGTTTACCTGCACATTCTTCCTCAGATACACGGGAAGGTTTGTGGACAGAAGACGGCCGTAATGCTCAAATATAAGTTCCAAAGTGCGCAGATGTTCCTTTGAGAACTTGGCAGGCCGCTTAAAGTCATAATTCTTGACCTGGCGGTCATCCTGGTTCTTTATGTCATCTACGTCAACAGATCCGTCCGTCAGACCTTTTAAGAGATTATCTATCTCCTCCTGGGAGAGTATATCACCCAATTGTCCGCTCCTTATCCAAAAATGATATTGCTTATAATAATATCATAAATCACATCTGATCCTATACGTGCCTGAACCCTGCGCAGTATATCCTCGCAGATATCGCTCTGCATAAGCTTTATCTCATCAGCAGTATACTGGCCGATGACTGCGATCACTTCACTCTGGATGAGCTTCTCATAGTTCTTCATAGCCTCACCGCCGTATGTCGCATACTTCTCGTGGGTCTTGTTTATTGCAAGCGTGATGTCTATGATGCAGTACTGGTCCTTTTCAGCACCTTCTGCCCTCCTGGTGGTGATGGTCATCTCGGGAATGGTATAGAATTCACTCTCCTCGGGGCTGGGCATGCCTGTCTGTCCGCCGGCTTCGGTATCCAGCTCAAGGCTCAGTACCCCGGCTATATCCGTGACTATCTCTGCCGTACGCTTATTAGTGCCTACAACCGAAAAGAGCATGACTGCAGTCATAACAATGTTGACTACCAGTAATGAGAGTATCACTATCGAAAGCAGATTCTTTTTCATGTCTCCCCCTTTTTATTCGCTGAGCGAATTATATATCTTGATCTCTACACGGCGGTTTAAGGCCCTGCCTTCTGCCGTGGAATTATCCGCTATGGGATTATACTCACCCCTGCCGCTGTGCTTCACTTTGGCGGGATCTAAGCTCGTATGCTCCATCAGGTAATAGAAAACCGAAAGCGCACGCGCATCCGAAAGTTCATTGTTGCTGGGATACTTTGCGGAGTTGATGGGCACTGAATCGGTATGTCCTTCGATCTCTATGGTAGACTCTCCGTAACGCTCCAGTATAAGACCTACCTGATCGAGGACTGCTCCGGCATCAGCACTTAAATTAGCGCTTCCGGATTCAAAGAGCAGTGCGCCGTTCAGGGTCATCTCCACATACTGTGAGGTGTAGGAAAGTTCCACAAGCTCATCAAGGCCCGCTTCGCTCACCGCTTCGCTGACCTTCTCTTCAAGTTCTTCGGAGGCAGCCATCTTCTGCTTCTCGGCTTCCTCCATAATGTTCTCCTTAGGTGCATCGGTATCTTCGGCAGCCTTACCTGTTGAATTGATGTAATCATCCAGCTGGTTTAACTGGCTCACGCCGTTACTTATAAGTATGCCGTCACCTATGGCCTGAGCGCCTCCCGAAAAAATACTGAAGGTCGCATTAAAACTGGCTGCCACTTCTTCCCAGCGCTTCTGGTCGATGGAACTCATCGAGAACAGCAGCACGAAGAAACACAGCAACAGATTCATCAGGTCTGAGAATGTGGCCATCCACGCCGGCGATCCGGCAGGGGCGTCTTCCTGTTTCTGTTTCTTAGCCAATTTATGTTACTCCTTACTCAACCTTCTCTTCACCTGAAGGTCTGTCTGCAGGTGCGAGGAAGGATTTAAGCTTCTCTTCGATAACGCGGGGATTTTCGCCCGCCTGTATGGAGAGCAGTCCTTCTATCATTATCTGTTTAACGCCGGCTTCGATACTGTTATATACGCCCATCTTTGAAGTGATAGGTGCGCATATCCAGTTAGCCAGCATGGAACCGTACATGGTTGTCAGCAACGCTACGGCCATAGCGGGTCCGATGGCGTTAGGGTCATCCAGAGCCTTAAGCATGTTAACCAGACCGATCAGGGTACCGATCATACCCCAGGCAGGTCCCAGAGCGGCAACGCCTTCCCAGAAACCCTTCTTGGCCTTGTGCCTGTCTTCCATGGCACCAAGCTCGTTTTCCATGATATCACGGACCAGCTCCGGATCGGTACCGTCGACAACCAGCATTATTCCCTTTTTAAGGAAAGGATCATCTATATCTCCGGCGCCTTCTTCCAAAGCCAAAAGGCCTTCCTTACGTGCAACGTTGGAAAGCTCGATTATCTTGGTTATTGTGCCCACGGGATCGACCTGGGGCGGTTTGAAGATAACACCAAAACTCTTAAGTCCGGCAACGAAGTCGCTCATGGTATTACCGGCCATGACACACATGAATGCGCCACCAAAGGTTATTATCGCTGAGGGTGCATCCAGGAAGTTTAAGAGCGACCCAAAGTTTACAGCCTTACCATCGAAGACTATACCGAATATCATCAAGAACAGACAGGCTACCAGACCTATTACCGATGCTAAATCCATAGATTCTCTTATCCCCTGTAATTAATTATGTAAGCTAAACACACGCAAAAACACAGTGACCCTTCCTGTGGCCCCGTGTTATCATCCATGATATATTTCCTGCTTATAGCATTTTACAAGATTTTTTATCTCTTGTCTACTCTCTTTTACTATTAACTTCCGCCCTGTAGTTAACGTAACCACCGTGTCCGGCGTCTCCTCGACATATTCTATAAGGTCGCAGTTAATAAGCACTGTATTGCCGTTTATCTTGTTTAATTCGATCATTATTGCCCCTCTTTTTATAATTGAATTGTTTCATATATCAGTATATAATTACCTTTGCCGGGACCTCCGAAGAAAGGAGGTGAAAGACTATGATAACACTCAC
>CAMVRS010000224.1 GCA_947169935.1 uncultured Lachnospiraceae bacterium
GCCCCGCCTGAATCAGCGCTGTCTTTTTATCCATTGACTTTAACAGCTCATTTGTGCCATCCACCAGCAGGATGCCATTGTTTACCACCATTCCTACCAGCATAAGGATACCCATCATGGCCATCATGCTTATTGGCTGTCCGAGTATAAACATCAACCCGAATGAGCCTATCATGCTAAAGGGGATGCACATCATTACCATCACTGAAAAACGTACAGATTCAAACTGTACAGCCATCACGAGAAATACCAGAAATATAGCGATCACAACCGCCTGTCCCATGGTGCCCATTTCATTCATAAGTGTCTCATCCAGGGAACTCCGGGTAAGAGATACGCCATCCGGAAGGGGCACGTTCTCTGCAGCATCTTTCACCTGAGCAGCAAGAGCATATCTGAATCTGCTGTCAGTCAAAGCCTTTATCTCAGCTATATACTTCCCGTTCTGTCGCTTCACCGTCTGCAAGATCTGAGTATACTCAGGTGTACAGATATCCTTCAGAGCCACGCTTTTCCCGGATGGGAGACCGATATACTGAGACATAAGAACTGCCGGATCTTCATATTCCCCCTCTCTGTAGGTAAGCTTTATATCATAGCTTTCTCCGTCGTCGGTATCTATCGTTGCTGCAGTAATTCCATTTATCATGTTGTACAAAAAACCTGCCACACTCTGTGGAGTAAGACCTGCATTCGCAGTCATCTGCTGATCAATATGAAATCTCAGTGTGGTACGGGAAGAAGCGAATGTATTATGTACATTTAATACTCCCGGAATACTCCTCAAAGTATCCTCCATCAGATCGGCGCCTTTTTCGAGAGTTTTCAGATCATCGGCCTCAAGCGTAATTGTTTCACCGTCCCCCGTCTGCATCAGACTGGCCAGTCCGCCACTGACCCCAAAGGGTACTATATCAATGTCTGCATCTGTTATATTATCGAATATTCTGTTATAATAATCAACCGCTTCCCCACTTGATCTTTTAGAATCCGCAACCGCATATGCTTTTATCTCTGCGCCGTTTTTATTTATACTCAATTCCACACTGCGAAAGCCTTCATCACTCAAAAGCTCTTCCTCAATCTCCCTGATCTTTTCATCCATGACCTCAAGCTTTGTTCCCGACCTGAAATCGGCAGTCACCTTTATGCTCCCATCGTATGAAGGAGGAAATATGTCAAAATCAAGTTTTCCGGCAAGCATAAGCGAGAATATAAGCAATATGACAGCCGCTGTGATAACGATCATCGGATGCTTCAGGAAACGGGGGATGATGCTTTCATACCCTCTACCGAAAACTGACAACAGCTTATTTACTTTAAGTTCCTTTTTATACTCCGGTTTAATAAGATAAAATAACAGCGGCACCGTTGTGACAGAGTTTATAAGCGACGCAAGCATTGTAAGCATGATGGTATAGCAAAGCGGTTTGTTCATCTGACCTGACATTCCGGTGGCAAGGCTGATAGGCGCGTATACCACTATGGTCGTGAGAGTAGATCCGAAAACCGACATCATCATTTCTGAAGCCCCTGATATGGCAGCGCTCTTATGGTCCTGTCCTTCTTCGCTTTTTCTGAAACAGCTTTCCAGTACCACAATGGAATTATCTACCAACATTCCTATAGCCACTATCATGCCGGTTCCGGTCATAAGATCGAAAGGAACGCCAAAAAGATTAAGGCAAATAAGCGCCATAAACAGAGAGAGCGGCATACTGCTTCCCACTATAAGACTTGCCTTAATATCTCCCAGGAATATGAACAGAATGATCATGGTGATGATGACACCCTCTGCCAGCGTCTTTAATACTTCCAGAAGATTATCCAAAATGTCATCTGCCGCAGAGCTTACCACTTCATACTCGATAGTGTCATCGGAAAATCCCGCTATTGTTTCTTGAACATCCCTGCACATTTTCATAGTTGGTGCAGTACTCTTTTTGGTGACTTTGATAAGTATACTGCTCATGCCGTTGTATCGTGAGATACTCTCCGGATCATCCCTCAAGAGTCCGTCAATATCGGCTACGTCCGTAAGTCTGACCAATGCTCCCGAATCAGTCCGTATACAAAGACTTGTCAGTGAATTCCTCCAGTTGATCTCAGAATATGCAATGGCAGCGATATCCTGTGAACCCGAGCTGATGGTACCCAGAGGCATATCGAAATCTCCCGCTTTTATCGCCTCGGAAATGTCCGACATACTCAGCCGGTATTGCTCCATTTTTTCTTTGTTCACCGTTATCTTTACATACTCATCACTTATTCCGTCACAGTCCACCTTAGCAACCCCCGCCAGATTCTCCAGAGCAGGTACTACCGAGTCGTTGATCTGATCTGTAATATCAGAACCGTCCACCGCTTTTGCCGACAGGGTAATCGTCGCGTCATTATCCAGTCCTACTTCCATTATTTTCGGGGTATGACAGCCCTCAGGAAGATCAGAAGAAAGATTGTCAAGTTCAGCCTTCAGTTCCATATAGGCATCATCCAGATCCGTGCCATAATCATAGGTCAGCTGAATTGTGGCGTAGTTCTCATAAGAGGACGATTCTATACTATGAATCCCCGTAAGTGACTTGGCCGCATCCTCTATAGGCTTTGCCACCAGCTTCGAAATGCTGTC
The DNA here is from genome assembly GCA_947169935.1 of uncultured Lachnospiraceae bacterium. Classification (GTDB taxonomy): domain Bacteria; phylum Bacillota; class Clostridia; order Lachnospirales; family Lachnospiraceae; genus NK4A136. The sequence continues at coordinate 2,630 of CAMVRS010000224.1, forward strand.
AGCATCTGCGCCCGGATAGGTGACCATGACCACCTCCATGGGCATATCCAGATTGGGAAAATATTCCATTCTTATATTCCCGACGGAGAACAGGCCGAAAACCACTATTGAGAAAATGATAAGAAGCACCGCCACCGGTCGGTTAAGTATTGTCTTTATGTATCCCATTAGTTTTCTCCCTCACAGCAAACCACAACCGTTATATGGATTGCTTTAGATCGGTGTGACCGCAACGTTATCTTTCAGGCGGCTGCTCCATGTGGTAATGATCTGTTCTCCCAGGCTCAGTCCCTCAGATACCGAACACTCACTGTCTCCGTATATTTCAAGCAAAACATCGCGTTTTACTGCCCTGCCGTTTTTATATACATACACATACGCCTGTCTGTCCTTAAAGTATACCGAATCCGTAGGGATCAAAGGCAGATCATCGGTCATGTCTATCACAAGCTCAAGCTTGATGCTTATACCATCTGCCAGCCCGCAGTCTCCATCCATAACTGCCTTTACCTTAAAAAGACCTGTTTCATCAGCAGTAACACCTATTTCCGATATTTTGCCACAGCATTTTCTGTCGTTTACATTTGCATATACCTCCTGCCCGATAAAAAGCGTTCCTGCCACATCATCGGTGACATGAAACACCGCAACCTTTGATGAAGGATCCGCTATCACAAAACAGACCTGACCGCTTTGAATAAAACCATTTTTTTCGGCATATACCGCCTCTACAATCCCTGACACCGGAGCGGACAAAGTATACAGACTCATTTTATAACTTGCATCATCCAGCTTATTCTGTGCAGACCTTACTCCGGCAGATGCTGAATCTACACTTGTTTTTGCCGAGTCAATATTTATCTGAGCTATTTCGAGAGATCCGGCCACTGCCGTCTGCTCATCCTTGTATATCTCCCCGTTTTTCAGCTGTTGCTGCCCCTGTGCCGACTCCATTGACAATTTGAGTTTATCTAAGGATGCCTCCATATCCGCAAGGCTTTTCTCGGCATTATCCAAAGCCTTCTCAGCCGTATCCTGTTCCTTTTTTGCTGCGGCAATGGCTTCTTCATCACCGCTCTCTTTTGCCTTTTTTTTATTCTTTTTAGCTTTTTTCAGATCTTTCTCTGCATCCTCCAGCGTAGTCTTGCGAAACTCATCTATCTTTTCCTGCTGGTGATATATATCCGAGCCTATCGACTGTATATTCATTTCACTCTGGTAATTTGCAAGTTCATGATCAGCTACCAGTTTTTTTTCGCCATCGGCATAGACTTTATCATAATTCGCCTGCGCATTTTCCAGACCGGCCATAGCACTTTTAAGTCCGGCCTGTGCGCTCTGTAAACCAATCTCGGCATTTTCGTAAGCAATCCGGGCCGCAGTCCCGTCAATATTGCACAGGATCGTTCCTTCTCTCACATAATCACCCACATTTACGGATACAGTTTCCACAGTTCCGGATACCTGAGGCAACACCTCGACTACTTCCGAGTTCTCTATCGACGCCACATATGTTCCCATCGTCTGTGCAAAACCGCATGAAACTGTCTGTGTCTTCACATACAATGACTCCTCTTCCGGCATGGAACTTGATTCGGCACAGGCTGTTAACAGAAACATACAGCCAAATATCACCAGAAATGCTTTATTCATTTCGACCTCTTTTCTATGAACAATCAATCTACAGCCGTTGAATGATGATAATGCATTTTTTTTTACGTTTTATTTCTGTTTTGTTTCTGTTTTGTTAAAATCCGTATCTCCCGCATCTTAATAATTTTCGATTCTGTACGAACCGGGCCTCCGGAAAAAACAAAAAAGTTTCCAAACAAAATCCACGGCGGTTGCCGTGGATCCTGTCTTCAATCTGAAATGGGGTATTGCAACCCGTTTTTCACGTCTCCGATATTTATTAAAGCTTCAAGTCTCCGATGATTTCATATTTCCCCGAAAGAGAGCCCTCAACAGCGGAAAACATCGGCTCAAATGTCGATTCCTCCAGCTCCTCCGCTCCTCGTATTATATAGTCATACCCATTCTTTACCTGTTCTTAGGCATAGGGTATGCTGTTGAAGATGCTGTGGATTGGTGGTTCGCTCCTACCGCATAGACGGTTACAGAAAGACTAACTATTAAAAGTCAACTAGAAAAGAGGCTTCTTTTTAACCTTCACCGTCACGGTCTTCGTTACGCCTCCGGCGTAGGTAAGCTTTACTTTGAACGATACATTCGTTTTGCTGATACTGTAGATATCGATCTCTGTCATATCACTCTCATTGGGCTTTGCCGTCACATTCTTCATCGTGCCGACAATCTCCGTTTTCACCGGACTGATGGTTTTATACGTTCCGGAGCTTACCTTATAGGTGCTGATGATATTCGTGGTTCCGACAACCTTCCCTTCGGCAGTTTCTGCATCTTTAGGGATCGTCACGGTTCCCACCTTCACCTTCGGTGTGGTCTTCTTCGCCTTTACTTTTTTCAGCGTAAGCTTTATCGGCTCCTCTACGCCACTGATCTTAAGCGACAGATTCAGAGTCCCGATGTTTAAGTTCTTCGCGTTATACTTATCCCCGGTATAGTTTATCATGATGTTCCCGGCAGCATTCAGCCTTGCGATAAAGCCACTCTCTGCCACGGATACCGCCTCTATGGTGCCGCTCACATCCTTAAGCGAAGGCACGATAACCATGCCATGCCCCGTCACCACATCGTACTTTGTCTGCACCTTTGCTGTGACTGCCTTATCCAGCGCCTTGCTGCTAACCTTTACCTTCACATTGGTCTTCGCCTCACCGGCCTGCAGGGTGATGGTATATGTCCCGTTCTTTACACCGTCCTTGTATGCGACGATGAGCTTCCCGCCTTTTCCTATTGTGGCAAGTCCCGTGCTCTTCTTGTCAACGATCTTCACGGCACCTTCAGCAGGCACAGCCCCGTTAAACGTCACATCAAAGCTGAACACCTGCTTCTTTGCGTTGCTGTTCACTACGACAGTATTAAGCCCCTGAAGGTCCACGCTCAGCACATCCTTCTTTGAGCCCTTCACGGTGTAGGCAAGGCTCACCGGTTTGGCGCCGTCCCAGGCATCCTTTACAATACTTATCTTTCCCTTAGAGGCGGCATTTGTCTTTATCTCTATGCTTCCGTCCGCAGCCTTCGTCACGGTTCCAAGCCCCGTTCCGCTCACCTTCACATCCGTCATATCATAGGGTTCGAAAATGCCGTCTGAGTTCTTCGTAAGAATCGTTGTCTTAAGCACTGTCTCCGTACCGTTCTTTATAGTAGCCGTGGTGGAGCTCAGCTTGAAGGAAGGCTTCACATAGCTTACCGGCAGCACGTATTCAACAACTCCTGCATTACCGAGATCAAACTCCAGGGCAGCATTTGATGCAGCCTTCTTCCGGTCGCCTGTCACCTTTACGGTGATGGTGGATCCGCTGATATTCGCGTCATAGTAAGCCTT
>CAMVRS010000225.1 GCA_947169935.1 uncultured Lachnospiraceae bacterium
AAGATCTGTTGTTAAAACGATATTTACCTGCTCCCCCTCTGCAACTGCCGTATCTGTCTGCATAAGAACCATGTAACCTGCTTGGCCCTCCGATTCATAATAGGGCGCCTCCATTATTCCCACAACGGTAACCGTCTTCTTTAAACCTGTGGGAATATGGATCACTTCAAAATCCGGATTTGTATAAAGATATCCGAAGTGGTCGGGGAGCTTAACAGTGTCGCCATGCATTACATTAAAACCGGAGAAAAACGTAATACCGCCGGGCGCACTGCCCTGTGCTATCTTTTCTTCCTCCCCTTCTTTATAGAAAGCGTGGATATATCTGTCGAAGGTATCTATATCGATGGTATCGCCGATCTTTATATCGGAGCCTTCCTTAATGGCGCGCTCACTGATAAGTATCTCGTTATCATTCTGAGGCACACTGCCTTCCTTAACATTTATGTTCATCCAGTCAAAGAGCTTATCGGAATAGCCCTTTATCTCGAGGAAAGGTGTGTTATCAGGATTACCGCTCTTTTCGAACTCCGTATATCCCAGGGGTCTGGAAACGCCTAATGTATCTACGCAGTCAAGTGCTGCTATCTCATTAACGATATTGCCGTCAACATCATATACCTGATAATGCCAGCTTCCCTGATCGGCTTCCAAGGCCTTCCTCATAAATTCCATAACAGTATCTTTTCCGATGAACACGGCAGTCATAAGGATAACCATTACCAGTATGCCTGCAAAAGTAATTATGGTGCGCTTTTTATTCCTGCGCATATATGTTCCTGTCACTTTAAATATTATCTTCTTATTATCCATCTCCCCGTCCCCTTATACGATATTTCTGACCTTTTCGTTCTTTATGATCTTTCCGTCCTCTATACTGATCACTCTGTCAGCCTGCATTGCCAGCCCCTCGTCATGTGTTATCAGTATCAGCGTCTGCTCGTTTTTCTTATTCGATTCCTTGAGCAGTTCGATTATCTCTTCCCCGGTCTTCCGGTCCAGGTTTCCTGTAGGTTCATCTGCCAGCAGTATCGCCGGGTGACTGTACAATGCCCTTCCTATGGATACCCTCTGCTGCTGCCCGCCTGATAACTGGCTGGGAAGGTTGCCTCTCCTGTCCGTCAGTCCCAGATGCTCTACCACACTGTCCAGTCTTTCTTTATCAAGGGGTCTGCCGTCCAGTAAATGCGGCAGCGCAATGTTCTCGTCTATGTTCAGCACAGGCATCAGATTGTAGAACTGATAAACCAGGCCGATCTGTCTTCTTCTGAATATCGCCAGCTTGTCTTCACTTAAGCTGTGTATGTCCGTTCCGTCTATATAGACCTTTCCTTCCGTAGGCTTATCAACGCCACCCAGGATGTGCAGCAGAGTCGACTTGCCGCTTCCGGAAGGCCCGATGATGGATACAAACTCACCTTTTTCCACCGTAAAGCTCACGTTACTCAGTGCCCTTACTTCCGTGTCACCTGCACCGTATATCTTTGATATGTTTTCACATTTAAGTATTTCCATTATTCCATCCTCTCATTCTTATGTTTCTGTCATCTGACATTTACCACTATACCACAGTATCATGACAGCACGATGACTGTTTAAGTGACAGTTTAGTCACATAAAAAACCTTCCGGCGATGCGGAAGGTTCTGATATGAAGTGTATTAAACGCTTCAACCTGCGGCGGTCAAAACCTTATCCAGTTCTTCTAAGAACCGCTTTTTCATAGCTTCCAGCTCTTTGGCATCGGGCTTGTTCTCCTCAGCATACATCTTTTCCATAGGATACCACCATACCGGCCCTTTGCCCTTGTTACCATAGTTTTCTATATCCCCGCTTCTTCTTGGGTATAAATGCCAGTGAAGGTGGGCATCACCCATTCCCAGGAGTTCATAATTCATCTTCTCGGGTCCAAACGCCCTCTTTACTGCTTCGGCAACCATGGTCATCTCCTGCATAAATAAAGTGCGCTCTTTGATATCCATCTCAAACAGTTCCGTATATTTATGGTTCTTATACAGAAATAAAGCGTATCCGTAAAAATGCTGATTATCACCTATTACAACATATCCGGTTTCCAGTTCCTTAACAAAGTATGGATTCTCCCCGTTTTTGATCATTTCGATCCTGTCACATATCAGGCACATAGCATTCCTCCTATAAGATATTTATATAACAGGTAATGCGTGAACCTGTTATCTTATTGCCTGAAACATTCAGGTATTTCTTTGACACCCCTTGCACGGCAAAGCACCGATGTCGCACCGGTATAGGAAAGTTCCTTCCCTTCAACATCCGTAACCACGCATCCCGCTTCCTGCGCTATCAATGCCGCAGCCGCATAATCCCATAGCTGTATCTTGAGTTCAAAATACAGGCTGCATCTGCCCATAGCCACACAGCACATATCCCATGCTGCTGTTCCGGATCTTCTCAGATCAACACATAGCGGCAGGAGCTTCTTTGCAATATCAAAAGTCCGATCCTGAAGCTCGGTATAATACGGTGCGGTTCCGAAAACAGAAAGTGAATCTTTTAATGGCGCTTCGGAAGACATGATCTTTTCACCGTTCATATATGCTCCCTGACCACTGACTGCCGAAAATGTCAGTTCATCATAAGGATCATACACTACAGCCATATACGGCTTACCCTCTTTCAATAATCCCACCGATATCACTGATGGTCTGTATTCATATATAAAATTTGATGTCCCGTCTATAGGATCTATAACAAAACAATAGCCGCTGCTCATCTTGGAAGAGAACACATCCTGCCCATCCTCTTCCCCCAGAAATTCGGCTTCAGGAAATACTTCTTTTAGCCTGCCGATCAGAAATGCCTGTATCTTTTCATCCGTTTCCGTGCAGAAATTCGCATGCCCTGATTTTTCCATTATCTTCGGCCGCCTGGTATTCAACATGATCGCCCCGGCATCTTTTACAACTTCGATCATAGCGATCATGGGGACGGTTCTGCGGTTGATTTCGGGACAAGATCCTAATTTATTCCTTCTAAAATCCCCATTTTCCGGGCCGATCACAGAACCGTCCCCCCGGTTGCCGGCAGCCTCCGATTGATATAATTCCCCATCAAAAAATTTCTCCTGAAATTCTATCTTTGCCAGGATCTCCTCCGGCGTAAATTCAGCCCCTTCGGCTGTTACTATCCACTTATCTTCGTTATCATTTAATCTGTGGTATACAGCTGTTACAATCCCGGAGAATTCTTTAAGCGGTTCATCTATTCCCAGGATATACACATCCTGCTCAGCTCCATCACCGGCAATGATCCCCGGAACATAACCATAGTTAACCGGATAGTGCAGCTCAGGATGTCTGGGATGTACACTCCCTAATGGCCGGTCTATCTTACAATCCACATGTTTTCCTATGATATCAGAATAATCAAGGATCTTAGCCTGCTTTTTAACTGTCGCCTCAATGAAATAATGCTTCTGGTTTTTCCACTTATCTCCATCATAACAGTCATCGATATGTCTGACTTTAACCAGCTCAAAATCCGCAAACAGCTTTGTGATGTCATCCTGATCCACAAAGAAGTGAGGCACTCCCTGCTCGGGTCCGTCAGTCTTGATCACGGTATTCCCATCAACTTTCGGAAGTCCGGACTGAGCATAGGTCCATGTTTCTTTGGAACAAAGTGTCATAAATACTACTCCGTCCGGTTTAAGGACACGGTGTATCTCATTCATGACTTTTTTCATTCCTTCTGTATCTGTATGTCCTGCAGAGTGCATTGCAAAAATACAGTCAAAGGCATCATCTGCAAAAGGCAGCTTTTCCATATCCGCCATTCTGCATGTAATATCCACTCCCTGCTCTCTCCGGTATTTTTTCAAAAAGTCAAGTGCGTCCTTTGAGATATCCGCCGCCGTTACCTTAAATCCGCATTTTGCAAAAAGCACAGCATGCCGTCCAAGCCCGCAGCCCAGATCCAGCACGCTCTTTCTGCCTTCCCTGCGCCACTTCTGCGCATAATAATAACTCTCCTCACAGGGGTCCAGCCAATGATCCTTATTCTCAACTACATTCCAATCAAAAGCGATATATCCTTTATCAAAATCTGATTTCATTTTTATTCACCTCACAATTTCTTAGCAAATGATACATGCCCTTCCAGTTCCGTAAAGCCCAGCTTTTTATAAAAGCGGTATGCCGGTGCATCTGCATCAGTCTGAAGGAATATCTGTGTCAGCCCTATTTCCTTTATCGCTCTTTCTATCTGTCTTACAAAAAATGTACCGGCTCCGGTTCCCTGCTTATCCGTCCTGATACACAGCTCATCGATATAATACTCCGTTCCCGAAAACCAATGTTTGATGTGTCCCATTGAAAGACCGATCATTTCGTCCCCTTCATACAGTCCGTAGGTCAGGCTGTACTGCTGACCGATCAGATCATTGATATACATATCAAGCTGTTCTTCATCAGACCAATCATCATACCAGGGATCTTTAGTAAAAACTCTTACAAACAGATCTTTTATCTCTTCTTTTTCCGGCAATCCGATACGACGCAATGTATAGATCTGCAGCTCTTTAATAAATAACTGCATCCGTTGAAACGAGTGTTTCAAAAGATCTTCCCTGCTAAGAAGCTCATCCCTGTCAACCCACTGATATGCAACAGTCTCCCCTTCCTGCAGAATAATGCTGTCTTTATCACAATCCGTTTCGCAGAAAAATTCTGCATAGATCGAATGTGTTTCAGTGCTGACCTGTCTGCCCACTTCTGTCAGCTCATCCGATATGATGCCTGTTTCTTCTTTTAATTCACGTTTTGCTGCTTCAAGAGGACTTTCCCCCTTAAGCGCCGAACCGCCTGCACTGGCCTCCCATAAAGATCCGTATGCCTTCCGGGGATCACGCTGCATTAGCAAATAAGTTCCGTCCTTATGCTTTACCAGTATATCACATACCAGATGATACACATCATTGGGAAAAGACGCTTCCTCCCCGCGTATCAATGTCTTTCCCTCTATTTTATTTAAATCTTTATCGTAAGCATCCCAGATTTCCATCTTTTACTCCTTCAACGATCAGTGGGACGGTTGATGATCTCCCTGACCGATCCCGCCTTCATTATGTTTGAATATAGATCACTTACAAGATATTTCAGTTCATCACTGAGTTCATTATAATCTTTTGTAAGCTTATCCTGAATAAACTTTAAAGAATCTTCATCATCTAATCCTATGACCTTGTGAGCCAGAGAGTACAGATTTTTATACGAGTCAAAATGGGATAATCCATCCGCATCAACAAGTATCTGTTCTTCCTCAGTTGTCCTGTATTCAGCTCTTCTGCTGCTATGGTTTAAAATGCATTTTTTAACATGCTCTATCTTCTCTTCAGGGTAAGCGTTCTCCCTTAATAACTGCTCAGCTATCCCGGCACCGTATTCGTTATGTCTGCTTCTGTCAAGAGTCATATCCGTCATGGCAATATCATGCAGCAGCGCGCTTATTTCAAGAACTTCCCTGTCTACAGCTTTACCTTCGGATAGCTTAACAATATATTTATACACATATCTGATGTGTTCCCTGTAAATGTTGTATTCATCCTTACTGCCCTTTGTCTGCTCTTCAAATCGATTACTTCGATCCACGATCTCCCTGCGCATTTTGATAACCATCTCGCTGATAGAACGTTTTTCCCCATCCCTGCAGATAGGTTCTTTTTCACCATCAAGTATACTGTAGGCTTCTCCGAAAAGCTCAGTTCTTCCGTCTTCGATCACAATATAACTTCCGTCATTAAGCGCCAGTATCTCATGACCCATGCTGTCTGCATAAGTTATGTCCGCGATCACCCTTAGCCCGTCTAAGATATCATCCTTTAACATCTCAAAATGAGGGAATATATTTACCCTTGTTAAACCCAAACCCGGTATCCAACGTTTAAACGCCGGATCAAGTGCTTCACCCTCCAATTCCGGTCCCGCATAAACCGTATCAGCACAGTTCATGGATCCTGCACTCCATGCGATAAGTATCCCATCAAATCCTTTCAGCTTCTCTCTCAAACCTATCTTTCTGAAAAAAGATCGGAAGAGCACACGTCT
>CAMVRS010000226.1 GCA_947169935.1 uncultured Lachnospiraceae bacterium
AATATATCAGCGAACAGCTAGAGCGGGCCGTGGAAGATAAGCAACAGAACGTATCGGTAAATGATACGGCTGTAACTGCGCCCGGAATACAGGAGATATGCGTACACATAAGCGGCGCCGTTAAGGATCCGGGAGTTTATCAACTGCCCGGCGGCAGCAGGCTTGTTGATGCGATAGAACTGGCCGGCGGTTTTTCTGCTGATGCTGATGAGGATTTTCTTAATCTTGCTTCTGCAGTCGAAGACGGACTAAAGTACCATGTACCCACAAAAGAGGAAACAGAAGGATTAGCACTGCCTGCAGATGCGGCAGTCTCCGACGGCAGGATAGATATAAATCATGCCGGTGCGGAAGAGCTTATGCAGCTTAACGGCATAGGCGAAGGTAAAGCGAGAGCCATCATAGCATACAGGGAAGAACACGGGGCTTTTGCAACCATCGAGGATATCAAAAAGGTATCCGGCATAGGTGAGAGCACCTATGCAAAATTCAAAGACGATATAACGGCGCGATAGCGCAGGAGGACAGATATAGAAAAATGGCAGAACGTATATTGATAGTTGATGATGAAAAGGCGATAGTAAAAGGTCTTAAGTACAGCATAGAGCAGGATGGCATGGAGACCGATGCGGCATATGACGGAGAGGAAGCGCTTGAGCTGGCAAGGAGCAACCGATATGATCTGGTGCTTCTGGATCTGATGCTTCCGAAGATCGACGGAATGGAAGTCTGCCGCCAGATAAGGGAGTTTTCCGATGTGCCCATTATCTTTCTTACCGCGAAGGGCAATGACATGGACAAGATCATGGGCTTTGAATCAGGGGCTGATGATTATATCGTAAAGCCTTTTAATGTGCTGGAAGTTAAGGCAAGGATAAAAGTTTTTGTACGCCGCGCGCGCAAGAAGATGGCAGAGGCCGCAGTGAGCTCAAAGGTCATAGAGAACGGCGAGTTCAGATTCGATATAGAAAACAGAAGGCTTTTCATTAATAACAGGGAGATCAATCTGACCACAAAAGAGTTTGATATATTGGAACTTCTGGTGACTCATCCCGGCAAGGTATACAGCAGGGATAATCTTAAGGAACTGGTATGGGGGAGCGAATACAACGGCGACGCCCGGACGGTTGACGTGCATGTCAGGAGACTGCGCGAAAAGATAGAAGAGACGCCGGGAGCACCTAAATATGTTCAGACCAAGTGGGGATCCGGATATTTCTATAAGGGATGAAAAGATCGGATTATCTTAAGAGTTTCAGACTTCGTATCTTTTTAGTCATAGTTTTGGCAGTGCTGCTTTCCGCCACTATCATGCGTGCTGCGGCGGGAGCAAATCTGCGCGACAGGATGGTTGAGCAGAGGATAAAGGAAATGACGGAACAGATCCGTGTCACTGCCAGCCGTATGAAAAGCTATGATTTCTTTCATGATACTTCGTCAGATGTCATCAACGCTCAGCTTTCACAGCTGTCAACGGTATATGAAGGGCGTATACTGGTCATGGACCAGGGTTTTCGCGTTATTGCCGATACCTATGACATAAGCATAGGCAGGTACATGATCGGTGAAGAAGTTATACGCTGTTATTCCGGTGAGAGTGTGACCAATTACGATCCCGGCAGCCGTTACGTTGAGGTTGCTGTTCCCGTTACCGAAAAGGACGGGGAGACAGGTGAGAATATCGTGACCGGCATTATCCTGGCCAGTGCGGCAACAGATCCTATCTACAGGACTACAGATGATATTGCCCGCAGAGGCTGGATCATAGAGATAGTGCTGGTGGTCGTTATGTTTGGCATGGCTGCCGCTGTGGCAGTGCTGATGGCCAAACCCTTTGAGAGAGTATCCAAAGCAATGGGAAGCGTGGTCAGCTTTGAAGAGGACCTTCCCGTGGTGTCGGATTATAAGGAAACCCAGGAGATAGTGGATTCTTTCCACAAGCTGCGGCAGCGCCTTAAGACTCTGGATGAATCACGACAGGAATTCGTGAGCAATGTGTCTCACGAGTTAAAGACGCCCATTGCATCCATTAAGGTGCTGGCGGATTCGCTGAACATGCAGGAAGATGCACCTATCGAGATGTATAAGGATTTCATGCAGGATATCAGTGCGGAGGTTGACCGCGAAAACAAGATAATAACAGACCTGCTGGATCTGGTACGTATGGACAAGGGCGCTTCGGGCATGAATGTGGAGAATATCAAGGTCAATGAGCTGCTGGAACAGATAACCAAGAGACTGGGCCCTCTGGCGAGAAAGAGCGAAGTGGATCTGATACTTGAGAGCCGCAGAGAAGTTAATGCGGATATGGATGAGGTCAAAATGACCCAGGCCATTACAAATATCATTGAGAACGGCATCAAATACAATAAGCATCCGGGCTGGGTAAGGATAGTGCTGGATGCGGATCATCAGTACATGAGCCTGACTATCTCGGATTCCGGAACGGGTATCCCCGAATCGGAATTGAGCCACATATTTGAGCGTTTCTACAGGGGAGACAAATCTCATTCAAAAGAGATAAGCGGTACCGGACTGGGACTTGCCATAAGCAGGAAGACCATACTGCTGCACAGGGGTTCGATCGATGTGTCCAGTGTTCTGGGTGAAGGTACCACATTTGTAGTAAAGCTGCCTTTGAGTTACATAAAGGAAGGCGGGGCATAATGGGAAAACGCAGTTTATTATTCACAATACTGATACTGACTGTATGCATGCTCGCAGGCTGCAGCAAAAAGGGCAAGGAAAATATCCCGGAAGAAGGGAGTTTCCGTATCTATTGTCTGAACAGGAACGAGACGGCACTGGCTTACGAGAATTATAAGAGCAGCAGTGATGACAGGGAGAGCCTCATACAGGAACTGATCACTGCCATGGGCAGCGATATGAAGGACAGCGATCACAAGGCGCCGCTTAAGCTGGGCTTTTCCGTGCTGGGCTGTCTGCTGGAGGGCGACAGGCTTCAGCTGGATCTGAGCAGTTCATATCTGGATCTGAGCCCTACAAGGGAGATACTGGTACGTGCGGCACTCGTACGCACGCTCACGCAGATAGGCGGAGTAAACGCCGTAAGTATAACGGTAGACGACCTGCCCTTTATGGACAGGGGAGGTAATTATGTGGGCCCCATGACGGCAGATTCCTTTGTGGATAATGAGGGCGTAGAGATAAACGCCTATGACAAGGCTACCCTTCATCTGTATTTTGCAAATGAGAGCGGCGATAAGCTCGTTGAGTGCAGCCGCACTGTTATGTATAATACCAACCTTCCAATGGAGAGGCTGGTACTGGAGCAGTTAATAGAAGGACCCGAGGGCAATGAGGGCTATGCGACTTTAAGCCCCTATACCAGGGTCATATCGGTAACGGTAACCGACGGCGTATGTTTTGTAAATCTTGACAGTGCTTTTCTTGAGAGTCAGGGTAATGTTACGCCGCAGGTCAGCATATACTCAATAGTCAATTCCCTGGCGGAACTCAGCACGGTGCATAAGGTGCAGTTTCTGGTTAACGGTGAAGGGGATGTGAAGTTCAGGGAGGTTATGGATCTGGAAGGTGACTTTTCCAGAAACCTTGATATAGTTGAGTGATCTTTAAGGAGTAAAGGCTTGAGAAGACCCATGCTTATGGCCTGCCTTTTGTTCCTTTTGGCCGTAAGGCTGGTACTTCTGTTTACAGGGCCGCCAAAGGAGGAATATTCTCCGGGAACGGCGGTAGTAATCGGTACAGTTGAAAAGAAGGAACTTAAGGGTGATCAGCAGGTATTCTGCCTGAAAGATGCCGGAGTCGCCGGCAGTGGTCAGCAAGTAATAAAAATGAACAGCGGACTGATATGCGTTACTGAAAGTGATCCGCCTCCTATAGGAGCGCGTGTTACTGTCAGGGGCGATATATGGTTATACCCTGATGCGACCAATCCCGGAGAGTTCGATATGAGGAACTATTATCTCTGCCTGGGGTATGGCGGCAGGCTTAAGGTATACGACTGGGAATATGCGTCGGCGGGTTTCAGCGGCTGGAAGGAAGGGCTCTGGAAGCTGCGGTGTTTTCTGGGTAGTATTTACGATAAGCTCCTTCCGGAAGAAGACAGCGCCGTAATGAAGGCCATGGTACTTGGGGATAAAGGTGATCTTTCTGCCGAGATAAAGGATCTGTACCGCGCTGCCGGGATATCGCATATACTGGCTATCAGCGGTCTGCATATATCCATACTGGGGATGGGGCTGTATAAGCTTTTGAGGCGTTCAGGTATTCCGGTACTGCCGGCCGCGGCAGCAGCTGTTTTTGTGATGGTCAATTACGCCATTCTTACCGGAGCCGGGACTTCTACTTTAAGGGCAGTCGCTATGTTTGCATTAATGGCTATCGCGGATGTGGAGCGCAGATCCTATGATCTGCCCACTGCACTGGGGCTTTCGGCGGCAACTACTGTGATGACAAATCCGTATCTTCTGCTGACTTCCGCCTTCTGGCTTTCCTATTCGGCAGTGACGGGTGTGGCTGTATTCGGACCGGCCCTTTGGGGAGAGCTGCGCGCAGACGATAAGAGGCTGCGGAAAATCCTGCAGGCATTGGGAGCATCCCTCTCAGTGAGTATCTTTACCCTGCCGCTGATACTCAGCTTTTATTACGAGTTCCCGGTATATTCGGTGCTGCTGAATCTGATAGTGGTGCCGCTTATGAGCGTGCTGATGGTATCGGGGCTTATAATGCTGATCCTGGGTGTGTTGTGGCTGCCCGCGGGCGTTGTAGTGGGACTTCCCTGCCATATGATATTGAAGCTTTATAATGTTTTGTGTGAAGGAGTATCACGGCTCCCCGGAAATATCTGTATCGCGGGAGCGCCTGCTTTATGGAAGCTGATCATAGTCTATGTCATTTTCTTTGTTCTGATATTCGCCGATAAACGCCGCATTAAAAAGTATTTAAGGCTTGTGAAGGATCCTGATGAACATCTGATGTGTATTGTAAAGCTGCTGGTGAGCGCTGCGGCCGTAGTCCTGCTGCTGGTACGTATAAGGCCTGCCTTTAAGCTGACCATGCTGGATGTGGGACAGGGAGACGGTTTCTGCATAGAGACACCGGGAATTGTATGCATGATAGACGGGGGCAGCACCAGTAAGGATAAACTCTATCAGTATCAGATATCGCCTTTTCTGAAATATGAAGGGATAAGCCGGGTTGACCTGTGGTTTGTGACACATCCTGATACCGATCATATATCGGCACTTATGGATATGCTCTCGGATCCGGACTGTCATATAAAAATAGAGGCTATAGTGCTGCCTGATGCACAGGGCGCCGGCGAGGATTTTTACGAGATGATATGTCTGGCACGGGATAAGAATGTTGATGTGTTCTATAACAATGCGGGCAAAAGGCTGGAACTGGACGGGCTGGACATATTATGCCTGCATCCCGCAAAAGGGTATAGCTGCGAAGACGTGAATGAGTATTCGCAGATACTGGAAATAGTAAGCAAAACGGGCTTTTCCGGTATTTTTACAGGTGATGCGACCACGGAGAGTGAAGCGGCTTTTATGCAAAGTGATGTTAAAGACCTGATGCTTCATCCCGATGGGGGCTATGACTTTCTTAAGCTGGGGCATCACGGATCCCATACCTCCAGTTCGGATGAATTCCTGGAGCTTATCGCGCCGAAGGCAGTTCTGATATCCTGCGGTGCGGATAATCCCTACGGCCACCCCCATAAGGAGGTTATGGAACGCGTCGGCGCCATGGGCTGTGCTGTATACCGCACCGATCACGCCGGCTGCATCACGATAATATCTGATGGGAAAAGTATAAAGGTTACGGAGTTTTGCAAGTGAATAGACTTCAATCGCTTGGGCGGCTAACACAAAAGCCAAAAACAAGAGATGTGTTAGCCGGCCCCCGCGGGAATGAGGCAGAAAACAGTCACCGTTGTGAAAAAGGCGAAAAAGTGCGAAAATACCGCCGCAATAGGAGTGTGAAGGGTCGAAAG
>CAMVRS010000227.1 GCA_947169935.1 uncultured Lachnospiraceae bacterium
ATGCAGCGCAGACGGAAATCACCGTCTCCCAGCGCTTTTATCTTTGCAGAGAAACCGTCTTTATCGGTGATCTTTGCTATATTGCTCTCGATGCCGGTGTCATTCACGGCTTTCCAGATCAGCTCACCGGGATCGGTCAGTGCTCCTTCAGGAAAGACCTTTGCTTTTACAACGACCTCATTATTATCCGCATTCAGTTCACGGCTGCCTTCACATACAAGCTCTATCTTTCTTACATAAGCTCTTCCGTTTGTGACTGCTTCAAGCTTTTCGGGGATCAGGGATATTCCGGAAAGCTCCTCTTTTTTTGTAACAGGAATGGTAAGCTCTGTTCCCTTAAGTCCGTCGCTCTCTATCTTTACCTTTATATCTCCGCATTCCGCACCCACTGCTATGCAGATCAGCATTTTTCCGGAAAACAGACGTTTTTCTTTTCCCTTATATTCATCCGTATCCGTAGAATCACCGTTATCAAGGCCTGTAAGCCAGCCGGCTCCTTCAACTGATACGCGCACGATATTATTAGCATTTTCAACAGGATATCCGTCCTTATCTGCGGCTGATACCGCTATAAAACACATATCCCCGCAGCCTGCCGTAAGTGCCTGCTCCGGCTTATACTGTTCTGCAATCAGGCTTACTGCCTCACCAAAGGAATGGCGGGTCTGTCTTGCTATCTCACGGCCTTCCTCATCATAAGCCACTGCCGTGATCTCACCGGGCTCGTAAGGAATGCGGTGATCGGCGCTTAAGACTGTTCCATGCTCGTGATCTATCTGCTTTCTTCCCTGACTCTTTCCGTTTACAAAAAGCTCAACTTCCGGCGCATTGGATATCACGCGAACATCAAGCAGCTGTCCGGGATTGAAATCCCAGTAAGGGAATACATGCACGAAGGGATCCTTTTTGTGATCCGTCCATGCTGCTTTATAAACATAATAACTGTCCTTCGGAAAGCCCGCCGTGTCGATCTGTCCGAAATATGAATTCCTGGTATGATAAGGCGTAGGCTCGCCGATATAATCAAAACCGGACCAGAGGAACTGACCCATGGAGAATTCATGATCCCTCTCCTGTATCACGCAGTGTTCGGGATTGGGTGCACCCCAGCTGGTAGTGGAATTACCAAGGGAAGAACACTGCCAGTCATCATCTGCCAGCAGCGCGCGCTCATAAGGGAAGTGGTATATGCCGCGGCTCTGGACCGTAGATGCGGTCTCGCTTCCGAAGATATGCCAGTCGGGATGAGCCGCATGATGCTCATTATATAATCTTTCAGCATAATTGTATCCGATGTATTTAAGGATATCCGCGCACTTCTGGGTATTCTCCCAGGGCATGTAATTGGAGCCCATACCGACGATAGCATTTCCGCGGGGATCGCTTTCCTGCGCTTCTGTCTGCAGCATGCGGGTTATCTCCTGCCCGTGCTCATCCTTATGGGTATCATAGATCTCGTTACCGATACTCCATATAACTATGGAAGGATGATTGCGGTCCCTTCGTATCCAGCTGCGCACGTCACGCTCATTCCATTCCTTAAAGAAACGTCCGTAATCGTATTCGGTCTTGCAGCCTTCCCACATATCAAAAGCTTCGTCCATGACCAAAAATCCCAGCTCATCAGCCAGATCCAAAAGTCCCACTGCCGGCATGTTATGGGCGGTACGGATAGCATTAACGCCCATGGTACGGAGTATCTCGTATTTACGTTTCATGGCGCTTCTGTTAAATACCGCGCCTATCGCACCCAGATCATGATGCTCGCATACGCCGCAGATCTTGGTATGCTCCCCGTTTACGAAAAGTCCGTGTTCTGTATCATAAGTAAACTTTCTGAAACCGAAGCGGCTATCTACTGTTTCGCCGTTAAAGGAAAGTTCTGCCGTATATAATTCCGGAGATGATAATGACCACAGCTTCGGCGCCTGTACCTTTTCCGAAAACTCTATCCTTATGGTTTTATCTTCATAGCTTTCTGCTTTCAGTTCTTTCAGGGAAGCTTTATGTGCAATACCCGCCTCGGGAACAGACAGGGAGATCTGCATGTCTTCATCAACATCCGAAAGTCCCTTAAAACCTTTATTCCAGCTGCTGTCAGCAGCCCCGCAGGCAATCTCGGCGCTGACCGATAATTCCCATTCTCCGGAAAGTTCATCTTCTTTCACGGGTTTTGCAGAAATATATAAACTGTCCGTTACGATATGTGTCTGTGCGTGGCTGATCAGATAAACATCCCTGAAGATACCGGCACCGCTGTACCAGCGGCTGTTGGGTGAAAGATAGACCAGCTTGACTATCAGCTCATTATCCCCATCGGTAAGAAGATCCGTTATATCAAAGGAAAAGCTGGAATAACCGTATTTCCAGACCCCGGCGGCGCTTCCGTTGACATAGACCGTCGTATCCATATATGCACCTTCAAAGTACAGCTCGTAACGCTGTCCCTGCTCCTTTTTCAGTGAAAGCTTCCTGCGGTAAAATCCCGTGGAGCTTTCGTACAGATTTTTAGTCTGTCCTATAAGCCAGTCATGAGGAAGATTGACAGGCGCAAAATCCATTTCCCTGATATCTTCAATATCCCTGCCGGGCGCCTGTTTGGAAAACTCCCAGCCATCATTGAACAGTTGCTTCATTTCTAACCCTCCGGTATTTATTTACTTATCTGTATGTTCCGAAGTCAGTATCCTGACTGCCTCTGCTGCCAGTACCATTCCTGCAGCTGCCGGCGCATATACTATGCTGCCCGGAGTGCTGCGACGGTTTGGATCATCACCGGCATCAGCCTTTATCGGCTTTTCATCTGAATAAACCACGCGGAGACTTTCCACCCCCCGCTTCTTAAGCTCCCTGCGCATCACCCTGGCTAAGGGACAGATATCCGTTTCGTAGATATCAGCTGCCCTGAACCTTGAGGGATCCAGCTTATTGCCGGCTCCCATGGCGCTGACTATGGGAATGCCCTCTCTCTTTGCGCGCATGATCAGTTCCAGCTTGGCAGTAACGGTATCCACCGCATCTACTACCAGATCATATTCATTAAAAGGGAGTTCATCTGCATTTTCCGGTAAGAAGAACGTCTCATAAATGCGTATGTCAGCATCCGGATCGATATCCAGCATACGCTCTCTCATAACTTCAACCTTGGGCCTTCCTATGCTGCTGTGGGTTGCGATTATCTGACGGTTGATATTTGAAACAGAGACTACATCCTTATCGATAAGATCAAAAGCCCCCACGCCGCTGCGTACCAGGGCTTCACACACATAACCGCCCACGCCGCCGATACCAAAGACCGCCACTCTCTTTTTACGCAGATCATTAACGGCTTCTTCACCCAGCAGCAGGGCTGTTCGGGATAATTCTTCTTTCATTTATTCTTCGTTTTTGATAAGTTCCATCTCATAACTGATGGTCAGCGCATTATTGTTATTGGCTGTCCATTTGTCAATGATATGGTCGGTAACATGCTGAATGGAATCTTCCTTAACTTCCGTGAGCAGTACAAAATACTGACTGTTGTTATAACGGAGTATAAGGTCGGTCTTTCTTAATATATTGCTCATGTGGTCGCCGAATAATTCGCAGGCTTCCGCATAACTCTCATCCGTTGCGTCCGTACCGCGGTCAAGGGTAAAGAGCAGCTTGCAGGCCACCTTTGAATTTCTCATGATATAGCGCATCACATAGCGGTATACTATGGTAAAGTCTTCCTTAGTAAGTTTGAGCGCAGAGTTGGGTATGTTACGCTCCGACATAAGTATGCTCAGAGCCTTCAGATCTATCTTTTTGCTCTTCTGGGATTCCGATCCGGCACCCGCCACATAGATTTCAAAACCATGCTTTCCGTTCTGCTTAACATTATACAGAGCCTTATCCGCCAGCTTGATCATCTCATCATAATCTTCGCCGACGCCGGGTATATAGATGGTTCCTATGGAAGCACCCAGAGGTATCTCCATATCCTCACCCATCAGTTCCTTAGCTTTAGCCAGAAGATCCGTATTAAGGTTTTCGGAAAATCTTCTTATATCGTCTTCCGAATTAAGGAAGGTACTGAAAGCACTGAACTCATCGCCGCCCATCCTGCCTATAACATCATTTTTTCCAAGACCTTCTTTTAAGAGTTCGGCAAAGGTGATCAGAACCTTATCGCCCATATCATGCCCATAAAGATCATTCACCAGCTTAAAGGAATCCAGGTCTATCATCATAAGAAAACCGGATTTAAGATCGACTACCTGTTTTAATTTTTCAACGGCAGCTCCCTTGTTCAAAAGCCCGGTAAGCTTATCGGTAGTGGCTTCCATATGATATTTGTTGATCTGTTCCTGACGGTTTAAGACCTTCTGGACGCGCTTTAAGAGCACATCGGGATCAAAAGGCTTGCGTACAAAATCATCCACGCCTATCTCAAAACCCTTTGCCTCGGTCTGCTTATCGGAATCAGCTGTAAGAAATACCACAGGTATCTCGGCGATCTCGGTCTCCGCTTCATATTTGCGAAGCTGTTCATATGTTTCAAAGCCGTCCATTTCCGGCATAAGAATATCCAGAAGGATCAGGTCCGGCCTGTTATTCTTTATAAAGGAAAGCAAAGCCTTTCCCGAAGGTATACAGCTGACCTTCATATCATGCTTTGCCAGCATTTTCCCGGCTATCTTCAGATTAATAGGATCATCATCCACTATAGCAATGTGTCTACCCATATTTAAAACTCCTCCGTGGGTGGATTATATCATACTGACGGAGAAAAATGAAGAGAATATAAGAATTCACCTATGAACTGCAGCTCCGTGGGATTAAAACCTCCGCTTTGGGGATAAAGATAATAACAGCATTCCTTTGTTGAAAGGACTATGCATTCGCCCGACTTACCCCTGTAATCGTATTCGGTCTGCACGGATTCCCTTATATTGTGGGGAAAATGAAGCACTGTATCCCCATAAGCCAGAAGGAACTCTTTTTCGTTAAGCTCAAGCTTCCCCCTGCCCAGCGGGACAAAACCTTTCTCATTGGGAAGGGCTTCTATGCTTACGTCAAAGGAGCGCCTGTTAAATTCAGATCCTTCAAAGCATTCCTGCTCTGCAAGCTTTCTCTCCCATTCATACCAGTCAGGGATGATCAGCTTTTCCTTATCCGCATTATTGATCAGATACCCGTCTTCGCACAGTTCATAGGATGCACCGCAGGCTTCACATTCCAGCTGCGCTCCCCGGCTCTTCATCCTGTACTTTTCCCCGCAGCTGCGGCAGCGGTACAAGGCCTTATGAAGCCCCTCCGCCCTTTTGGGGTCTTTTATCATGATATTATTATCCCGCTGATATTTGTACTCATCATACTTAAGGCCGTTTTCTATGGTCTTTTGAATCTCTTCCTCCGTCGCAGCCGCAAGTGTTTCCTTTGTATAAACACACTTAAGCTTTGCTTCTATCGGAACTTTTCTGGTATGCAACTCATCCCAGAAAGGATTGGCGAGATATCCGCCCTTTACGCTGAGTATTACGACCGGCACATTCATGGACTTGCACAGCCTGCCCATGTTCTTTGCTATATAAGCTGTGGTCCCTACATTTGAATGGCGGGATTCCGGATAGACCACCACAGGCTGCCCCATCTTTATGGCGTACTTCATGTTCCTGACCACGCTTATGTCGGAAACAAAACGCCTCTTGCCGATACAGCCAAGTCCCCTGTACAGCCACTTTCCGAAAACCGCAAAGCCTTCCATATCGGATACATATATTGCCCTGTGGGGAAACAGTGCAAGCGGCGCAATATAATAATCCACCGGTCCCTGGTGCGTGGCTATCACAAGATATGGCGGCTTTAAACCTTTCATCCCCTCTTTCTTTATCTTAAGCTTAAACTGCCTGGTCAGCAAAAAAGATGCCCCCCATACAAGAGGCATCAGAAAAAAATATTGTTTGCAGGGTTTCTGCGACATGTCGAAAGGGGTCATATCAGTGTTATGCATGAT
>CAMVRS010000228.1 GCA_947169935.1 uncultured Lachnospiraceae bacterium
TGCGCCATTTCATCTCCAAGACTTAACAGATCCATGGCAGGAGCTGTTAAAAACGATATCAATAATCCTGCTGCAATCAGAGGAACGGCAAACAATACTACCGATAACTGTGTAGTCGCAAATCCACCGATCTGAAAAGCCGCCCTGTCAGCAACGGTTTCCGGCTTTAATGATATGATCAGATCTATTACGGAAACTGACAGCGCGGATATCGCCACGCCTGCTAATACAACAGAAGTTTTTGACATGCCTGATCTGATTGAGATAATACTGACAAGTACCGTAACAAGAAGCGCTCCAAGAAAAGCCATAAGGCATTTGCTCTCTGCCCTAAACGGAAACAATAATGCAGAAAGCAGGACAAAGAGTCCTGCTCCGTTATTTATACCCAGTATTCCGGGAGATACTATCCTGTTATCAAGACTTCCCTGAAGAAGATAGCCTGCTACGGACAGAGCCGCTCCGCAGCCCATAGCCGCTGCCATGCGCGGCAGTCTTAACTGAAACAGTATGAGCCTCTGTCCCGGTGTTCCTTTTCCTGCCAGTACAGATATGATATCTTCCGTACTTATCGCACTGTTTCCGGCTAACAATGCAAAAGCGGCAATAGCTGTCAGTATCAGTATGGGGATTATATACTTTCGCATTTATTCTCCGTACAAAAGCGTATACGCTTCCCTGTAACTCTCTGCCCATCTGTCATTAGGCTTAAGTCCGAACAGATCTTTTGAAAGCAGATAATAACGGCCGTTCTTTACTGCACTCAGCTCCTCCCATGCCGGCCTTCCGGTAAACAGCTCATCAAAGCTGTCGAGGGCTTTTTTCTCATCTCCTCTGGTAACCACAAAGATGTAATCCGGATCCGATGTGACTATCTGTTCCAGAGAAAGCTCATCAAAAGCACTGTCATCAGCTGCGATATTTATAAGTCCCAGTCTGTTAAAGATCTCGCAGGCAAAATAATCATTTTTTTCTACCTTGCTTTTAGTAGCAGAAACATGTAAAAACAGATATGTCTTTTCCCCTTCGCCCGACGGTACTCCGTTAAGTATCTCATCTATCTTTTCACTTACGTCTGCAACCTTTGACTCGTACAGATCGGTACGTCCTGTATACTCAGTCAGCTCGGTCATTACCGTTTCGTAATCCGCAAAATTATCGATATTGGTATAGTATACTGTAATACCTATATCTTCGGCAGCCTCACCAAGCGCCTTCTGTGAAGGCTCGGTAGAAAAGAGTATAAGCAGATCCGGTTCTAATGCCGCTATAGCTTCAAGACTCACGTGATCCATATCTCCCAAGCCAACCGTATCTTCGCTTATTCCATCAAGTTTCAGTGCATCATCCGATGTCGCGATAAGAGTTCCACCGGCAAGCAGCCACAACTCGGCATTAGATTTGGATAAAGCGATAACTCTTTCAGGCTTATCTATCGTCTCTTCTTCCGGTACTTCAATATCTGATCCGGCTTTTTCTGCCGTTTCTATATCAGTCGTTCTTTCCGCATTAACAGATTCCAAAATTATTTCTTCTGTTTCTGCAACATCTTCTGTTTTTATCGCACTGCAGCCTACAGATACCACGATAAAAAACAATGCTAAAATATTAATTATCTGCTTTGTATGCCTCCCATATAACTTCATCCAGTTTCTCCTTTCCTACACGATCTATCGTAAATTTAAATCGTTCGCTTTTGTTTGCGTTATCCTCAAAAAACTTAAGAGCTGCATCACATATCCTGAACAGTGTTTCTTTATCTTCAATAAAAGGTACTATCTCAACGCCCTTGCTTATCTTATTTCCGAACAGGCCTGCAAAACTTACCAGATATCCCGGTGTTGTTTCATAAGCATCTGTGGGGCAGCTGAAGGAACACCTGCCGCAGTAATTACATTTATCCTGATCGATCAGAACTTTTCCGTCTTCGATCTTCAATGCTCCTTCACGGCATACCTTTGCGCACACTCCGCAGTTTATGCACTTATCTTCAACCCAGGATACACGTACGCCGCCCTTTATACCCAGATCGTTCTCTTCTGCTTTAAGACAGTTATTCTGGCATCCGGTAATACCGAATTTAAATTTGTGTGGCAGTTCTTTACCAAAGTATCTGTCATTCAATTCCTTTGCCAGTTCTTCTGTTTCGATACAGCCATTGGGACATACCGCAGCTCCCTGGCAGGCTGTTATCGTTCTCACGCGCGGACCACAGACTCCGGGGCTCACTCCGCCTTCTGCCAGCGCATCTTTTACTTTATCAATATCTTCCAGCTTTATATAAGGAATCTCCACACCCTGCCTGGATGTGAGATGTATATATCCTTTTCCGAATCTGTTGGCAACTTCGGTTATAGCCACCAGCTGCTCCGCCGTGACCTGTCCTCCTACCACAGACAAACGCAGAGAAAACGTATCCTTTTGTTTCTGCTTCATAAAACCGCCTTTTTTTAAAGTTGCATAATCTGTAGCCATATATTATGTCCTCCTTTTTCGGATCGAATCATTACCTCTTTGTATTTTTAAAATTCTATCACACGCGTATTTCCATTTAAAATCGATTAAAATTATCATCTGTTATAAGCTGTAATTATAACAACGTTGACATCAAAAAAAGCCCATTTCACGCTCAGCTTCATCTGCATGATCATCTACATTTCCTTGTATTTCATTAGTTCCTCTATATACTGCTTACCATATGAGGACATAATACTTCCCTTGCGTGTGATATATCCGATAATGAGAGGATCCTCTTCTTTAAGCTTTATGGATACAAGCCCCTGCAGTATCGCATCTTCCCAGGAAAGCATTCCGGTACCGATGGAATAACCGCCAAGGTCTGCTATTATCTCCATATTGCTGGCACGGTCATCGGACCTGATCATCTTATCAAATTCATGATCAGCCAGCGCCTCTTCCGTCAGATAAAAGTTTCCTGTATCACTTTGGTTAAAGGATACGCAGGGATAATCCTTGAGTTCTTCCAGCGATATCTCTTCCCTGCCCGCAAATTCATGATCCTTCCAGACATATGCATAAGTATCTCTCTTCATAAGCGGCGTAAATTCCAGCTGATAATCCTTAAAAAGCTTCTTTATCAGTTTTTCATTTGCTCCGGAAAAAGATATTATACCTACTTCGCTCTTCAGGTCCCTGACATCCTCAAGCACTTCATTCGTCTTGGTCTCATGTATCGAAAAAAGATACTTTTTAGGATTGTTCTTCTTGATGACTGCAGTAAAAGCTTTTATTGCAAAATTGTAATGCTGTGTCGAAACAGTAAAACGTTCCTTATCCTGATCCTTCGCAAGGTATCTGTTCTCAAGAATCTCATACTGTCCCACCACTTTTTTGGCATAGGTAACAAACTCCCTGCCTTCGTCAGTGAGTGTTATACCTTTATTGGTCCTGTCAAATATTATTATCCCCAGCTCCTCTTCAAGATCGCGTATGCTTGAAGAAAGCGCCGGCTGAGATATAAATAATCTGGTCGACGCTTCGCGTATTGAGGGTGCCACTGCAACCTCGAGGACATATTTCATCTGAGCTATATTCATTGCATTTTTACCGTATTAAATCCATTATTAATACTTCATTCCACCACATCAACAGGTCATATCAGTCGCCGACTTTTTTGATATACAGCTCGTAAGTACCGTCGCCGTTATCGATAAGCTTAAGTACTTCGTGTCCTTCTTCCTTGATACTCCTGGGAACATTCTGTACGGGCTCACCGTCATTTAAATGCACCTGAAGGATCTGGCCTTCATCCAGTTCTTCAAGAGCCACCTTGGTCTTTACAAAAGTTACAGGGCAGTTGACGTCTGTAATATCTACTGTATCGTCTACTTCAAATCCTAAATCTGCCATTTTATTCGTCCTCCTTAATGATAAGTTCTTCTTTTCTGACGGTCTTTTCACCGTCCACGCTTTCTACATGGAATGCATTTAGCACCGGATTTCCTTCTTCCATAAGAGACAGTATCAGATAGCTTGCCTTGCTGTCATTCGCCAGTCTCTTATCCTCCTCTGAAGGTCTGGAAGGAGATTCCGGATGCGAATGCCAGTTACCCAGAGGTTTAATGCCGTTCGCACGCATATCCTTTATAGCAGCCAGCTGCTCCTTCGGATCTATACTGAAATGCTCATTTGTATGATCGATATTGGTAAGCAGATAGACCTTCGTGATATCCCTGCTGCCATCTTCGTTATCGGTTCCCGCGATCAGACCGCAGGCCTCTTCGGGTACGACAGAGAGGGCATGCTCGTATATTTTATTAAAGTCGCTTTTTTTAATCGTTATCTTCATAATAATTTACTCCATCAAGATCCTTCGTCGCTTCGCTCCTCAGGATGACACACCCTGTCATCCTGAGCGTAGCGAAGGATCTTTTCTTAGTGTTTCATGTCGCAGGCAACCTGCTCGTAGTCGATAAGTTCGGTTATGGTAGGCTCATCGGAGCATACTGCGCAGCCCTTGCCACGGGGCGGCAGCTTGATCTTGTGGAATTCCATCTTAAGTGCATCGTAGGTGAGCAGATATCCAACCAGCAGCTCGCCTGTTCCGGTGATATACTTAATTGCTTCCATCGCCTGAAGCGATCCGATAACACCACCCATAGCGCCGATAACGCCGGCCTGCTTACAGGTAGGTACGGCATCCTTCGGGGGCGGATTCTTAAAGATACAGCGATAGCAGGGACCTTCTCCAGGAATGATAGTTGTAAGCTGGCCCTTAAATCTGATGATACCCGCATGTGAAAGAGGCTTCTTAGCCATTACACATGCATCATTGATAAGGAACTTTGCAGGGAAGTTATCGGTCCCGTCAAGTATAAAGTCATAATCCTTTATCAAATCCATGATATTTGCGCTGCTCACGAAGTCATAGTATGTATTGACTGTGACATCGGGATTGATGGCGCGCATGGTCTCTGCCGCGGATTCAACTTTCTTCTTTCCTATATCGTTGGTGGTATGGATGACCTGTCTCTGCAGATTGGAAAGGTCTACCACATCCGCATCTGCGATCCCTATGGTACCTACGCCGGCTGCCGCAAGATAAAGCGCTGCAGGGGCTCCCAGTCCGCCGGCACCTATTATAAGTACCTTTGCATTAAGGAGTTTCTTCTGGCCCTTTACGCCTATCTCCTTAAGTATGATGTGTCTGGAATATCTTTCCAGCTGTTCATTGGTAAAAGCCATTATCTGCCTCCTCCCATGAAATATAAGAACTCTACCTCATCGCCTTCTTTTAAAACAGTGGATTCAAATGTACCGGACTCCAGAAACTCCTCATTTACCGAAACCGTTACATACTGCGGTGTTTCAACCTTCTCCTGCTCGATAAGCGCTGCAACGGTGATACCGTCTGCTACTTCCTTCTTTTCTCCTGCAACTGTGATCTTCATTATGTTTCTCCCTTCTTATTAGATTACATAGTACCATTCATCCGACTGGCCTACTTCTTCCGTATGACGTGTTTTTCCGTTGTTCCTGTATTCCATTTCCAGATTCTTCATGCTGACTATGGTATTAGCATCTATCGATCTGGTGATAAATGTATTACCGCCTATAACCGTGTTTTCTCCTATCACCGTATCGCCTCCCAATATGGAAGCCCCTGCGTATATAGTCACGTTGTCACAGATGGTGGGGTGTCTCTTCTTGCCCGAAAGCTTCTGTCCTCCTCTTGTGGAAAGAGCTCCCAGGGTAACACCCTGATATATCTTTACATTCTTTCCGATCACTGTGGTCTCGCCTATTACGATCCCCGTTCCGTGATCGATAAAGAAATATTTGTCTA
>CAMVRS010000229.1 GCA_947169935.1 uncultured Lachnospiraceae bacterium
AATGCCTGATATCGTTTGCTTTGCGGAGATTATCTGATCTTTGTATAAGCTGCCGACACCTGAGTGTGACACTTGAGTCCTTAAAATCCATATGATAAACTCATTATCGGAATGCGCGCTGTTATCAGTTTGCGTTTGATTTATTAGGAAGGAATAAAACAACATGAGGATAAGACCAATTCTTTTATTGCTATTGATGTCATTTATTATTACGGGGTGCGCAACTAACGTTGTGATACAAGAAACCCCTGAATCTAACGAGGGGACTGATAGCGTTGAAGATAATGCCACAGAACTCATATGGTGGGTATATACTCCTTCGGGAGATATTCCTGATGACGTAGAGGAGGTGCTTGAAAGGGCAAATGAGATCTCTCGCGAAAAGATAGGTGTTACAGTTAAAATGCTGTACAAGACAGAGGAACAGTTCGATCTTGACCTGCAGACGGGTGAATACTATGATATGACCTTTACCTGCGACTGGTGTAACGATTTTGACCGTAATGCGGGAAACGGATACTACTATGATCTGACGGAAATGGTGGAAAAAGATACCCCCGAGCTGTACAAGGCTGTGGATCCATGGTGGGAGATAGGAACCTTAAAGGGAAAGATATATGGGATCCCGCTTTTAAAGGATCTGGGCGCTGAGGTTTTCTTTCGTATGAACAGTGACTATTTTGAAGGAGAAAAGGGACTTACTCTGCCGGAAGAAATGGCCTTTGAGGATCTCGAACCATATCTTGCGATGTGGAAGGAGGATCATCCCGGAGAATATCCGTACTATATTCCGAGTGTAGGTCTTAGCGGCGTATTTCAGGTTCACGAAAGAATCGTAAGCAAGTATCTTGTGATTCCATACAGTAAAGCGGGCACGCCCGATGGAACAAAGATAATCCCGGTATTTGATGATGAGGAATATATAGGCATGCTTCGAAACCTTCATAAGTGGTATGAACTGGGTTATATAAATCCTGATGCTGCGACGACAGAGGAGGTGCCCAATACGATCAAAACACCGGTTCGTACAGGAACGGCATGGACCGGATTTATGGGTTGGTCGGATCCGGAAGTATACGGATTTAACGTCAAGCTGGTTCGTTTTATCGGGCCCAATCTGTCAAGATCAACAGAACAGGGGGCATTGCTTGCGGTCAATGCCGCTGCATCAAAGGAAAAAGCCGAGGCATGCCTTAAATATGCACAGCTGTTGTATACTGACCGCGAATTCAGGGATACGCTGGCGTATGGAATCGAGGGTAAACACTTCAATTATTACAAGGATACGGTAATACGTACAGAGGCCGGGGGAGAGCATTATCTTCAAGATGCTTTTGTGACCGGACCTGCTGTAAGTGCATCGGTCGTATCTGCCGGAGAAAATCTCTTGGCTGATCCAAATCAATGGACGAAGGTATATGAAGGATATAAGGATGCAAAGATAAGTGATACAAAAGGATTTTCATTTGATCCGACCAACGTGGAAGCAGAGATCGCCGCGTTAGATGCAATATGGAGCAGCTATTCGGCGGAGCTGGTCACAGGCACATCCGATACCGATGAGGCGATAAAAGAGATAAGATCGCAGATGGAGACTGCTGGGCTTGAGACAGTTCGTGAGGAAGCACAAAGACAGCTTGATGAATATCTTAAGCAGGTGAAATAAGTCGCATGAGAAAAGAATGGGGTTTAAACAATTCATCCATAGAGGGATTTTTAGGCGCCATGCAAAGAGAGGTAGACAGGGTCGGAGTAACAGGTGATGATATGCTTCGCTTAAGACTCAGCGTGGAAGAAATCCTTCTGGGATATCAGGAGCATTTTGGGGAAGATACCACCGTTTCCTTTTCTGTCAGGAAGAGATGCGGATATGCTCTGGTGGATATTCTTGTTTCCGGCTGTAGCCTGAATCTGATAGACCATCCGGAATCCCTGATATTAATCAAAGTACTGCACAACTGGCCGAATGCACCCTCCTGGGATTATTATAATGGACTTAACCGGATATCATATTCGGTCAGATTGAATAATTCCCTGAGTGATAACCTCAGGTTTGCATGGAAATACACAGGACAGAACGAAGCATATCTGATGCTTGCGGTTCTGTTACAGTTAATAAGTGTCGGCCTTCTGATCGTAGCACCTGTAATAAGTGCAAAGATCATCGTGGCATTTACACAGAAAGCGACCTCCCAGCTGATCCTGACTGCTGTTATGCTTTTTGCTGTAAATATTGTCTCACAGGTTGTTACATCGGGTTCAAATCTTGCATATAACAAATTATATAACAGGACGCTTACAATACTGGAAACAGATATATCTTCAACGGTACTTCGCATAACGAACCAGAGCTTTAGCAGTAACGGAACCGGACTGTTCATACAAAGACTCACTACCGACACTTCAAATCTCGCTAATGCTTTTAATACTCTGGCGGATAATCTGTCACAGGCATGTCAGTATATCGGGATACTTATCGCAATGTGTTTTGTAAGTCCTCTTGTTTTTGCGGTAGTGGTTGTGCTTATGGTTGTACAGACACTGCTTGAACTGAACCGTGAGCGCATTTCCCAGAAGAACGGCAGGCTATATCGAAATGAAAACGAGAGATATACCGGCATTATCGGAGAGATGGTCAGAGGAGCCGGGGATATTAAGCTTATCCATGCGGAGCCGGCTTTTGAAGATGAGTTAAAGAGCCGAATCAACAGTGCAAATGATTCGCGGCTGTTCTGGTATGCCAAAAACCTTATGTACCGGCTGATAAACAGCGGGGTAAAGGAGACAGGGTCACTGATCTTTATAACACTTCTTGCGATATTACTGATGAAAGGCAATCTGCCGGTTGCTTCAGTGCTTATTCTTTTTAACTACTATACTTCTCTGGGTACTCCTGCCGTTACACTTATGGGTAATATACTTGATTTCCTGACGGAAATGAATCTGTCCTGTGAAAGACTTCGCGCATTAACTGATGATAAGAGTTTTCCAAAGGAAATTTTCGGAACTGTAAGCAAGAAAGATATTAAGGGGGCTGTCAGATTTGAGAACGTACGATTTTCTTATAATATTTCCAAATTGAACACATCGACCAGATGGGTATTGTATGATATGAGCTTTGACATAACTCCGGGAGAAACGGTGGCTTTGGTGGGGAAAAGCGGGTCAGGTAAGACGACAATCCTGAACCTGATAAGCAGGCTGTATGATGCGTTCAGTGGGAACGTGTTTATTGACGGAATAAATGTTAAGGAACTTGACAAGGAATCCCTTCGTGGATGTATTAGCGTTGTTACGCAGACCCCTTACATATTCCAGATGAGTATAAGGGATAACTTAAGGATAGCCAAACCCGATATGACGGATGAAGAAATGCATCGCGCTGCTTCACTGGCCTGTCTTGATGAAGAGATCGAGGCAAAACCCGAGAAATACGAAACGATCGTAGGAGAAGGTGGCGCGACTCTTTCGGGCGGCCAGAGGCAGAGACTGGCAATAGCAAGGAGTCTACTTAAGGGATGCAGCATACTGATGCTTGATGAAGCAACAAGCGCATTGGATAATATCACGCAAGCGAAAATACAGCAGGCAATTGAGAATATCCATGGGCAGACTACAATAATCATGGTTGCTCACCGACTGTCAACAGTGGTGGGAGCTGACAGAATAATGCTCGTGGAAGGCGGGCGCGTACTTGATCAGGGAACTCATCAAGAACTGATGGAAAGATGCAGCTCCTACCGGGAACTGTATCTGATGGAAGATGATAATGAATAAACATAATGACAAGGCGTCTGTAAAAAGAAATAAAGAGCTTATCAGATTGTCGCTACCTACTCTTATATGGTATATTCTCTTTTGTTATATACCGCTGTTTGGCGTGATCCTTGCTTTTAAGCGCTATAGACTAATACCGGGCAGAGGATTTTTTTACAGCCTTATTATGGGCAGTGACTGGGTGGGCCTGTCCAATTTCAGATTTCTGTTTCTTAATCCCCAGATAGGCAGGGTGGTAAGAAACACACTTTCCTACAATCTGACTTTTCTTATTCTCGGAACTGCCCTGCCGTTAATACTTTCATTGATCCTGGCATTCCTCCATTCCACAAAGATAAGATCGGCAGTAGAGATAGTTATGCTGCTGCCGTACTTCCTGTCCTGGGTAATCGTCAGTTATTTTGTGTATGCGTTTCTGTCTGCAGACAGAGGCCTTGTCAACACCATCGCCGGACACTTCGGAATGATTGGGATCAACTATTATCAAAGCCCGGAGATATGGCCTTTTGTGCTTACTGCTGTCCAGCTGTGGAAAACGTCAGGATATACCATGATCTTATATTATGCCAATATTATTTCGATCGATCCACAGCTTTACGATATGGCGGCAGTAGATGGAGCAGGAGTGCGGCAGGTCATCCGGCATGTGATACTTCCGCAACTCAGTAAGGTGATCATAGTAATGATGCTTCTGGCATTGGGGCATATACTGTCAACCGATTTCGGTCTGTTTTACCAGGTCACCAGGAATTCGGGATCGATCATGTCCTCTACGGAGACAATAGATGTGTTTGTATATAAGGCGCTTATGGAGAACTCCAACTACGGTTTCTCCGCTGCGGCCGGTCTTCTGCAAAATGCAATAGGTTGCGTATTATTATTTACGGCGAACCGGATCATAAAGAAAGTAGATCCGGAGGGTGGAATAGTATGAAGCCGGTATCACGGGAAAACGACAGCATTTATATTAAAGGCATCGGAAAAACCGCCGACAGGGTTCTTGGCGCCTTCATGCTTATCCTCTCGGCCCTGGTTCTTTTTCCGGTGGTT
This sequence comes from uncultured Lachnospiraceae bacterium, assembly GCA_947169935.1. GTDB lineage: Bacteria > Bacillota > Clostridia > Lachnospirales > Lachnospiraceae > NK4A136. The sequence continues at coordinate 4,828 of CAMVRS010000229.1, forward strand.
TTCATTTTCTTAATATCATTCTCGTCAGAGGAGTCAATTATTAAAAACGGATATCGCCTGATTCCGGACGAGTGGTCTGCTGATGCATACAGATATATAGCAAAGAGTCTTGGCTATATCATGCGTTCGTTCGGTGTAACAGCCGTAATTACAATAGCGGGGACAGTTCTCTCGCTGTTTCTGATCAGTACCATGGCGTATGTCCTTAGCCGTGAATATTTCAGACTGAGGAAGCTCTACACGATGCTTATTATATTGCCGATGTTTTTCGGAGGAGGGCTTGCAGCAACATATGCTGTAAATACCCAGCTATATGACCTGAAGAACACACTGCTTGCTCTTATTCTTCCGGGCGCATGTTCAAGCTGGTACATAATAGTTATGCGCACTTATTACAGGCAGAATATACCTGAAGAAATACTTGAGGCGGCATGTCTTGACGGGGCATCGCAATGGAGGATATTCCGACAGTTCGTTTGGCCCTTGTCCAAGCCGATAATAGTTACGATAGGAGCATTTGAGGCGTTTTCGTATTGGAATAGCTGGTATCCTAATCTGTTATACACTGATTCCAATCACAGCGGGATGTATACACTTCAATACGTTCTTTACAATCTTGAGAAAAGTGCAACATTTCTTGCAACAAATGACAGGATCTCAGGAGCTATTGCGACACGGATACCGACGGAATCATACAGAATGGCGCTTGCGGTGATCATAATGGTCCCTGTTCTTGTAACATATCCTCTTTTCCGGAAGTTTTTTGTAAAAGGACTTACTGCAGGAGCGGGAAAGTAACCAAAAAATTGCGCGTTAAAAAAAGAATAGAAATCCCCGAACTGGCAAATTATGAACATTCTGTTAATAGCCCGCAAAAC
>CAMVRS010000230.1 GCA_947169935.1 uncultured Lachnospiraceae bacterium
TACATACAGTAGGCAGGGAACCGGCCAAACTTAACGCCTGTGGACATCGTGTAAGTCGTTTGGTTACAGCTCTAACGTAGTCAACGCAGTGGTGGTCGAAGCAGGAAGCCACGTACCTTTAGGTGCGTGGTAGTTCACAATAAAATATATAGAAAAGCCTGTATCCATAAAAAAAAGGGCTGTCGCTTTAGATGATAAAAAGCATTGGTGTGACAGCCCCTTAAATTAAGTCTGATTATTCGGATATGGTCAATTCTTCGGAATAATCCTTGTCTTCGATATACTCAAAAGCTGCATCTGAGGTAGCATATTCTGCTATTTCTGCTGCTGTTTTAGGAGTATCTCCGCTATTGCTTACATCAAAGACATTTACTACAACATTGACCTTCTTTCCGTTTATCACCGCCGTCATCTTTGTCTTTCCGGCACTGGAAGTTATTATCTTGCCATATTTATTCGCCCTTGCTATCTGAGGCTTCTTCGTGGTGAAGGTAAGTGGCTGGAATATGGTTGATGATGTAATTATATAGTCGGTGCCGTTGGTAAGCGTTAACGCGTAATCGGAACCCTTTACGACCAGCTTATCTCCGATGTTCAAGGTAGGATTTTCTACCACTACATAAGCACGGAATATAAATCCGTTATATTCAGCCTTGATCTCCGAAATACCCGGGGCAATGGCTTTTACCTTGCCTCCGTCCACACTGACGATATTCGGGTTGGATGTCGTCCAGAGTGCGTTCTTGTTCTTTACATTAAAGAAAGCGATCTTCTTATTCTTTCCTACGTTTAAGTGGATGATGCTGGGTGTGGGCGGCTTTACGGTCACTTTAAAGGTCTTCTTTGCCCCATTTGCGTCCTGACCGGTCACTTCTGCCGTACCACATCCGATAGCGGTTATCTTGTTCTTGTCTATCATTACTACTTTAGGATCGCTTACAGTCCAGAGAGCTGTCTTTGCCTTAAATCCATCTATCTTTATGGTAGCTTTCTGCAGTGCCGTCATGGTAATACTCTCACCGAATACAGCAGGAGCTTTCGGGTAGGTTACTTTTACTGATGCCTTATAGGTTTTTCCGTTGATATGCGCGCTTATTACGGCGGAGCCTTTTCCTATAGCATAGATCCTGCCGTTATCTACATAAGCTACATCTATGTTGGAGCTGCTGTAAAATACGCGGTAGTTCGAAGTCCATGCGCCTATCGTTACGCCAATGGGTGCCGATTCTCCGGTGACGAGTTTATAGCTCTTCTGCGAAAGTACGGGCTTTTCTACGCACACCATATGGGTTATAGTCTCATTCTTTGAGTTTGTGACGCTCAATTTGACCATTCCGGGCTTCTTTGCGGTAATGGTGGTATATCCTTTGGTAAACTTTGATGCGGATACGATCTTATTATCGGTACTCTGGGCCATAGCACCAAGCAGGCATATCTTCTGACCTTTTACCAGGTATATATCCCTGGGAGTTGTTGCTTCGGGGATATCATCATAGCTGTCGTCGCCCTCGTCGTCGTCTCCCGGATCTTTAGGCTCTATCTCTCCGGTAGTACGGTTCTGGAACTTTGCCGTAACGTCAATGTTTGAATATACCGGTGCGGAAGGAGACCACATAAGCTTTGCGGTCTTATCAAACCAGCCGATAAAATCACAGTTTGCGCGTTCAGCTACGGGAATAAAGGTAACGATACCACCCTCTATAACCTTCTCTGTATGCAGCTTTGTCCCGTTATTATAGAAGTTTACGTTGTAATATACCGCATTGGGCTCCTCAGGTACGGGTGTGGGAGTTGCATTAGGCTTAGGAGTAGGTGTCGGTTTAGCCGGACCCGTAGGTGTGGGAGTAGGCTTATCGGGCTTTGTCGTGGGTGTCGGAGTTGATGTTGCGGTAGGTGTCGGAGTAGGCTTTGTAGGGTCTATGGTTACACCATCTCCTGCGCAGATAACTTTTGCGTTGCCAAAGTATTTCTTCTGAGTTTCTATATTCTTACCCCAATCCTTTTTCTGCCATTCAGTTGATGTGCCAGGATAGTTAATAGTAAGAAGTTGACCTTCGGTAAATGCGCCTAATCCAACCTTAGTAATAGAAAGAGGGAATGTGATCGTATTGGCGCCTATTTTACCAAATGCGCTTTCTTCTATTTCCTGTACGCTGCTAAGGTTTAGAGTTGATAAACCACTGCATCCATAAAAAGCCTTTTTGTTTACTGTTGTACAGCTGCTCAGATTAACCGATGTGAGTCCGCTGCACCCGTAAAAACCTTCTTCTTCTACTTTTTCTACTTTTGAAAGGTTTAATGATGTTAGGCCGGTGCAATTTTTAAAAGCTGCGTAATCGACGTAGGTTACATTTCCTAATGAAAGGGTAGATAAACTGGAACAGTCCTCAAAAGCCTGTCTCTGAACAGCAGTAGACCCTCCAAGGGATACACTCTTTAAGCTTTTACATTCCTGGAATGCGTAACTCTTGACGCCCTGGATAGAAGCGGATAATTCTACTTTTGTTATGCCGCTATTCTTAAACGCACTTTCCCCTAAATCAGTTATAGAGGTTAAATCTATAGTTGTTAAGGAAAAGCATTCCTGAAAAGCCATTTCGTCTATAGTGGATAATGTGTTAGGAACGTCCAGATTTGAAAGCTGACCACAACCGAAAAATGCACCTGAACGTATCGCGGTCAGTACGGTGTTTTTGTGTGATGTATATGCGGTATTTGTATATGGCGCGTTTGTTCCGTCTGCGTTATATACATTCTTGAGCGATTCGCAGAACATGAATGTACCCACAGGAATCTCAGTTAAGGAGTCAGAATATAAAACGCTTTCAAGCATGGGGCATCTTCCGAACATTGATGCGCTCCAAACACTTGTTTTGGCGTTTGAACCTGCAGTTTTTGATGCACCCCCACAATCATCGTCAAAAATGACCTTTTTGAGAATACCCCACTCGAAAAACGCTTCGTCTGCAGTGATCGCATCTATATTTCGAAATACGATCTCTGTAATATAATTCTTGTAATCTTCAAAGGTATTTTTTGTGCTGGTCCAAGCATCTCCGTTTGAATAATAGACTTTGGCTTCAAGTATTGTTCTCCATGTTGTCGCATCGATCGTGTGGTTATAATTCTTGCCCCCACGGCTGACGATCATGATCTTAAATTTTTGGCCGCTTTCTGACGGATCACTTTTCTTGTCAACGCTTCCGCTTTTAGATACCCCGTCGGGGGACATGTATACCTTGATGTCGTTGATGTTCATGGTGTCGGCATTGCTTCTTACCTCGTTAGTCCATTTAGCCCAGCCCGTAGGTCTGTCTTCAAGGGCAGTATCCATTTCTCCTTCGGGAACTTCGGGATCGGGCTCATCGTCCTCCACAGTCTCACCCGTAGATATATCTGAACCAGATGTTACATCCTCTTCTGAGGCATCTGATGCAGGTAGATCTACAGATACTTCTGTCTCTGTGTCGTCTTCGATAAGATCGACATCGGCTGCCTGAACGGTATCCTGTCCGATAAAGGGCGCACTTAATTCGCTAAAAATCAGACCTAATGATAAGATCCCGGCGGCAATCTTTTTGATTACTCTTTTTTTCATTTTTCCTCTCCTTTTTTAGTATTTATCTTACACGCATTTGCGGTAAAACACGTTATTTAACGGAAAAGCTGATGGTCCATGCATCCCCATCCTGCTTTTCCTGTTTAACCTTGAAATAGCTGTTTAACAGGTTCTTTAGCTCATCGGCGCTTCCCCATCCGGCTTCGGGGGATTTTGTCATACGGATACGGAACGCATTATCCCCGGTATATCCTTTGATAAGTGTGTTATCCTTATCCTTTGATACGGAAGCAATGAAATCCAGAATGGAGCCGAACTGACACTGCGGATCTACCAATATGGTCTTATATCCGTGTCCTGTCGGGTTCGTGTTCCATAAACCGTCGTGGCTGTCTAAAGTAAATGTAGCGCAGCCCTCCGGATAGTAGGGAGCAAGCCAGTTCTTTAATACGTTCTCCAGATACATAGACTGGAATTCCATTGTCCGTCCGTTCTCTACATCAACGAAAATGGACGATATTCCTTCTTCAAACTGTACTTCATATATATATGCGCCGTAAGGGCCTATTGCCTCTCCGTCAGCTAAATAGATGTAAGTTCCCCATTTGTCGTTGTCCTTAATATTCTCCGTATCGACGCCTATCATGGTCCATTCCGGGTGCAGATAAGAGGCATAAGACATAGCGCCTTCTATCTGATCGTCGTAGTTTCCTGTCCTTAAATATGACTTATTGGGCCCATAGGCATCATTTATGGCTGTAAGTTTTGTGTTATATCCGGGGACACGGGCTGTTAAGCTGTCTTTGGGCGCTGCAATAGGTGCAGGTTCCACATAATTCCTTTCGGCAAAGACCGGAGTATTTACCTCGTCGGGATCTGTCTCCCATGCAACCATATATTCGTTTATGGAGCGAATCGCATAGGTTCTGGTTATGCGGATATCAGATGCCTTCTGCACCTCATCTTTATTGTCATACCATCTTACCGGTTCACCGTATCCGGAAAGGATAAGGTCTATCTTTGATGAGAATATCTCCGGGTTATATACGTACGTGAAATCTTTTGCCGGTACATCAAGGTCAAATATCTTCGGATCCAGGGAGAACTCTATGGAAAAGAGGATATTTTCGGGTATATCCCCGCCGTAAAGCAGGGATGAATCGGTATCCGTATTTACGGCACAGATAAAATCAAGCACCGGCTCAGGGACAAAAGCACCGTAGTCACCTATGACGTAGAGATTGTCGTCAAACGCCGAATTAAGTACCTTGTCCCCTGTCTTTGTCGAAAACGATTCAATCTTGTATCCCGTGGGGACATAGTCCTCTAACATGTTCTTGAGTACGGTATCGATCTCACAGTCTGTCTGACAGAACAGGGTGTTCGATACAGGGTTATAGAGCATTGTCTTTGAGATAATACTGCCGTCTTCCTGGGTAAAGTCGAACTGATAGGTAAAGCCCATCTCCATATCGCAGACCGTGTGCGATTCGTCCTGGGTATTTAACAGGATATAGCTGTTGGTCGTATTTCTTGAAGCTTCGTTATATACGGGCTTACCCAGCTTTGAGTAGATATTTTCCGTCTTTTTTAAGACCATACCGGTATAATCCCCATAAAGATACCCGTTCTTTAAAGGGTCTATGGTGTCTTCATAGGGCTTTGTGTAATGGTCTATTATGGTAGTCCATTCGGTCAGCGGGCCGGCTATACGCTGCGCCCGGGGCTCCTCTTCTACGACCGTAACGGTTTCTTCCGGCTGTTGTGTTGTTGCAGCCTCTGTTTTCTTGCCGCATGCGCTTAATGTCATGCAGAATAAGGCAAACAGGGTTAAATATCGTTTCTTCATTTTCGCCCTCTGGTTCAGTCTTTATTTCCGAATATCGCATCAGCTGCTTTCTTTGCGTCCTCTGCCGTTGCCACTTTCTTGATCTTCTTAGGACGGTGAGGGTGTGCCTCTATGCAGCTTACTATCAGATTCGAAGGTTTATGGTTTAAGATATCCTGCAGGGTCTCCTCGTCTGTATTGGGATTCTCCACGATAAAGCGGATATTGCTGCTCTCAAACTTACC
>CAMVRS010000231.1 GCA_947169935.1 uncultured Lachnospiraceae bacterium
AATAAAGAAGAGATGGCTAAAAAGATCATAAAGCTGGTCAATAAAGGTTATAATTCAGAACTTATCCGTCAGAAAACAGGAGCGGACGAAACCTTTATCGAGGATGTGACCCGCATGTATCTGACCCATCCGGGCGTAAGTGTCCAGGGCATACTTGACCGTATAGAGATAAAAGGAAGGTAAACTTAAGCCTTCCTTTTTCAGTCCAGCATCTTATATCTTTCTTTGATCGCATCCGACGATTCATAACCGTCTAAAAGCCTGTCGGCCTCTTCTATCAGGTCTTCATAATCCAGAACGTCTATCTTATACAGATCGTATTTATTATCATTCCTCAGAGAATAGAGGACCAGCGATTCACCGTCATCATCATATCCGTAGTAATATCTTACCCTGGCTATTATTTCCAGATCCGCATTTAGCATGCGGAAATGCTCCAGCGCTTTCTGGAGGCCTTTTGCCACTTCGGAATCCAGCTCTGAATGCCTGTAACTGATAAAAGCGTTGTACTTTTTGATCTTACTCATATACCGGCTCTCTTTCGCTTACCAGATCTCTCTTCCCTTCTCATCGGGTATGCCGCTCTTACGATAGAAATAAGAATTAACCTGGTCACACCATTCACGGGCGTTATAAAGCTGGCGCTCAAAACGTTCCTTTACATTGTCGAAGATCGCATCATCTATCTTTCCTTTTAAGGAATCCCATTTGGCTGCCAGTTCCCGGGCCTGGGCATATCCTTCAAAATGCGTATCATAGATATGCTGGATAACAGTCTTTCCGCTGTGCAGCACATGGGTATAAGGAAGATGATGGAAGAACAGCACCAGCTCATCGGGACAATCATCGGGTGAATTATACATTGACGCATTAGGCTCGTTATAAAGCAGCGCATATCCTGTTCCCTTATCGGTCCTGTCAACGCCTATGCCCAGATGATCCGCTCTGTGATAAGTTCCCCATCTGTCATACTCATATCCGTCAACGCTGCAGCCGTAGTGCGTTGCAGGTGTAACCATCCAGCCTATTCCCAGGGGACTTGTGTATCTTTCATATATTTCACGGGAAGGAAGAAGTATTTCAAGAACTGCTGATACAACTTCTTCATTTTCGGATATGGTCATCCTTACAAATTCCTCTGCGATCTGCTCTGCGGAAAGATCCGTATCAAAAGCAAGTCTTCCGAAACCGTAAAGATTTGCTCCTGCAAGATAATTGCCGGTCCAGTTAAAATCGTTACCTGTATTTGTAACCGCAGCTATGCCGGAGAACCTGCTGCCAAGCGTCTTGCCGCTTATGATATCCGCTACGGTATCATCCTTTTCACTGCAGTAAGTCTTAAAACCAAGGATCTCTTTGAACTCGGGGATCAGGTAACATACATCTATCTGATGACCGGTATACTCCTGAGCTATCTGCACTTCCAGCATCTGATTGGTTTTCTTAAGTCCGCCGAAAAGTGGTGATATCGGTTCTCTTATCTGGAAATCCATCGGACCGTTTTTGATCTGAAGGATAACGTTATCATGATAATCACCGTCCATCGGAATAAAGTTATCATAGCCTGCTCTTGCCCTGTCGGTTTTTCTGTCTCTCCAGTCCTGCTTGCAGTTATATACAAAGCATCTCCAGATGATTATCGCGTCATAATCTTTTACTATATCGGCCAGCATGTTTGCGCCGTCTGCCTGGGTCCTTCCGTAGGTAAAGGGTCCGGGACGTCCTTCCGAATCCGCCTTGACCAGGAAACCTTTAAGCGTCGGTATCTTCTTAAATACCTCTGCCATCTTGACCTTCCACCATTCTATAACTTTTTCATCAAGAGGATCCGCACTGTCCAGTCCGCCTATCTCTATGGTAGAAGCGTAATTAAGACTCATGTATAATCCGATGCCGTACCCTGCCAGTATCTCGCCAAGCTGTGCCAGCTTGTCAAAATACCTGTCGGTGATCATATAGGATGCTGCCTGTTTAACATTAACGTTGTTGATCACGATAGCGTTTATCCCTACTGCCGCGATCAGTCTTGCATAATCCTTTGTACGCTCATCTATTACTATCTCGTTATTCTCATAAAAGAATGACTCTCCGGAATAACCTCTCTCAATGCTTCCGTCCATGTTATCCCAGTGGTTCAGCATTCGCAGAGGATTGGAAGGACGGACTGTCTTTCCTGCAGCATATGCTTTTTCGACAGACTCTTCACACGCAACTGTGCGGAGTATATCAAATGCGCCATACAGTATTCCCGCACCGCTTTTTGCAGCTATTTCCAGACCGGAGTCTTTAATGGATATAGTGTATTCCTCTTTGTCCTGCATATCCTTTCCGTTTTGGATCTTTATATCCGGTCCGGCAGACCCGTATTCTATGGATGGCTCTATGTCCAGCATAGCCTTTAAGCCTGCTTTCAGTTCAGCGACAGCATTCTTTACTATCTTGTCGTTTTCGGAAACACCTGATATGTATATCTTTTTCAGGTCTCCGCATTCCCTGTTGTTCTTTTTGGGTGAATAAGCAAGCCATAGTTTTGCGTAATCTTTCATTTCGGATCTATCCTCCTCTTTATTTTAAATATCCCAGATCTTTTGCAAATTTCTGCAGGTCTTCCTTCTGTGAAAGCGGACCGCACAGATACAGATATGTATTGTCTATACGGGTGCAGATTTTATACTCTTTTTCAGTTTCTGTTTCGGTGATAACATAGTTGGCTTTTTCGGTCGTTGTTGTGGGATCTATTGATAACAGCTCCATTTTGAAATCCGTTTTGCATAAAGTTTTATCTTTTCCGTAATCACGGAACTTTATGCTCCAGTTGTTCTTCATCAGACCGCCAACCATAGTATCATTCTCGGTCATGAATTTATCATCATAAGCATTCAGCTTTTCAATAGCCGCCTTCACCGTTGCCTTATCGGTTTTCTTAAGATTATCCCCGCAGCCGCATAACACGACCATCACAAACATGATAGTAACTACGTACTTCAGCATTCTTTTCATGTTTATCCCTCTGCAGCTACTTCTTCGTTTATGGTATCTTCACAGGCTGCCATAGCCTGGAGCGTCATTTCCAGCAGCTTGTCCAGTTCCCATCCCAGCTGCGCTGCTCCGCGCTCTATCACTTCCCTGGAACAGCCGGCAGCAAAACCTTTGCTCTTGTACTTTTTCTTTAAAGACTTAAGCTCCATATCCTTCGTGCTCTTTGACGGCCTCATTAAAGCTGCAGCACCTATGAGTCCCGTAAGTTCATCTGCAGCAAAAAGTACTTTCTCCATTTCGTGAACCGGCTCCACATCTATCGTTATACCACATCCCACTGTTATTCCATAACCATGGGAACATACAGCGTGAATGATGTCATCGCTCACACCGCCCTCCTTAAGAAGCTCAGGCGCTTTCAGACAATGTTCTTCGGGATACAGTTCAAAATCTATATCATGCAGAAGCCCTACTATTCCCCAATATTCTGCATCATCTCCATAACCCAGTTCCTTCGCATACCATTTCATGACTGCTTCAACAGTCAGTGCATGCTGTATGTGAAAGGGATCTTTATTGTACTTCTTAAGAAGTGTAAATGCTTCATCTCTGGTGATCATGATTTTCCTCCTATCCGTTTAATAACCCTTCTATAACTGCATTGTAGTCATCATCTATCAATACTATATTCTCTCCGGCTTTTTTAAAACCGTTTATAAAAGATCGGTTTCCGGACCTTATCCATTCCGGCGTACAATCCGAATCATCATTTCTGTTTTCTACATCGGATCCGTGTTGTTTAATATCATCAAAATGAGTATCAATATATTTATCTGTCATACACAGACATATAAAACGTATCTCAGATAAGTATTCTTCCGAAAGATCCTTTCGCCAGTCATAGGGTATATAACAGCCTTCAACGATGAGATCCTGCTCGTTTTCTATCACCGTTTTTATCATCTCGCGAACGATAGGCCACAGATAATCCGTAAGCTTATCATCATCTAAAGGAGTGAGCTTTGTGTTTCCGCTTCTGATAAGCCCCATCTTCAGGTGATCCACAGACAGATACGGATACTTATATTTTTCAAGCATCCTCTGGGCCAGAACAGTCTTTCCGGTATGTGATGCTCCTGTTATCAGAATGATCATCTTATTTCTATTCCTTTATTTGATAATAGTAATATCTTTTCCAAACCATTTTTCGGAGATTCTTTTAACTGTTCCGTCTTCATTCATCTCATAAATGATCTCCTGTATTTTATCACGCAGTGCATGATCATCACGCCTGAAACCTATTGCCAGTTCTTCTCTTGAAAATACAGTAGGAAGAATAGAAAGACGTTCGTCAGTCATTGAACTGTAATAATATGTACTGATACTGTCTATGAAAGCTACATCTATTTTTCCCTCTTCAAGTTCCTGCATAAGTTCTTTATTATCGCCATATTTAACTATCGTGATATCGGGCATCAGTGTAGAATCTTTTAGTTCATCCTCAGTCGTTGATCCTGCCTGTACTCCTACCTTCTTGCCTTTTATCTGCTGCACATCTTCAATACCGCTGTCAGCCATTACCACGAAGACCAGCTCACTTCTCAGATAGGACCTTGAAAGACACAAGGATGCAGAACGTTCCGGTGACACGGACATGCCGTTCCATATGCAGTCGATATTTCCGCTGTTCAGCTCATCTTCCTTTTTGTCCCATTCTATCGGCTGCTTTACAAGATCGATCCCCAGTCTGTTGCATACTTCCTGCGCCATGTCGATATCGAATCCTACGATCTCTCCCGACTCATCCCTGAATCCCATGGGCGGATAATTCTCATCAAGCCCCAGGACCAGCTGCCCTGCATCAAGCACTTTCTGCAGCGATTGGTCGCCATTGTTTTTATTTTTATCTGCGCATCCGGCGAAACAAAACATCAACAGAATTATCGTAAGGCAAACTGTAAGTTTTTTTAAATGTTTATTTTTCATGCGATCAGTCCTCACTTAATAAATCTGCCATTAACGAGTCTTAATATCAGGCCTATGATAAATGCTGCCAGACATATGACTGCAAATATCAGTATTCCTACAGCATATCCCCATATGAGGAATCCATATATGTCATTTCCTTCTACTCCGTTTATAAAAGTATTGATAACATATACCGTTCCGTATACTAACGGCGGCAGCATTACAAACAGATTGTCTTTTGCACTCATCTTCTTTTCATTAAAGATAATGAACTCTGCCATAGCCATCACCGGTACAACCAGATGAAGAAAAAAGTTCGATCCTACATACATGGTATCAAAACCATACAACGGACCAAGGAAACCTATGACCACCGTAAAAGTTACGCCAACAGCTGCCGCAGACATAAGCTTCCATAAAGCTAAAGAAGGATTATCTTTCTTACTAAAATAATCAACGATCCATATCACGGCTATCACCGCCGCAAATATATTAGACAGGGTCGTGTAAAACTTAAGATTGATAAATCCTTTTGCGGTAAGCATGCCTTCCTTGGTATTAAAAAACATGATCAGCCATGCATACAGCACAAAGCCTGTCATTATTATGTTGTATATAAGTCTTACTTTCTTTTTATCTGCCAT
>CAMVRS010000232.1 GCA_947169935.1 uncultured Lachnospiraceae bacterium
TAATAAAAGAGCTGTCGCACTTTCCGCTGCGGCAGCTCTTTTTTACTGCACATCCTCAAGTTTCTTCTGCATCCACAGAAGGTCATACCATCTGTCAAATTTCTTACCGACCGTTTTCATATGAGCTACTTCCTCATATCCTTCCCGCAAATGAAAACTGACGCTGTCATGTGTAAGATGCTCATCTTCTTTTTCGCAGTACGCGATCCCAGCAAGCAGGTTAACTATCCCCAGCTCTCCTGCCCTTTCCTCAAGCTCTTCATACAGCATATTACCAATACCCCGTCTGCGGGCATCCCTGTCCACATATATCGAAGTCATAGCAGTCCATGAATAAGCTTTACGTGTACTGTATGCGCTCAGATAAGCATAGCCAAGTATAACGCCATCTTTTTCACATACCAGATACGGATACCCGGCGCTTATACTATTTATCCTTCCGGTGAAATCTTCCACAGTCGGAACATCGTATTCAAAAGAAACCGCTGTATCCTCCACATAATACGAATAGATCTCTACCAGTCTCTGCGCATCTTCAGGCACTGCATCTCTTATAATATACTCACTCATTCTTATCATCTCCAATATCTTCACTCTGCGAGCCAAACAGGATCGTTATAACAGAGCCAGGTTGTTTCTCGCCTTTTCCAAAAGATATCCCGGATACTTTTCCTTAAAGCTTTTCTCTTTTGCAATAGCATCCGTATAATATCTTAATCCCAGTTCAAAACGGATCTTACTTATCATGCGCGGTAAGAGACTTATCTCTTCCAGACTCAGTAAAGTGCTTTCCTCACTTTGGTATCCCCGCAAAAAAGCCTCCATCAGATCTTCATCTATCTTTCCTTCTTTCACACAGCACGATCTGACGCAGTCGGCAATATCCTCAAGCAAAGATCCTTGCATGATCGTATCAAGATCGATAAATGCTTTGATCCTGCCATCTTCAAACAATATGTTGGCCAGTTTCGGATCGCCATGGATCACTGCCGATCTGTCCGTTCTGATATCAAGAAAATCCTGTATCCTTGAGCTGATATACTTTTCCACTTCAGCATCTCTTGTTTCACCCGATAGCCCGTGATCCAGTACCCTTAAATATCTATCGTAATAGTGATCCAGATCATGGAGCATGGGATAAGTCGCCAGAGGTTTCTCCTTTAGCTTTTGAAGGATCAGGTGAAACCCTGCCAGACCTTTTCCGCAGGCAAAACACATATCTTTGTCCAAAGGAAGAACCGCTGTTTCACCGCCGATCATTTTATAAACTCTCCAGCGGTCCCCATTTGCATCATTATAGAAAAAACTGTTTTCAGAGGTTTTCAGCCACCTGGGATAAAGCAGATCTGCTTTTTCGAACAGCTCTGAATATAAAAGATAATTATGTTCCAGGATCCCTGTATCTATTTTTCCACGGATCCTCTGACATATATAACTCTCCTTATCCGTTACCAGACAAAAAGTGTCATTGATGTGGCCGTCTCCGAAAGAATATGCGTGGCTTATCCTGTCACTGATGAATCTCTTTCCGATCTCTTCAGCATATCTTTCCGCTTTTGATGAATGTTTTGTTTTCATACATTTCCTCATCGGCGCGTTTCAGTACATCAGAAACATTCTGATCTGCCTGTGGGTCATAAACAGCTATGCCCGAAGCTATTGAGACATAATCATCCGGCAACGGCAAACGATCCGAATACGGACTCATACAGCTGATAAGCTCCGCCCTGAGTTCCTCCCGTCCGTCATAATCCTCATCACACAAAACTGCCAGGAATTCATCGCCTCCCACCCTGTAAACCGGGCTATGTTTAAAGATCCTGCATATCAGATGGCAACACCTCTTCAGATAATCATCCCCTGCATCATGTCCGCCGGTATCATTGATGAGCTTCAGATTATTCACATCAAACATGGCTATGGCAAATTCCGTATCGGATTCCGAATTAACCAGCGACTGAAGATATTTTTCCTTATCTTCATATGCCATACGGTTCTTTACGCCTGTAAGCGGATCTTTCCGCATCAGATCCATCAGCTTTATATTGATCTGATCAAGAGTAAGCGCATGCCTGAACTTTTCAAATACCAGATTCATGCGGTTTTGATAAGTATGAAGATAACGATTGTAGACCTTTTCAATACAATCCCTGAAGATGATATAGCCATAGACGGAATCCCCCTCGTGCAGAGGCAGAAACACATACAGATGATTCTCTCCGTCTGCCTTATATCCCGGGATAAGCTCTCTTCCTGCAAATACTTCCCCGTTATAGCTCACTCCGTCTTCACTGGAATACAGAACCTCCCTGTTATGACTATAGCCTTTGGTTCGCATTTTAATATCGGAATCATAGATGGAAAGACCGAAATTGGGTTCCAGCAGCACATGGAAAGAATCCCCTTCATATACATGATCCCGCACCAGCAGATCATGAAGGTTTCTCTTAAATTCATCAAAAGTGCTACTGCCCAGCACAACCGAATCTATATTATCCAGCTTTCTGTTGAAATATGTGGTCATTGAACGGTTTGCGAACCCGTCACGTCCCACCTTTCTGCGTATCATATCACTGTTTCTGTCTTCATAGCAGCCGCAGCTGTCTCCGGGGACAAAACGGCAGGGAATGATCCTCGATGTACCGTTTTCAACCTCCCCTTTCACAATCTGTTCCCACAGAATGCCTGCGGCTTCTCCCATTTCTGTCAGACACTGATCTACGGAAGCGATGGCCGGATCAAATATCTGGCTGTCATTTATAAAATCGTAACCTGTAACTATAACATCATCCGGCACCGAATACCCGTTATTGAAAACAGCAAGACAGCTCTCCATTGCCAGACCGTCATTAGCACATATTATCGCATCCGGGAGCCCCTCCTCCGTGGCGCATAACTCATTCACACGCCGTGAAGCAGCAGCATTCTCCCAGTTAGTATAAAAAACTTCTTTAAGATATCCGCTGCAGCCGTTTTCCTCAAGATGATCCTGTATGGCTTTAAGCCTCAGATTGGAATCATGTGAATCAGGGGTTCCTGCAAAAAAGACTATCTTGCTGACCTTGTGACGTTCTAAGAGATGGGCGCACAGATCCCTGGTTGCCTGATAATTATCAGAGCCGATATAACTTATCCCTTCTCTTTCCGCTCCCTGCATTATTACGGGAACACCTGCCTCACGGCAGCGTGACAATATCATTTCAACAATGTCTTTAAAATCCAGGCCGCTGCCGAAGATCACCACGCCGTCAAAATCACGCAGATCCGGGAGCTCAAAGATATTCATTTCCCCCTTTTTCATCGCGGCGGAATCACCATAAGTAGCATAACACAAAAACAGAAAAATATCTGCCCCCTCAGATCCGAATGCCTTTTGCATTCCCGAAATGAACTGGCTTAATATCTCACAGCACCATCCTGTAGTAAAAAAAGCGATTTTCTTTTTCATGTGCCGATACCCCCGCCTCATATTCAGCGCAGGCTGATAAAAACAGCCGACTCCCGTCTTATAACAAACTTCCCTTTGGAAATCTCCGGCAGTTCTCCCAGGCTGTAAATAACATCTCCCGCTTCTTCCTCTGTCTGCAATATCTGATCTTCTCCTGTGGGGTTCAAAGCTACAAGTATCTTTTCATCCTCACAGCTGCGCAGATATACCATAGGCTTTCCTTCTGCCCCGTCGCAGATAAACTCTATTTCCCCGCTGTTTTTAAGCGCCTTATGAGACTGACGTATTGCGATCAGTTTTTTCACTTCATTGTACAGTGATGCATCATCCTTTATCTGAGCTTTAACATTCGGCCTGTCAGCTTCAGGATCGATCGGAATATATAGTTTTTCGCTTTCTGCATCAGAAAAGCCTGCATTAAGAGTCTCATCCCACTGCATCGGCGATCTTGAACCTGTCCTTCCATATCCGCCTTCAACAGAAGTCAGTCCCTCAACATAACGCATGCCTATCTCATCACCGTAATATATAAAAGGCGCTCCCGGCATGGACAGAAGAAAAGCAAATGCTATCTTTGCTTTATTACCATTGATGGTGCGCGCGAGCCTGTCCATATCATGATTTCCTGAGGGTATGCAGATCAGTCCCCTGCCTGCCGCCTTTGCATAATTCTCCAGGTACTTTTTAACAAATTCGGAAGCATCACCCTCTCCGCCAAAGAAAGGTTTCTCACAACGGAACAGATCATTATAATGAGACGGTCCGAAATGAAGCAGGAAATCCATATGAAAGCCACCTTCTATGCTTTTATCCGGCTCCCCCCATTCCGATACCAGCACGGCTTCGGGAAAGCTCTCATCCAGAAAACTTCTTATATCCTGCCACAGTGCAATAGTACCCTTACCGTCTTCATCATTCTTAACCAGCGAACCGGCCATATCCACCCTGAATCCGTCGCAGCCTTTTGAAAGCCAGAATCTCATAACGTCCTTCATAGCATTGCGCGTGGCTATGGCTCCCTCCGAATCCATAGGCTGCTGCCAGGAATGATCCGGTTTATAAAAACCGTAATTAAGAGCAGGCTGATGTGTAAAAAAATTCACCAGACAGCTTCCGTCACGATCTGATATTCCCCTTAAAGAACCATAGCCCTCCGGCGATTCCCATATGCTATCAGTCCATATATATCGGTCCGTATACTCATTTTTCTCCGCCTTCATGCTCTCCACAAACCATGGATGTTTCCACGAAGTATGTCCGGGGACCAGATCCAGCAATACATGCATGCCCAGCTTATGCGCTTCTTCAAACATCTTTACAATATCATCATTGCTGCCGTATCGCGGAGCCACCTTATAATAATCTGACACATCATAGCCTGCATCCCCGAAAGGCGAATCAAAGCAGGGATTAAGCCATATCGCATTGCAGCCAAGCCCCTTTATATACGGCAGTTTTTCGGTAATACCGTTAATATTTCCTATACCGTCCGCATCCGTATCCTTAAAGGACTGCGGATATATCTCATAAAATACTGCATCTTCCAGCCATTGTATCCTTTTTCCCATAACACGCCTCCTTTGAAAATCTCAATACTCTGTTTTTACTTCATCAAGCCCGTAGATCTCACGGAATTCCTTCTCATCCTCCGGTGATCTTATAAGCATCACTTCCGTAAAATGTCCCCCCGTTTTATCCTTAAAACCGGCAAGTTTTTCCCCTGTGCAAATAGAACTGCGTATCACTGCGTACTGGGTTTCCGGATCAAAAGGGATCTGTTCCCGCAGTGAACTCCTATCATGTTTTGATTTAAACTTAAAAAATCCTGTTTTCATTTCAGTCCCCTTATACTCCGGGCAGCATGATCACCGCTGCCGGTCCTGCTATTCAATCCACTACACCCCCTTGTGAATTGGTTTCTTTCCGATCAACCGTATCACCGATTCATCGTCTGCTTCCTCATACAGTTCCTTCACATGATCAAATAATCTCTGCCAGGATGCTGCCGGTGACTCCTTATACGCAGATGTCACTATATCATATCCCCAGATCTTCTCCGGCGGGAACATGATAGATACCGGCATGCCATACTCTCC